>NZ_JBVJGZ010000008.1:3948-314017 GCF_055587025.1 Streptomyces sp. NPDC048600 | reverse complement strand
CTCTCTCCCCCCCCCCCCCCCCCACACCCCCCCCCCCACCCCCCCCCCCCCCCCCCCCCCCCCCCCCCCCCCCCCCCCCCCCCCCCCCCCCCCCCCCCCCCCCCTCCCGTTCTCCGAGCCGTTCGCTCAGGCGGGCACGGAAGCCGTGGGCGCAGGCTTCGGCCGAGGCCTGGGCTTGGCGTCGCCGGTGAACTTCTCGTACTCGCGCATGACCTCCTCCGTGGGCCCGTCCATGCGCAGTTCGCCGCGCTCCAGCCACAGCACGCGGTCGCAGGTGTCGCGGATCGACTTGTTGTTGTGGCTGACCAGGAACACCGTGCCCGCGGACTTGCGGAGCTCGCGGATACGGGCCTCGGAGCGCTTCTGGAAGGAACGGTCGCCGGTGGCGAGCGCCTCGTCGATCAGCAGGACGTCGTGGTCCTTGGCGGCGGCGATGGAGAAGCGCAGCCGGGCCGCCATGCCGGAGGAGTAGGTGCGCATCGGCAGGGTGATGAAGTCGCCCTTCTCGTTGATGCCGGAGAAGTCGACGATCTCCTCGTAGCGCTCCTTGATCTGCTCCCGGGTCATGCCCATGGCGAGGCCGCCGAGGTGGACGTTGCGCTCGCCGGTGAGGTCGCTCATCAGGGCCGCGTTGACGCCGAGCAGGGAGGGCTGGCCGCCGGTGTAGATCCGGCCGTTCTCCACGGGCAGCAGGCCGGCGACCGCTTTGAGCAGGGTCGACTTGCCGGAGCCGTTGGTGCCGATCAGCCCGATGGCCTCGCCCTTGTACGCCACGAAGGACACGTTCTTCACGGCGTGCACCGTGCGCACGCCCGAGGCCTTCTCGGCCTTCCCGCGGCGCAGGATGCGGTTGAGGGCGGCGGTGGCCGAACCGCGGCCGCCGCCCGTGCCGTTGACGCGGTAGACGATGTCGACGTGGTCGGCGACGACGGTGGGGACGCTCTCGGCGGTCCCGGGAATGAGCTCAGCCACGGCCGTACGTCTCCTCAGCCTTCCAGAAGTAGATGAAACCGCCGATGCCGGCGAGCAGGGCCCAGCCGGTCGCGAGCGCCCAGACGTGCGGCGGGAGCTGGCTCCCGTGGAAGCTGTCGATCAGGGCGAAGCGCATCAGGTCGATGTAGACGGCGGCCGGGTTCAGCTGGAGGACGGTGCCCACCCAGGACGGCAGATCGGTGTGGGTGCGCAGGATGTGGTCGATGCTGAACATCACGCCGGACGCGTACATCCAGGTCCGCAGCACGAACGGCATCAGCTGCGCCAGGTCGGGGGTTCTGGCGCCGAGGCGGGCCAGGATCAGCGAGACACCGGCGTTGAAGACGAACTGGAGCACCAGCGCCGGGACCGCCAGCAGCCAGGACGCGGCCGGCGGCACGCCGAAGCCCAGCAGGATCACGGACAGTGCGGCCATCGAGAACAGCAGCTGCTGCAGCTGCTGGAGGCAGAACGAGATGGGCAGCGCGGCCCGCGGGAAGTGCAGGGCCCGCACCAGGCCGAGGTTGCCGGAGATCGCGCGCGTGCCCGCCAGGATCGAGCTCTGCGTGAACGTCCAGATGAACACGCCCGTCACCAGGAACGGCACGTAGTCGGGGACTCCGCGCTTGGTCTGGAGCAGCACGCCGAAGATCAGGTAGTAGACCGCCGCGTTCAGCAGCGGCGTCATCACCTGCCAGAGCTGTCCGAGCTTCGCCTGGCTGTACTGGGAGGTGAGCTTGGCGGTGGAGAACGCCGCGATGAAGTGGCGCCGGGCCCACAGTTGGCGGATGTAACCGGGCAGCGAGGCGCGGGCGCCGCTGACCGTCAGCCCGTGGCGCGCGGCCAGCGCGGCGAGGTCGTCGTCGGCCGGCGGCGCCGTGGGGGGCGGTGCGTGGAGGACCTGGCTCACATCGGCTGCTTTCGCTCGGGGGAGGCGGTGCGGCGGGGGTCCTTACCCCTCTCTTACGTACGTCGGGACGGGACCGTATCGTCGCAACGCGAGCGTAGGCCGAGTCGGCGTCGGGACGCAACCGTATCGTCGTGACGCGCTACGTCGGAACGCAACCGTTTCGTCGCAACGCCCTATGCTGTCCGCATGACCAACGCCGACGGATCCCAGCCGAGCCCCCGCCGCCGGTCGCCCGCGGGTGCCGCCGTTCTCCGGGAGGACGTCACGGAGGCGATCCGGGCGGCTGTCTTCGAGGAGCTCGCGGCGGTCGGCTACGCGCGGATGTCGATCGAGGGGATCGCGCGGCGGGCCGGGGTCGGCAAGACGGCGGTGTACCGGCGGTGGCGTTCCAAGCTGCATCTGGTGCTCGACATCGTGTCGGCCATCGCCGTGCAGGGGTTGCCGGCGCCGGACACGGGCTCGCTCGAGGGGGACCTTCGTGTGCTGTACGAGGTGACCTCGCGGGCGCTGCGGCATCCGGTCGCCTCGCAGATCATTCCCGACCTCCAGGCCGAGGCGGCCCGTAACCCCGAGATCGCCGAGCTCATGCAGAAGGCTCTGCGGGAGGGGCAGGAGGGGGTCGCCCTGAAGATCGTCGCGGCGGCGGTGGGGCGGGGGGAGATGCGGGACGGGGTCGACGAGGAGATCGCCCTCGACCTGATCTCCGGGCCGCTCTACTGGCGGGCGGTCGTGGTTCGCCATCCCAAGCTGCCCAAGGGGTATCTGGCGGCGTTGGCCCGGGCGACGGCGGGGGCGCTGGCGGTGTTGTGACGGGCTGGTGCGCTGCGCGCGGGCTTGCTTGTGCGGCCGGGCGGCGTCGGTGCCAGGGCGCTGCGCGGCTCGGCGTCGGCGAGGTGCCCCTGCTTGGGGCTGGGGCGTGGGCGGTGCCCAGCTCGGCGTCAGCGACGGACCGCCCGGTGGGGGCTGAGGACGGGGCGGTGCGCAACTCGGCGCGACGAGGTGCCGCAGCGCCCACCCGTGCCGCCCTTAGCGGCACGCATGCCCGCAGCGGCGGGGGCACGCGTGCCCGCGGCGGCTGGGGTGCGCAGCCCGTAGCGGCGACGCGTACGGCGGCAAGGGGACGGGGCGGGGGGTGTCCGCCCGCAGCGGCCGCCGTCAGACACCAGAACCCCCGTAAGAGGCCAGTCCGGCGGACCGAGGACGGATACCCCCCGGCCCGGCCCCGCTCCACCCACCCACCCACCCACAGCTGGCGTCATCGGCGGACGGGCTACATGCGCGCCGCCTCCGGGTGGAGGCGTACCCACCCGTCCCAGGCCGAGGCGATCATGTCCTGGACGTCGTACCGCGCCTTCCAGCCGAGCTCGGTGGTGATCCGGTCGGCGGAGGCGACGACGCGGGCGGGGTCGCCGGGCCGGCGCGGGGTGGTGTGGGGCGGACGGGCGTAGCCGGTGACGGCGTTGATCCGGTCGATCATCTCGCGCACGGAGACCCCCTCACCGCGCCCGATGTTCAGGGTGAGCGCCCGCCCGGGCGAGGACGCGAGCGCACGCGCCGCGGCCACATGCGCCTCCGCGAGATCGACGACGTGGATGTAGTCGCGCACACACGTACCGTCCGGCGTCGGATAGTCGTCGCCGAAGATCCGCGGAGCCGCGTCCGCCGTGAGCTTCTCGAAGACCATCGGGATCAGGTTGTACACCCCCGCGTCGGCCAGCTCGGGACCGGCCGCCCCGGCCACGTTGAAGTACCGCAGGCACGCCGTCGACATCCCGGTCGCCCGCCCCGTGGCCCGCACCAGCCATTCGCCCACGAGCTTCGTCTCGCCGTAGGGCGACATCGGCGCACACGGAGTCTCCTCGGTCACGAGCTCCGTGCCCGGCATGCCGTACACCGCCGCCGAGGAGGAGAAGACGAAGGACGGCACCCCCGCATCGGTCACCGCGTCCAGCAGGACGCGCAGGCCCTCGACGTTCTCCCGGTAGTAGTGCAGCGGCCGGTCCATCGACTCGCCGACCTGCTTCTTCGCGGCGAGATGGACGACCCCCGTAACCGGATGCCGGGCCAGGACCTCACGGACCCGGGCCTCGTCCAGCGTGGAGCCCTCCACCAGAGGCACGTCCCGCGGCACCCGCTCCGCCAGCCCCGTCGACAGGTCGTCGTACACCACGGCCCGCTCGCCCGCCTGCCGCAGCGCGCGGACGACGTGCGCCCCGATGTAGCCGGCCCCACCGGTGATCAGCCAGGTCATTCGGACGTCCCCTCTTCGGCGGTGCTTCCCCCGCACCCAGTGAATCAGGGACAGAACACCCCAAGGGCCGGGAAGGTCACGCACCGCGACCGAAGAGACGCTTTGCGTGTCCTCTCAAAGCCGTACCCGACCCGATCGACGCCCCGCCACGCGCCCCCCCACGAACGGCGGCGTGACCGCTACGGCTCCGCGCGCCCCGACGCCGCCGCGGCCAGCTCACTCGCCGCGGCCCTGTCCAGCGCGCCGGTGAGCAGGTCGAGCCGGGCGCGCAGTTCGCCGATCTCCGCGGGGTCGAACCCGGTCGCCTCGACGATCCGGCGCGGCACGGCGAGCGCGCGTTCGCGCAGGGCCTCGCCCTCGGCGGTCAGCCGGACCTCCACCGAACGCTCGTCGCGCGCGCTGCGCTCGCGGTGGACGAGTCCGGCCGACTCCAGCCGCTTGAGCAGCGGGGACAGGGTCCCGGAGTCCAGCCGCAGATGCTCGCCGAGCTTCTTGACCGGCTGTTCGCCCCGCTCCCAGAGCACCAGCATCACCAGGTACTGGGGGTAGGTCAGGCCCAGGTCCTTGAGGATCACGCGGTAGACGCCGTTGAAGGCGCGCGAGGCGGCGTGCAGGGAGAAGCAGATCTGGCGGTCCAGGCGGAGCCAGTCCTCCTGGGCGGCGGCGCCGGACGGTGTCGGGGTCATGCCTCCAGGGTAGCTCCGGTCCTCCATTTAGTTGTGCACAACTTAATTGTGTGCTCTACTTGTGGTCGTGAAGGCGGCCGGACAGGGCCGCCGGAGCCCGACTTCGCCCGGTTCCCCGAGAGGAATGGTTTTCCATGGACGCGCTGTACACCGCTGTCGCCACCGCCACCCACGGCCGTGAGGGCCGCGCCGTCTCCTCCGACGGCAAGATCGACCTCGCGCTCGCCATGCCGGTGGAGCTCGGCGGCAACGGCCAGGGCACCAACCCCGAGCAGCTCTTCGCCGCCGGGTACGCCGCGTGCTTCGGCAGCGCCCTGGGCCTCGTCGGCCGCCAGGCCAAGATCGACGTGAGCGACGCCGCCGTGACCGCCGAGGTCGGCATCGGCAAGGAGGGCGAGGGCTTCGGCCTGGCCGTCACGCTCCGCGTCGAGCTGCCCGCGCACGTGGACGAGCCGACCGGCCGCAAGCTGATAGAGACGGCCCACCAGGTCTGCCCGTACTCCAACGCCACCCGCGGCAACATCGACGTGGACATCGTCGTCGAGTAGTCCGCTGTTCGCGGGAGCCGGCGCCCGACGGATCAGCCGACCCGCGCCAGCACCTCTCCCGTCCGCTCGCTCCAGGCGACCACCACGGCCTCCTCGGGAAGGGTCTGCCGGGGCGTGAGCAGCAGCCAGCGCACCCGGTGGCGGCGGACGAGGGCGGTGCGCGCGGCGCGGGTCGACCCCGGGGCGAGATACGCCCGCACGTCCGCCAGCCGCCGCAGCCGCTCGCGCTCGTCGAGCGCCGGGTCGGGCCGGGCGGGGGCGACGAGGTCGGCGCCGTACCCGGGGAGCGCGCCCCGCGCGTGATGTCCGTCGGTCAGCACGACCTGACCGGGACGGACGTACTGCGCGGCCCACGCGTACGACGGCCCGCGCGGCGGCTGCGCGAAGCCGACCGGATCCAGCGAGCGGGGCACGACCGCTCCGGCCTGGACGGTCAGGAAGCCCGCGCAGGCCGCCACCGCCGCGACCACGCCGAGCAGCCGCCGCCGGGCGGGCCAGGGACGCGGCGCCGCCAGTTCCACCGCGAGCGCGCACTGGAGCGGCAGGAGGGTGAGCCCGAGAACCCTGCCGTAGGCGTGGTGGCCGGTGAACCAGCCGTACGCCGTCAGCAGGCAGCCCGCGGCGACCATGAGCACGAGCGGATCGCGCGGGCCGGAACGGCGCAGACGCGGCCACAGCGCGGGCAGGCCCACCAGGACCGCCGCCCAGACCTGTCCGGGCAGGGCGTCGTAGAGCCGCCGGTGGACCGCGTCGAGGCTGCCGTTCCCGACGAGGCCGAACACCTCGAAGTAGGGCCAGGCGGCCGCCGTGACCAGGGCGACCGCGCAGGTCAGCGCCCAGC
Organism: Streptomyces sp. NPDC048600; assembly: GCF_055587025.1. Classification (NCBI taxonomy): domain Bacteria; kingdom Bacillati; phylum Actinomycetota; class Actinomycetes; order Kitasatosporales; family Streptomycetaceae; genus Streptomyces; species Streptomyces sp. NPDC048600. The sequence continues at coordinate 307,809 of NZ_JBVJGZ010000008.1, read as the reverse complement.
GGCCGGCCACCGCGGGGCCCCACGCGCGCTGCCGTCCGGCGACGATCGCCGCCCCGCCCGCCAGGGTGCCCGCAGCGGTGACCGGGTGGACCAGCAGGGCGAGGCCGTAGAGCAGGCCGAGGCCCGCGTAGCCGGTCAGGCTCGGCAGACCGCGCGGTCCGACGAACCGCACCCTCGCCGTGTCGTGCGCCCGTGTCCCGGTCAGGGCCCAGGCCCACAGGGCGAGGCCGGTCGCGAGGACGGCCGGGTGGGCGAGGCCGCCGACCAGCGGCATCAGGCCCGTGAAGCCGCTCCACGCGGCGGGCTCGGTGCCCCACAGCAGCGTCGTCGCGGCCAGGGCGAGCACCGGCGCCCACGGCCGGGGCGTGAGCATCCGCACGAAGCGGCCGAGGCCGGTCAGCAGCACCAGCAGGTTCAGCGGCCCCGCGAGCCGCACTACCTCCCAGCCGGACATCCCCGCCGGCCGCGCGAACAGGCCCTGGGCGAGCGCGTACGGCGAGTAGTACGGGCTGCCCGCGCCGGGCAGGTCGGCCGTCGGGTGACGTGGATTCAGCAGGTCCGCCTTAAGGCGCTCGACGACCGCCGCGTGCTGGCCGGTGTCGCAGCACTGGGGGAGCCGCCAGTACGCCAGCGTGATCACCAGCCAGAACAGGAACCCGAAGACCTGGTACGGGCTGGGACGCCACAGCCGCCCGCCGCGCAGGGCCGTGGCACCGCGGGTCGGCCGTCCGGCCAGGACCTCGGCGCTCACCGGGCGGTGACGGAAGGGGGCGTGAGGGGCATTGACCGTATATTCCCGACCGGGTCGACGGCACCGCCTCGGCTCACCTCATCGAGTGAACCCGTTCACCCCGCCCGGCACCCGTGCCTGCACCCGCACAGCACCGGCACCCGCACCCGAGGTACGCCACCCCCGAGGCACCGCCCCTCACACCGGACGGCGTCTGGAGCGTCGCCCGCCGGGTCGCCCGGACGGCCGCAGGGTGGCCGGCCGGGACGGGGTGGGCCGCGACGAACTGCGGGGCATACGCACTCCCGGGAGGTGAACGCCGTTCAGTGGCTGTCGGCGACGGTGGCGGTGAGCGGACCTGAGGGCCGCGGGACGGTCGCGTGGAGGGGCCGCTCGAGCGAATCGGCGGCCGAGGGGACGGGGTGCCGCGACTCCGGCGGCGCCACGGGCGGCGTCCCCGGCTCGCCCAGCACCACATGCCGTACGACCCGCTCGGCCGCCCGGCCGTCGTCGTGCGGGCAGAACCGCTCCCGGAACGCCGCCCGCAGCTGCGCCGAGCGGGAGCCCCGCCAGTGGCCGGTGGCGAAGATGTCGGTCAGTTCGTCCTCGCTGCGGGCGACCGCGCCCGGCGGGAAGGCCCGCAGGTCGAAGTAGGTGCCCCGGGCGGCCTCGTAGGCCTCCAGGTCGGGGGTGTGGACGACGATCGGCCGGTCCAGGACGGCGTAGTCGAACATGATCGACGAGTAGTCGGTGACCAGGGCGTCCGAGGCCAGGCAGAGCTTCTCGACGCTCGGGTGGCCGCTCACGTCGATGATCCGGGCGCCCTCGCCGAGCGGGCCGGGCCGGCGGTGGTGGGCGCGGGCCAGCACCACGAAACGCGGGCCGAGGCGGCGCAGCACCCGCTCCAGATCCAGCTCGGGGACCTGGCCGCGGCGGTAGTCGCGGTGGGTCGGGGCGTACAGGATCGCGACCGAGCCGCGCGGGACGCCGAGGCTCTCGCGCAGCCGGGCCACGTCGGCCGAGGTCGCCTGCTGGAAGACGTCGTTGCGGGGGTGGCCGTACTCCAGCGTGGTGTAGGCGCCGGGGTGGACGCGCTCCCAGGTCAGGGTGGCGTGGCGGTTGGCGGAGACGACGTAGTCCCAGGACCCCGCGTCGCGCAGCAGCTCGGCGGCGTCCGGGTTCCCGCCGGCCGCGGGGCGTTCGCACAGGTCCAGGCCCATGCGCTTGAGGGGCGTGCCGTGCCGGGTCTGCACGAGGACCTGGCCGCGCCGCTTGACCAGACGGCGGTCGAAGGCGTCGTTGTCGACGAGGTACTTGGAGCGCGCGAGGGCCGTCCAGTACGCGGCCGTGCCCGGGGTGAGGCGGCGGGTGGCGGGCGGCACGGTGTGGTGGTGCTCGGGGCGGGCGACCCAGGCCGTCCGGATGTGCGGGGCCAGTTCGCGGAAGGCCGACTCCAGCGCGCCCGGGTTGCAGGAGTGGCCGTGGCCGCCGTACGCGGCGAACACCGCCCGGTCGGCGCGCAGCGGAAGCCTGCGCTGGACGCGGTAGTGCAGGCGCAGCGTGGCCGTGCGCAACAGACGGCCGAGCCGGGCGGCGAGCCGGGCCGCGCGGCGGGCGAGCCGCCGGGTCAGGCCCAGGGTCCGGTAGATGCGGTGCGCGCCGAGGCGGACCAGGGCGTCCCGCAGCCGGGCGCGCAGGGGGTGCCGCCGCTCGACCGCCGCCGTGAGGCGGGGCGGCACCGGGGTGTCCGGGGCGCGGTGGCGGCGGTGGAGGTCGCGGGCCCGGCGCAGGAACTCGGCGCGGCTGCCGCGCGGCGGCCTTCCGGGGCCGGTGAACACCTCCGTCAGATGGTCGGCCATGCGCCGGAACAGCACCGGCCGCCACTCTTCGAGGCCGGGCCGCTCACCGAGGAACGCGAACAGCCGGTCGTACTGCTCGAAGAGGTCGAAGTGCCGCTCCCCGCCCGCCGGCCGACGCGGCCGGCGCAGCACGCACACCCGGTCCAGCGTCACGATCGACTCGGCCGTCAGCAGCAGCTGATACGTCCAGGGCGTGCCCTCGTGGCGGCCCGCCGGGAAGGCCGGGCCCCCGGACTGGACGAACTCCCGTCGGCAGACCTTGTTCTGGGCGAGGGCCGGCAGTCGCAGCAGTTCCGGCCGGTCCGCCAGGCCGAACGGGGCCGGGCCCCGCTCGCCGAGGTGTCCGGCGCCCTCGTCCCGCAGCCGCGCGCCGGTCCAGTCGGTCCGTGCGAAGCCGTGCACCAGCACGTCCGGTTCGCCCGTCTCCTTCAGCCGGTCGGCGATCGCGCGCAGGGCGTCCGGGGCGAGGGTGTCGTCGCCGTCGAGGAACACCAGGTAGTCCCCGGCCGCCGCACGAATGCCCGCGTTGCGGGCGCCGCCGGGGCCCCGGTTCTCCGGCAGCCCGAGCGGGCGCACCCGTGGATCGAGGGCCGCGAACTCGTCGGCGATCGCGCCGCAGACGTCCGGCGAGCGGTCGTCCACCACGATCAGTTCGAGATCGGCGTACGACTGGCCGAGGACCGAACCCAGGCACTCGTGCAGATACGCCTGCACCTTGTACGCGGGGACAATGACACTGAACCTGGGCAAGGGATCATCCATGGGTCGGCGCGGGCGTTCTGCCCGGCAACGGCCTCCGGAGCCGGGCGGTTACGCCGTGTACCGCGTGCGGGGGACGATCCGTGTGCTTGAGCGGGCGGACCGGTCGGTGTCCGCCCGCCCATGGGTTCGAAGGAGGGCTACTTCACCGCGCCCGCCATCACCCCGGACACGAACTGCCGCTGGAACGCGAAGAACACGGCCAGCGGGATCACCATCGAGATGAACGCGCCCGGCGCCAGCACGTCGATGTTGCTGCCGAACTGCCGTACCTGTGTCTGGAGCGCGACCGTCACGGGCTGGCTGCCCGCGTCGGAGAACACCAGCGCCACCAGCATGTCGTTCCACACCCACAGGAACTGGAAGATACCCAGGCTGGCGATGGCCGGAGCGCCCAGCGGCAGCACGACCCGCAGGAACAGCCGGAGTTCACCGGCCCCGTCCAGCCGGGCCGCCTCCAGCAGCTCGCGGGGGATCTCCGCGAAGAAGTTCCGCAGCAGGAACACCGCGAACGGCAGCCCGAAGCCGACATGGAACAGGACCACCCCGAGGACGGACCCGAACAGCCCGATCCTGCCGAACAGTTCGGCGATCGGGATCAGCGCCACCTGCACCGGCACCACCAGCAGCCCGACCACCGCGAGGAACCACCAGTCGCGGCCCGGGAACTCCATCCACGCGAACGCGTAGCCCGCGAGGGCGGCGATCGCCACGACCAGCACGGTCGCCGGCACCGTGATCAGCACGGTGTTGAGGATCGAGCCGGTGATGTCGCCGTTGTGCAGGAGTTTGTCGTAGCTGTCGACGGTGAGCTGCGCGGGCTCGGTGAACACCGTCCACCAGCCGCTGTCCGCGATGTCCTTCGGCGAGCGCAGCGACGACAGCAGCAGACCGAAGGTCGGCACCAGCCAGAACAGCGCGACCACGACCAGGAGGACCTGGACCAGGCCGTGATTGACCCACCCGGCGATCCTTCCGCCCAGGGACTTCGCCGTCATCGCCGCACCTCCCGCCTGAGCCTGCGCACGTTGAACCACATCACCGGCACCACCAGCAGCAGCAGGAACACCGCGATCGCGCTGGCGATCCCCGGCTGGTCCTCGGAGAAGCCCTTGCGGTACAGCTCCAGGGCGAGCACGTTCGCGTCGTCCTGCGAGGAGCCCGGCGCGATGATGAAGACCAGGTCGAAGACCTTCAGGACGTTGATCATCAGGGTGACGGCGACCACCGCGAGGACCGGCGCCAGCAGCGGCACGGTGATCCTGCGGAACACCTGCCACTCGTTCGCGCCGTCGACCCGGGCGGCCTCCAGCAGATCGCGCGGGATGCCCGCGAGCCCCGCCGCGATCAGCACCATCGCGAAGCCCGCCCACATCCAGATGTACGACCCGACGATCGCGGGCGTCACCAGCGAGGGGCCGAGCCAGTCCAGGCCGTTGTACGGCTCCGCGAAGTTGGCGGCCGGAAGCCGCAGCAGGGCCCCGTCGGCAGCCGCGGGCAGCGTGAAGGTGCCGTCGGCGGCGGCCTTCGCCGAGGCGACCACCCGGCCGTCCTTGACCGCCTCGATCCGCATGCCGGGGTATCCCAGCTCCGCCGGGTCGGGCGCGCCGAGGGTGCCCACGCCCCTGCCGCGGGTGAAGTCCTGCCAGGCCGTGCCGGTGACCTTGCCCGGCTCGGCCCGCGCCGCGACGGCCCGCGCGGCGTCGTCGGGCATCCGGTCGGGCGCCACCCCGACCAGCGGCAGCGCGACCGGGGTGCCCGCGCGCACCGGCTCCCTGGTGACGAACGCCCCGCCGCCGGCCGGCTCCAGCGGCGACTCGCGGCCCGGGTGCGCCTTCGGGAACGCGGAGGACTGGGCGAACGTGTCGTGCACCCCGACCCACACGGCGTTCGCGACGCCCTTGTCCGGGTCCTGGTCGTACACCAGCCGGAAGATGATGCCCGCGGCGAGCATCGAGATCGCCATCGGCATGAAGACGACCAGCTTGAACGCCGTTCCCCAGCGCACCCGTTCGGTCAGCACCGCGAAGACCAGACCCAGCGCGGTGGCCACCGTGGGCGCGAACACCACCCAGACGACGTTGTTCCTCAGGGCCGTGCGGATGCCGTCGTCCGTGAACAGGGCCCGGTAGTTGTCGAACCCGGCGAAGGAGTCGCCGGACCGGTCGTAGAGGCTGCGCAGGACCGAGTACCCGATCGGGTAGACCACGAGCGCGCCCAGCAGCACCAGGGCGGGCAGCAGGAAGAGCACCGCCACGCCGGTGCGGGAGCCGGTCACGCTTCGGCGCTCACGGGGGGCGGCAGGGGCCTTCGCCGTCCCTGCCGCCGGTGCCGTCGCCATCGCCGGCTCAGTCTCCGTAGGCCTTGGCCGCGTCCGCCTCCAGCGTCGCCTGGGTGCCGGCGACGTCCTTCGGGTTCTTCAGGAAGTCCTGGAGCGCCTTCCACTCGCCCTTGCCGGGCGTGCCGCCGAACGCCTGCGGAGCCTGGTCGGACATGTCGAACCGGAAGTCGTCACCGGCCGCGATCAGCGCCTTTGCCATCGCCTGCTGCACCGGGTTGGGATACGCCGACGGGTCGACGTTCCGGTTCGGCGAGAGATAGCCGCCGAGGCCCGCCTGGACGGTCGCGGCGTCGGGCGAGGCGAGCCAGGTGGCCAGCGCCTGCGAGGCCTCGGAGTCCTCGAGGATCACCGCCGCGTCGCCGCCGGAGACGACCGGCGCGGTGTCGCCGACCGAGGGGAAGGGGAACACCTTCGCCTGCTCGCCGACCTTCGCGTCCGTCTCCGCGATGTTGACCTGGACGAAGTCGCCCTCGTAGACCATGGCCGCCTCGGGCTGGTCGCCGCCGGTGAACGTCTGCGTCACCGAGGCCGGGAACTCCGTCTGGAGCGCGCCCGAGGCACCGCCCGCCACATAGTCCTTCCTGCCCCAGATCTCCGCGAGCGTGGTCAGGGCGTCCCGGACCGACGGGTCCGTCCACTTGATCTCGTGCCTGGCCAGCTGGTCGTACTTCTCCGGGCCCGCCTGGGAGAGGTAGACGTTCTCGAACCAGTCCGTGAGGGTCCAGCCGTCCGCGCCGCCCACCGAGAACGGCGTGACACCGGAGTCGTAGACCGTCTGCGCGGTCGTCAGCAACTCGTCCCAGGTCTTGGGTTCCTGGGCGCCCGCGTTCTCGAAGACCTGCGCGTTGTACCAGATCAGGGACTTGTTCGCGGCCTTGTAGTAGACGCCGTACTGCTTGCCGCCGACCTTGCCGAGATCCTGCCAGCCCTGCGAGTAGTTCTTCGTCAGCTGTGCCTGGGCCCCCGGCCCGACGGGCTTCGCCCAGCCCTTGTCGACGGCCTGCTCGATCGCGCCGACCTGCGGGAGCATCGCGACGTCCGGCGGAGCACCGCCGGCGATCCTGGAGCCGAGGAAGTTGATGATCGGGTCCTGCGCGGGCACGAAGGTGACCTTCGCGCCGGTGCGCTTCTCGAACTCCGCCAGCACCTTCTTGAAGTTGGCCTGTTCCGGGCCGGTCCACACGGCGGCGACCTCCAGGGTCTCGCCGTCCAGTTCCGGCAGGTCCAGCGCGGAGGCGGACTCCGTCGCCCTGCCGCCGCCCTCGCCGTCGTCCGCGCCTTCGTCGTCACCGCAGGAGGTGAGCGAGAACGCGAGCGCTCCCGCGACCAGGGCCGTGGCGGCCCTGACGGTCCTGCGTGTCCGGATCGTGCTGCTCGTACCGCGCATCACTGCCCCGTCCTCGTCGTTCCTCGTCGAACGTTTCGAACGCTGTCCCGTGGGCTCCGGTGTACGCCCGGTCCGAGGGGTCGGCAAGAGCGCACGGTCTGTCAACCGCGCGATCGTGACCGCCTCGTGACGGGGCGTCCGGTCGTCCACCGGACACGGGTTGCCCTTCCGGCGGGGGTCACACCCGGGGGCCTGTCCGACGGACTCCCGCCCGCCGCGGGCACCCGGCAGACGCGAGGACGCACCCGGCAGACGCGAGGACGGCCGACGGCTCAGAGGAGCGAGGGCACCTCCGCCGCGGACACCTCACGGGCCGCGCGCTGAAGGGCGCTCGCGAGGAGGGCCAGGTCCGTCGGGCCGTTGCCGAGTTCGCGGACGGGGCGGCGGGCCGGCGGGTCGCCCATACGCTCCCAGTCCAGGGGCACGACCGTCGGGCGCAGGGTCGCCGTGCGCGGGATACGGCCCGTGACCCGGCCGCCCTGGAACGCCGTGCCGCGGCCGTCCGATCCGGTCGACCGGCCCCGGCCGGGCGCCGGTTCGTCCGGCCCCGGGGTGGGCGCGTCGAGCGTGACCCGCAGCGTGGCCCGCCGCGCCGGTTCCGTCTCGGCCGTACGGCCGCCCGGTCCGGTCGCCGCCACCAGATGCACGCCGAGCCGCTCGCCCTCGCGGGCCACCGCCTCCAGCGCCCGCATCACGGACCCGGCGGCGGGCCGGCCGGGCGAGCCCAGCGCGGGGGAGACCAGCGCGTCGAGGTCGTCCACGACCACGACCAGGCGGGGCAGCGGCGGCGCCGCCTCCGTACGCCGGCGGGCCGCGCCGGGGCGCAGCCGCAGGGTCGAACTGGGCGGCGCGTCCAGGTCTCCGGTGCCGGAGGAAGGGGTGCCCGCCGTGCCGGGGGCCGCGCGCTGGGCGACCAGACGGGCGGAGACCTCCTGCCGGGCGTGCCAGGCGGCGAAGTCCTCGCGCCCGAGCAGCTCGGCGCGGCGCTTCAGCTCGGCGCTCAGCGACTGCGCGAACTCCCGCATGCGGACCGGGTCGTTGGCGAGCAGATGGGTGGTGACGTGCGGGACGTCCGTGCACGCGTGCAGTCCGTCGCCGTGGCCGCTGCCCGCGCCCACGCTGTCCCGGCCGTCCATCAGGACGATGCCCAGCCGGTCCGGGCGCTCGGCCGCCGCCAGCGAGGCGACGAGAGCCCGCAGCAGTTCGGTGCGGCCGCTGCCCGAGGGGCCCTCGACCAGCAGATGCGGGCCGTCGGCGACGAGGTCGGCGACCACCGGGCCGCGGGGTCCGGCGCCCAGGACCGCCGAGGCCCGGCCGCCGGGGGTGGCGGTGTCGTCGGCGGCGTCGGCCCAGCGCGCCATCAGCGAGGCCGGGGTGGCCCGCGCCAGCCCCAGCTCGTCCAGCAGCCGCGCGGCCTGCGGCAGCGGGGCGGACGCGCGCGGGTGCCGCTCCCCGGAACCGTCGGTGCGCAGCGGCGCGAGCGCGCGGCCGAACCGCTCGGCCCAGGCGGCGGACACGGCGTCCACGGCCCCGACCGTGCCACGGCCCACCGGGGCGCGGCGCGCGGCCGGGCCGGAGCCGGTGCGGGCCACCCGCAGCAGCCGCAGCGCCCCGGCCACGTCACCGCTGAGCAGGGCGACGGCCCCGCACTCACGGAAGGTCGGCGTCGCCGCGCAGGCCGCCTCGTAGGTCTCCATGACCGGCGACGCGGGTGAGGCCGCGGGCGTCTCGGCCAGACACAGCACATGGATGCCGGCCTTCGGCCCCTCCACCGCCAGCCGCGCGACCGCGTCCCGCAGCCCGGCCCCGCCGGGGTCGCCGTCCACGACCACGACGGTGTACGGGCCGGGGTGCTCGCTCACCGGGTCCGGGCCGTCCTCGTCGCGGGCCCAGGAGGGGCGGCGGGAGGCGCGGGTGGTGGTCCGGGGGCCGGTGGCTCCGGTGTCGCCCGGAGCCGGGGGCGGGGAGCCGGGACCGGTGGGCGCGGGGGCGGCCGTCGGTCGCGTGCCGGCCGTCGAGGGAGCTTGCCCGGGGGCTGTGGCCCCGGGCGCCCCGGATATGCCGGCGCGCGCGGACCCGCCCAGCGGCCCGTGCCCGCCGTCGGCCCGCTCGGCGAGCTGGTCGTCCAGGTGGCGGAGCAGTTCCTCGGTGCGGGCGGCGGCCTGCTCACGGTCGTAGGCGAGCAGCAGACGGCACTCCTGGCCGTGGCCCGGCCGCAGATGCGGCAGCCAGCCGAGCCAGGACCACTCCGCGACGCGTTCCTCGACGGGACGGGCGCGGTCGGTGCTGATCAGCACGATGTCCAGGGCGTCCGGCGAGTGCAGCGCGGCGAGCTGGGCCAGCACCGAGCGGGCCAGCCCCGACAGCCGGGGGCGCGGCCCGGCGAGACCCAGGGCGCCCGCCTCGCGCAGGCCCGCCGTGACGGGCACGGCGGGCAGCAGACCCGAGCCGTCGGGTGCCGAGCGGTCGGCGGTGCCGAGCCGGACGGTGAGGGCCTCGGGGTGCCCGGCCCCGCGCTCCCACAGCCGGGGGCCGGGGCCCAGCGCGGTCAGCAGCAGCGCGGCCGGATCGGGCCAGGTGTCGGGCAGCCCGGCCGCGCTCGGGGAGATCCGCAGGGGCGGGCCGTCGTCCCGCGGGTCGTCGTACGCCGCGTTCTCGGCGGGTTCCGTCTGTTCCGTACGTCCCCCGGCGAGCCGCCGGGCCCAGGCGGACAGGCCGCCGCGCCGCCGCCCGCCCTCCCGCGCGGAACCCTGGCCGGGCCAGGACCCGTGCCCGGCGTCCGGGCCGGCGGGGGAGAGGCCGGGGCCGTCCGGCCTGCCGTGGCTCGCCCGGGCGCCCTCCGCGTAGCGCCCGGCACCGGCGCGTCCCGCGTGGGTCTCGGCGTCGGAGGTGACGCGCCGCTCTATCAGCGGCGCCCCCGCCTGGCCGGGTACGACCGGCGGCTCCGTACGGGAGTGCTCCTGCCCGCCGGGCGGGTCCCAGGACGCCGGGGCGTGCGCCACGGCGGGCTCCTCGGTGCCGGTGCCGGATTCCCGCTCGGTGCCGGCTTCCGGGTCGGTGGTGGGGTCGGACGGGGTGACCCGGATGTGACCCTCCCCGTCCGGGGCCGTGGTGAGCCGGGCGGGCGACCCGCCCGCGGGGGCGGACACCCGCAGCGCCGACTCGCCGATCCGGAGCAGCGCGCCCGGCGCGAACCGCACCGGGCGGTCGCCGACACGCGAGCCGTCCAGCACCGTCCCGTTCGTGGAGCCGAGGTCCTCGACCGAGACCTGCCCGTCCGGCGCAAGCGTCACCGCGCAGTGCAGCCGCGACACATCGGGGTCGTCCAGGGGCACGTCGGCGTCGGCGGAGCGGCCGACGCGGACCTGGCCGCCATGCAGCAGATGCACCCCGCCCGCGTCCGGGCCCGCGACCACGTGCAGCTGGGCCGGGGCGGAGTCGACCTCGGGATGCGGCTCGGGCCCGGCGGAACCGCCCACGGACAGCACGGCGCCGTCCACCAGCGGGGGCTCGCCCAGGGTGCAGCGCTGCGTGTCCAGCCGCTCCTCCCCGGCGTACAGCACGGTCGCGCCGCGCTCGGGCCGGTCGGCGCCGCCGTCCCCCGAGACCGCCGCGGCCAGGGCCGACGCCACCGCCGCCAGGGCCGTCCCCGCGGGAGCCGTGACCAGCACGTCACGGCGCAGGGCACGGCCGCGCGCCTCGGCGGGCCCCAGCGGGTCTACGACGGTCAGCCGGATCTGCATGTCCGTCAGCGGTCCCTTCTGCGCGCGGGCGCGGACTCCCCCCACCACCACACGAGCACGTCGGCCAGTACTGCACGCATCCTCGCACCTGCCACCGACAGCGCGCCCGCCGCCCGCTGACAAGTGATCTTGATTGGTCGGCTCTGCCCGCAAAAGTGCCTGACCAATGGCGCACCGGCGACCGCTTGAGACCGGTCTTGAGATCGGTCACGTCCGCTTCGGGCAACCGTGAGACCGAGTCGAGCGTCTTTTCGAAGAACGTTTGCCCGTCGCGATACTGCGATCCGTACGTATCAACCCATGAACAACCCATGAGGACGACAGGCCGTCCCCCCAGGGTGCGGCACTACAGTGGTTCGGAACACCGGCAAGCAAGCAGCAGGGAGCGCGTGACGTGCGGCCAGTCGGCAGCAAGTACTTCCTCGAGGAGCCGCTCGGCCGCGGCGCCACGGGAACCGTCTGGCGAGCGCGCCAGCGTGAGACCGCCGGGTCCGAGGCGGCCGTGCAGGGCCAGCCCGGTGAGACCGTCGCGATCAAGGTCCTCAAGGAGGAGCTCGCGAGCGACGCGGACATCGTGATGCGCTTCCTGCGGGAACGCTCCGTCCTGCTCCGGCTCACCCACCCCAACATCGTCCGGGTCCGCGACCTGGTCGTCGAGGGTGAGCTGCTGGCGCTGGTCATGGACCTCGTCGACGGCCCCGACCTGCACCGCTACCTGCGCGAGAACGGCTCCTTCAGCCCCGTCGCCGCGTCCCTGCTGACCGCCCAGATCGCCGACGCGCTCGCCGCCAGCCACGCCGACGGCGTGGTCCACCGCGACCTGAAGCCGGCCAACGTCCTGCTGCGGCAGAACGGCGGCGAGATGCACCCGATGCTGACCGACTTCGGCATCGCCCGGCTCGCCGACTCCCCGGGCCTGACCCGCACCCACGAGTTCGTCGGCACCCCCGCCTACGTCGCCCCCGAGGGCGCCGAGGGCCGCCCGCAGACCTCCGCCGTCGACATCTACGGCGCCGGCATCCTGCTCTACGAGCTGGTCACCGGCCGCCCGCCGTTCTCCGGCAGCTCCGCCCTGGAGGTGCTCCACCAGCACCTCAGCGCCGAACCGCGCCGCCCCTCCACCGTCCCCGAACCGCTGTGGACGGTCATAGAGCGCTGTCTGCGCAAGAACCCCGCCGAGCGCCCGAGCGCCGTGAACCTCGCGCGCGGCCTGCGGGTCGTCGCCGAAGGCGTCGGGGTGCACGCGAACTCCGCGCAGATCGCGGCCGCCGAGAACGTCGGCGCGCTGCTCGCCCCCGACCCGGACCCCACCGCCGTGCCGGGCTCGGCGGACCCCACCCAGGTGCTGCCGCAGAACGGGCACGGGGCCTTCGACCCGAACGCCGCCACCAGCGTGCTGCCGCACACCGGCCCGGCGGGCGCCGCCGACCCCACCGCCGTCCTGCCGAGCACCGGGGCGGCCGACCCCACCGCCGTCATGCCGCCGGTGCCGCAGAACCAGCCCGGTGGACCCGAGGACCCGCACCCCTGGCAGTCGCAGATGCGCGCCGCCCGCGACCGCAACGAGCAGACCCAGGTCCAGTACCTCGACCCCAACCAGGACCCGCTGCGCCGCCGCCCCCAGCGCCAGGTCGCCCGGCCGCAGCCGCAGCCCCAGCAGCCGCGCCCCCATCAGGGCCGGCAGCAGCAGGGCCGGCAGCAGCAGGGCCCGCCGCCCGGCTACGGCTATCCGCAGCAGCAGCCCCAGCGGTACGCGCCCCCGCCCCAGCCGCAGCCCCAGCCGCAGCGGTACGCGCCGCCCGCGCCCGCCCCGCCGCCCCAGCAGCCGCAGCGCGAGCCCCGGCAGCCGCGCCAGCGCAGCGCCAACCCGATGCGCATCCCCGGACTCGGCTGTCTGAAGGGCTGCCTGTTCACGATCATCATCCTGTTCGTGGCGGGCTGGCTGGTCTGGGAGCTGAGCCCGCTCCAGGGCTGGATCGGCACCGGCAAGGGCTACTGGGAGCAGCTCAGCGACTGGTTCGGCACGGTCACCGACTGGATCGGGGAACTGGGGAGCAGCACTCCGCAGTGATGCCTCGCGCGCCGAGGCGACTTCGTGGATTTGTCGACAACCAGCGGGTGATTTCCGCCTCGACGGTGAAGGTCGGCTCCTCGGACGCGTAGTTTTAGGGCGTGTTTCGAAAGTCCCCGCCCGGCCCGGGCGGACGACGGCGGTCCCGGAACACGCCCTAGCGCAACACGCGTCTGTAGGAGCAGTCTTGGCACGGAAGATCGGCAGCCGGTACACCGCGAACCAGATCCTGGGACGGGGCAGCGCCGGCACGGTGTGGCTGGGCGAGGGGCCCGAGGGTCCCGTCGCCGTCAAGCTGCTGCGCGAGGACCTCGCGTCGGACCAGGAACTGGTCGGCCGGTTCGTGCAGGAGCGCACCGCCCTGCTCGGCCTGGAGCACCCGCACATCGTCTCCGTGCGCGATCTCGTGGTCGACGGCAACGATCTCGCCCTGGTCATGGACCTCGTCCGGGGCACCGATCTGCGCACCCGCCTGGAGCGGGAGCGGCGGATGGCGCCCGAGGCGGCCGTGGCGATCGTCGCGGACGTCGCCGAGGGGCTCGCCGCGGCCCACGCGGCCGGGGTGGTGCACCGGGACGTCAAGCCGGAGAACGTCCTGCTCGACATGCAGGGGCCGCTGGGCCCCGGCGGTGCGCACCCGGCGCTGCTGACGGACTTCGGGGTCGCCAAACTCATCGACTCGCCGCGCCGCACCAGGGCCACGAAGATCATCGGCACCCCGGACTATCTCGCCCCGGAGATCGTCGAGGGACTGCCGCCGCGCGCCGCCGTCGACATCTACGCCCTGGCCACCGTCCTCTACGAGCTGCTGGCCGGCTTCACGCCGTTCGGCGGCGGTCACCCGGGCGCGGTGCTGCGCCGGCACGTCACCGAGACCGTGGTGCCCCTGCCGGGCATCCCGGAGGAGCTGTGGCAGCTGATCGTGCAGTGCCTGGCCAAGGCGCCGGCCTCCCGGCTGCGCGCCTCGGAGCTCGCGGCGAGGCTGCGGGAGCAGCTGCCGACGCTCGCGGGGATGCCTCCGCTGGACGTGGACGAGCCGGACGCGGAGCCGGAGGAGGACGCCGAGGCCCCGGGCCCGGCCGCGGCGGCGGACGGACCGGTGTCCACGGCCGACGGCGGCCCGGAGCGCCGCGGGGCCGTGTCCCTGGTCCCCGGCGCCAAGCCCGACTCCAACCGTGACACGCATACGTCGATGAGGGTGCCGGCGCCCGACGAGCTGGCCGGGGGAGCGCGGGGTACGGCGCGGGCGCCCCGGGCGGCGGGGGCGCCCCGGCCGGGGTCCGCGCGGCACCGGGCGTCTGCGCGGCGGCGACGGGTGACGCTGGGGGTGGCGGCTGTGGCGTTGGTCGCGGCGGTCGGGGCGGGGACCTGGGCGGCCACCTCCGGTGACGACTCCGAGGCGACCCCCGACGACCGCGGCTCCTCGGCCCCGGCGTCCCCCTGACCCCCGGGGCTCCGCCCCGCACCCTGCCGGGGCTCCGCCCCGGACTCCGGCCTTCGCCCGCCCACCGCCCGTGCTGGGCGTCCGAGCGGCTGAGGTACGGGGCACTGCCCCGTGCTGGGCGTCCGAGAGGCCAGGCAGGGCGGGGTACCGCCTTCCCCGGCCCTGCCCGCCTGGCGGAGCCGTTACGCTGGGAGCGTGGCAGTCGTCGATGTATCCGAAGAGCTCAAGTCCCTCTCCTCGACCATGGAGTCGATCGAGGCCGTTCTGGACCTCGAGAAGCTGAGGGCAGACATCGCCGTGCTCGAGGAGCAGGCGGCCGCGCCGTCCCTGTGGGACAACCCGGACGAGGCGCAGAAGATCACCAGCAAGCTCTCCCACCTCCAGGCCGAGGTCAGGAAGGCGGAGGCGCTGCGCGGGCGGATCGACGATCTCTCCGTGCTGTTCGAGATGGCCGAGGAGGAGGACGACCCGGACACCCGTGCCGAGGCCGAGTCCGAGCTCGCGTCCGTCAAGAAGGCGCTGGACGAGATGGAGGTCCGGACCCTGCTGAGCGGTGAGTACGACTCCCGCGAGGCGCTCGTGAACATCCGCGCCGAGGCGGGCGGCGTCGACGCCGCCGACTTCGCCGAGAAGCTCCAGCGCATGTACCTGCGCTGGGCCGAGCAGCGCGGCTACAAGACGGAGCTCATCGAGACGTCGTACGCGGAAGAGGCCGGCATCAAGTCGACCACCTTCGCCGTGCACGTGCCGTACGCCTACGGCACCCTCTCGGTCGAGCAGGGCACGCACCGGCTGGTGCGCATCTCGCCCTTCGACAACCAGGGCCGCCGCCAGACCTCCTTCGCGGGTGTCGAGGTGCTGCCCGTGGTCGAGCAGACCGACCACGTCGAGATCGACGAGTCCGAGCTGCGCGTGGACGTCTACCGCTCCTCCGGGCCCGGCGGTCAGGGCGTGAACACGACCGACTCCGCGGTGCGCCTCACGCACCTGCCCACCGGCATCGTCGTCTCCTGCCAGAACGAGCGGTCGCAGATCCAGAACAAGGCCACCGCGATGAACGTCCTCCAGGCCAAGCTGCTGGAGCGGCGCCGCCAGGAGGAGCAGGCCAAGATGGACGCCCTCAAGGGCGACGGCGGCAACTCCTGGGGCAACCAGATGCGTTCCTACGTCCTGCACCCGTACCAGATGGTCAAGGACCTGCGCACCGAGTTCGAGGTCGGCAATCCCGAGGCCGTGTTCAACGGCGAGATCGACGGGTTCCTGGAGGCGGGCATCCGCTGGCGCAAGCAGCAGGAGAAGTAGCCTTCGAGAGAAGTGACTTTGTCGACATGACCGTCGGCTCCTCAACCGCCCCTGCACTCAGGGGCGGTTGTCGTTTGTCCGGGTTCTACAGCTCGCTCACAGAGGTGAATTCCGGCATAGCGCATCCGAGTTGGGCAATGCACTCCCTAACGTCCTTGACGTTGGTTTAAAAAATGGGAAGGGTGAAGTGTGGCATGCGTATTTCTGGGGCGCATGTGAACCGGGGGGATGCGCTTCAGCCCACCTGCCTCCGTTGATCACGGCCCCGAGCGCCGCCTCACCGACGATCAGCTACTGGGGGTAGCAGCCATATGACGAACAAGACGCGGATCCGAGTCGCGCGCATAGCGGCCGGCGCCGTGATCGCCGCCGGTGCCTCGCTGACCGCCGCCGGTGCCGCTTCCGCCGCCGAGGGCGACGACTGCGTGCTCGGCATCCTGTGCGCCGACGAGTCGCCGAGCCCGGACCCGGAGCCCGACCCGTCCGACACCGGTGTCCCGACCGACCTCCCGACGGATCCGACGATTCCGACCGATCCCACGGACCTCCCGACGGACCCCACCGAGGAGCCGACCGAGCCGACCGAGGACCCCGTCGAGACCGAGAACCCCTCGGAGGACCCGGGTGACGACGACAACGGCAACGGGAACGGCAACGGTTCCGGGAACGGGAACGGGAACGGCCAGGGCAACGGCAACGGCTCCGGCAACAACACCGACCCCGACGGCGGCTCCGGCGACTCGACCCAGGGCGAGGGCTCCTCGTCCCTGACCGACACGGGCAGCGACTCGGGCACCGGCGGTTCCGACACCACCGCCCAGGGCGGCGGCGACGAGCTCGCCGAGACCGGTGCGGGTTCCGAGCAGCTCACGTTCCTGCTGATCGGCGCCGCGACGATGATCGCGGGCGGCATCGGCTTCCGTGTGCTGCCGCGCCTGGTGAACGGCCGGGGCGGCGCCGCGGCGTGACCTCGTCGCTGTCGGCGCAGGCCGACAGCGACGACGAAGGGCCCGGAGCCTTACGCTCCGGGCCCTTCGTCGATCAGACGGTCTGGTGGGCGGCCAGCAGGGCCACGGCCGCGACGAGGACCGCCAGCAGGGCGATCAGCGCCGTGGGGTTCAGGCCGGCGAGGAAGTTCTCCTGCTGGAGTCGTTCCCGGTTGGCCCGGCAGACCGGGCAGCGGCCCTCCGCCACGGGGGCGGCACAGTTAGCGCACACCAGCCGGTCGTACGTCATGTGCTTGCCCTCCTCGTGCCGGTTCTTTCGTGGAGAACGCTCCCATGGGTGGGAACGTTCCCCCTCCACTGTGCCAGGTTCCGCCGGAGGGTGCGCAGAGTCGGCCCAGAGGGCTGCCGTCCGTCGTCCGGCGACCACGGAAAGTAGGGGAGCGGCGGCCGCTTCCGGGCCGCTCGGGGGCCGGGTCGGGGCCGGTCGCGGGCCCGTCCGGGTGGCCCGTGCCCCCGTCCGCGCACGCCGGGCCCGTACAAAAACGTACAAGGCGCGCGCAACCCCGACCGGCGACTGCGCTCGCGCACCGGGTTCGCGTATGGTCACGCACATCTACCCCCGGCGACCCGTGGTGCATCCGTGATCCGATTCGACAACGTCTCCAAGGTCTACCCCAAGCAGAGCCACCCCGCACTCAGGGATGTGTCCCTGGAAGTGGAGAAGGGCGAGTTCGTCTTCCTCGTGGGGTCCTCCGGCTCCGGCAAGTCCACGTTCCTGCGGCTGATCCTGCGCGAGGAGCGGGCCAGCCACGGCCAGGTGCACGTCCTGGGCAAGGACCTCGCGCGCGTCTCCAACTGGAAGGTGCCGCAGATCCGCCGCCAGCTCGGGACGGTCTTCCAGGACTTCCGCCTCCTGCCCAACAAGACGGTCCACGAGAACGTGGCCTTCGCGCAGGAGGTCATCGGCAAGTCCCGCGGCGAGATCCGCAAGTCCGTGCCCCAGGTGCTGGAGCTCGTGGGCCTCGGCGGCAAGGAGGCCCGTATGCCGGGCGAGCTGTCCGGCGGCGAGCAGCAGCGTGTGGCCATCGCGAGGGCCTTCGTCAACCGGCCCAAGCTGCTCATCTGCGACGAGCCCACCGGCAACCTCGACCCGCAGACCTCCGTCGGCATCATGAAGCTGCTCGACCGGATCAACCGGACCGGCACCACCGTGGTGATGGCGACGCACGACCAGAACATCGTGGACCAGATGCGCAAGCGCGTCATCGAGCTGGAGAAGGGCCGCCTCGTGCGTGACCAGGCACGCGGCGTCTACGGCTACCAGCACTGACGACCGACAGGCTCCACGGAAAGGCATAACCAGACGCCATGCGCGCCCAGTTCGTACTGTCGGAGATCGGTGTCGGTCTCCGCCGCAATCTGACGATGACCTTCGCCGTCGTCGTCTCCGTCGCCCTGTCCCTGGCCCTGTTCGGCTGCTCGCTGCTGATGAGCGACCAGGTCACCAACATGAAGGGCTACTGGTACGACAAGGTCAACGTCTCGATCTTCCTCTGCAACAAGAGCGACGCCGAGTCCGACCCCAACTGCGCCAAGGGCGCGGTCACCGAGGACCAGAAGAAGAAGATCCTCGCGGACCTGGACGACATGGGCGTCGTCCAGAAGGTGACGTACGAGTCGCAGGACGAGGCGTACAAGCACTACAAGGAGCAGTTCGGCGACTCCCCGCTGGCCAGCTCCCTCACGCCGGACCAGATGCAGGAGTCGTACCGCATCAAGCTCACGAAGCCGGAGAAGTACACGGTCGTGGCGACCGCGTTCGACGGGCGTGACGGGGTGCAGTCCGTGCAGGACCAGAAGGGCATCCTGGACAACCTCTTCGAACTGCTCAACGGCATGAACTGGGCCGCGCGGGCGATCATGGCGCTGATGCTGGTCGTGGCGCTGATGCTGATCGTCAACACCGTGCGCGTCTCGGCGTTCAGCCGCCGGCGCGAGACCGGGATCATGCGCCTGGTCGGCGCCTCGGGCTTCTACATCCAGGCGCCGTTCATCGCCGAGGCCGCGGTCGCGGGCCTGATCGGCGGCATGGTCGCCTGCGCCTTCCTGGTCGCCGCCCGCTACTTCATCATCGACCACGGTCTGGCCCTGTCCGAGAAGCTCAACCTGATCAACTTCATCGGCTGGGACGCCGTGATCAGCACCCTGCCGCTGATCCTGGTCACCAGCCTGCTGATGCCGGCCCTTGCCGCATTCTTCGCGCTGCGCAAGTACCTGAAGGTGTGACGCACGCCCCGAGGGCCGTACGGTCAACCGACCGTACGGTCCTCGCTGTTGTCCTAGACTCACCGCCATGTCAGGTCGTGACCTGTTCTGTCAGCCCCGCCGCTACCGCCGCGGGGCCGCCCTGACATTGGTCTTCGCCGGTGTGCTGGCCGCGGGCGCGGCGACGGGTTCGCTGCCCGGCACCGGGGAGTACGAGCAGGCGCCGGACGTGACGCGCACCGCCGCGGCGGCGGTGTCCCGCAACGACGTGGCGGACGCGGCGGCCGAGGCCATGGCCGACGGCAAGTCGCCGGTGGAAGCCGCCGAACGGGCCGTCAGCCGCAGCGGCGACCGCTGGGGAGCCGTCTACTCCGAGGGCGAGTACGAGGAGTTCACCGAGGCCCTCGACGGGCGGTACACCGGCGTCGGACTGTGGGCGCGACGCGGGCGCGACGGGCGGATCAAGGTGGCCGGGGTGCGCTCCGGCTCGCCGGCCGAGGACGCCGGCATCCGCGAGGGCGACCGGCTGCGCAGCGTCGACGGACATGTCGTCGACGGGCGGCCCGTCACCGAGGTCCTCGCCCTGCTGCGCGGCGACGCCGAGGACGCCGCCGTCGGTTCGTCCGTACGGCTGGGGCTGCAGCGCGGTGCGCGGGCGTGGCACGTGACCCTGCGCCGGGCGAGCCTGTCCACCGAGCCGGTGACCGTGCGCGGACTGCGCGGCGGGGTCACCGTGATCAAGGTCGCCGCGTTCACCAAGGGCTCCGGGGAGAGGGTGCGGGGCGCGGTGCGCCGGGCGCGCTCCGGGTCCGGCATCATCCTGGACCTGCGCGGCAACTCCGGCGGCCTGGTCACCGAGGCCGTGACCGCCGCCTCCGCCTTCCTCGACGGCGGCCTGGTGGCGACGTACGACGTCGAGGGCGACCAGCGCGCGCTGCACGCCCGGCCCGGCGGGGACACCGAGAAGCCGCTGGTCGCGCTGGTCGACGGCGGCACCATGAGCGCGGCCGAGCTGGTCACCGGCGCTCTCCAGGACCGCGGCCGGGCCGTGGTGGTGGGCGCTCGCACCTTCGGCAAGGGCTCGGTGCAGATGCCCAGCCGGCTGCCCGACGGCTCGGTCGCCGAGCTGACCGTCGGCCACTACCGCACCCCGGCCGGGCGCGGGGTCGACGGGCGGGGCATCACTCCGGACCTGGAGGCCGACGGGGAGGCCCTGAAGCGGGCGGAGACCGTGCTCAGCGGCCTGGGACAGCAGTAGGCCCTGTTAATCGGCTTCCCGTGAGGCCCCTTCGTAGTGCGAAAATGGCGGCACTATGAGCAAGGGAATGTACGTACCCAAGGAGTCCCAGCCCAAGCAGGGCGGGGCGGCCGCCAAGGCCAAGGACGGCGAGAAGGGCGGCAAGCGCAAGATCGTCGCGCAGAACAAGAAGGCGCGCCACGACTACGCGATCATCGACACCTTCGAGGCCGGGCTGGTGCTCAGCGGCACCGAGGTGAAGTCGCTGCGCCAGGGCCGGGCCTCGCTGGTCGACGGCTTCGTCCAGATCGACGGGGGCGAGGCGTGGCTGCACAACGCCCACATCCCCGAGTACAGCCAGGGCAGCTGGACCAACCACTCGGCGCGCCGCAAGCGCAAGCTGCTGCTGCACCGCGAGGAGATCGACAGGCTGTCGGTGAAGTCCGGGGAGACGGGCCACACGATCGTGCCCCTCGCCCTGTACTTCAAGGACGGCCGGGCGAAGGCCGAGATCGCGCTCGCGCGCGGCAAGAAGGAGTACGACAAGCGCCAGACGCTGCGTGAGCAGCAGGACCGGCGGGAGTCGGACCGGGCCATCGCGGCGGCCAAGCGGCGGCAGCGCGCGTAAGTCCTGTCGGCCGCCACGGGGGCCGCCGGGAATAGGCTGGCACGTGGCCGCGTCGGTCACGTACGATGCAGATGTGCCCCACAGCGGGTGCGTGTCCCTCCTCGGAGGGTTTGAAAAAACAACATGGGGATGATCGGTTTCGACAGCGGATGTCGAAGCAGGGGAAGCGTGTCGAGGAAGCGGCCATGATCTCGTTAACCACAGGCCGAAACCAATAATCGCCAACACCAAGCGCGATTCCTTCGCCCTCGCTGCCTAAGTAGCGACTTGCGAAGTGTCAGCCCGGGGCTGTTCCCGACCCGGATCCTGGCATCAGCTAGGGGACTAAACCTTGATCCCGGTCACGGGGTGAAGAGGGAAATCAAACAGTGACTGAGCCCGTTCCGGACTTGTCTGGGTGATCCGGAGGGCTGAGAAACTCGTACCAGACTGCGCACGGAGAAGCCCTGATTCCGCACCGTTGGACGCGGGTTCGATTCCCGCCATCTCCACTCTCCATGTTGAGGACCCGGTGGTCACTGACCACCGGGTCCTCGTCGTTTTCCTACGGAAGTTTCCTGCGTCGGGGGGTTTCCCGTGCCGGGCCGTTTCCTGCGTCGGGGGATTTCCCGTGCCCGGCTGTTTCGCGGGCCGGCGGGTCGGCTCCCGGGGGCGTGCGGCTCACGAGGGCGTTGCGCTCAAGGGGGCGTGCGCCGTGCCGTGCTCGCCCGGACCGTCAGCACCGGCGGCAGTGCCGTGGCGTCCGGTACGGGTTCGCCGGCGAGCTTGTCGATCAGCAGCTCCACCGCCCGCCGGGCGATCTCGGCCGAGGGCACGGCGACCGAGGTGACGGGCACCGCCGCCGACTCGGCCAGGTCCTGCGGGCAGATCGCGGTGACGGACAGATCGCGGGGCACCCGCAGCCCCAGCCGCGTGAAGGCGTCGATCAGGGGCTCGAGCGCGACATCGTTGTGCACCACGACCCCGGTCAGCGCGGGCTGCTCCCGCAGCACCCGTTCGGCGACCCGGCGGGCGTCGGCGGCCGTCGTCTCGCACGGGTGCACCCGGGAGGCGAGCCCGGCCCGGCGCGCGGCCACCGTGAAGCCCTTCGCCACATGCTGCGCGTACGCCGTGCGCCGCGCGTAGACCTCCGGCGGCGGCCCCACCAGCGCCACGGCCCGGTGCCCGAGCCCCGCCAGATGATCCACGCACAGCTCGGCGGCCGCCTGGCAGTCGAGGTCCACACAGGTCAGTCCGGCCGGCGCGGCGGGGAACCCGATCAGCACCGACGGCCGGTCCAGGGCGCGCAGCAGCGGCAGCCGGGCGTCGTCGAGCTGGACGTCCAGCACGATCAGCGCGTCCGCCAGCCCGGCCTGGGCCACCCGCCGCAGCCCTTCCGGGCCGTCCTCCTCGGTGAGCAGCAGTACGTCGTGGTCACAGGCCCTCGCCGTGGTGACCACCGGCAGCGCGAAGCGCATCATCGACGGCACATGGACGCCCGCCCGCAGCGGCACCGCGAGAGCCAGCACCTTGGAGCGGCCGCCGGGGCGCGACCGCGTCCCCGCGTGCCGGCGGTAGCCCAGCTCGCGGGCGGCCTCCTCGACGCGGCGCCGGGTCTCCGGGGAGATCGGGCGTTTGCCGCTGAGGGCGTAGGAGACGGTGCTGGGGGCGACCCCGGCGCGCCGCGCCACATCGGTGATCCTGACCATCGGTCCAGCTCACTCACAGACGGTTGTGCGTCGACAGCGTTCGGGCCGTGCGTTCTGTTGCTCCGTCATATGCCAAGTGGTGATGTCGATCTCGGTCGAAGCGCTTCGACAGGGAAGGTATGTGGGGGGTCGGTGAGCGTCAATGGCAGGGACGTGAAATGGCTTTGGGCGGTGGGTGGTTGGGCGGGAAGTGGCCCATCGGCGGGCCGTTCGCGCGAGCGCGGCCGACCGCTGTCGACGCGTCGTTCGACGCGGCCCGCCGGGTCACCGCCGGGTGGCGAGGGCGATCGCGAGGGACAGCGCCGCCGCGCCGGCCGGGACCCCGAAGGCGGCCGTCGCCGAGAGGTGTTCGGCGGTCCAGCCGCCCAGCGCGCTGCCGGCGCCGATGCCCGTGAGGAGGCCGGTGACCGCGAGGGTCATGCCCTCGTTGATGCGGCCCTCGGGGGTGCGCTCCTGGATCAGGGTCATTCCCGTGATCATCGTCGGGGCGGTCGCCATGCCCGCCACCAGCAGGGCCCCGGCGAGCACGAACAGCGAGCCGGTCAGCCCGGCGGCCAGCAGCGGCAGGGTCATCAGGGCGGTCATCGCCGCGATGCACCGGAGGTAGCGCCGGGCGGCCGGACCGGACGGGCGCAGCGCCCCGTACAGCAGTCCCGCCGCGCAGGAACCGGCCGCCTGGAGGCTCAGGACGACGCCCGCCGCCGAGCGGTGCCCCTGCGCGTCGGCGAAGGCGATCGTGGCGACCTCCATCGCGCCGAACACCACACCCATGGCGAGGCAGACCAGCAGCAGGCGCGGCACGCCGGGGGAGCGCAGCGGGGACGGGCCCGAGGCGGTGTGCCGCACCGGCGGCGGCTCGGTCGAGCGCTGTGCGGTGAACACCGCCATGCCGGTCAGCAGCAGCACCCCGCCGGCCAGCGTGCCCGCCTCGGGGAAGAGGGACCCGCACAGGAAGGCCGCGAGCACCGGGCCGAGCATGAAGCACAGTTCGTCGGCGGCCTGCTCGAAGGAGTTGGCGGTGTGCAGGGCCTCGGGGTCGTCCTTGAGCAGGTGGTTCCAGCGGGCCCGGGACAGGCCGCCGATGTTCGGGCAGGTGGCGGTGGAGGCGTACGCGGCGAACAGGGTCCAGTCGGGGGCGCCGGCGCGCAGGCACAGGATCAGCGCCAGTCCGCCCAGCGAGGCGAGCAGCGTGGCCGGGAGGGCGATGCGGGCCTGGCCGTGCCGGTCGACGAGGCGCGCGGTCCACGGGGCGACCAGCGCGGTGGCCGCCAGCCCGGTCGCGACGACGGCCCCGGCGAGGGCGTACGAGCCGCGCGCGTCGGCGATCATCATCACCGCGCTCACCCCGAACATGCCCATCGGCAGCCGGGCGATGAGGTTCCCGGCGGTGAAGGCGCGGGCGCCGGGGCGGGCCAGCAGCCGACGGTAGGGGCCGGGCGGGCGGGTGCGGCGGCCTTCGCCGGGTGGACGGGTGCGGCGGCCTCTGCGGCGGTCTTCGCCGGGTGGGCGGTCCTCGGGCGAAGGGTGTTGTCTGCTGCCCGGGGCGTGGTCGTAGGGGCGCAGGTCGGCGGCTATCAGGGTGTCGGCGGTCACGGCGAGGTGCAGGTGGGAAGGAGTGTCGGGCATGGCGCCGAGCTTCGCCCGGAGCGGACCGGGAGGTCCAACACCTATTCGGTGCCGATTCACGCGTCTGCGTTGTAAGTTCGGCGGATGCCGCCCTCGTACCCGGACCCCCGCCTGCTGCGCGGCTTCCTCGCCGTCGCCGAGGAACTGCACTTCACCCGCGCCGCGGCCCGGCTGTTCATGGCCCAGCAGGCCCTGAGCCGGGACGTACGGCGGCTGGAGCGGGAGTTGGGCGCGGAGCTGTTCCTGCGCACCACCCGGCAGGTGACGCTGACCGGGGAGGGCGAGCGGCTGCTGCCGTACGCGCGCCGGGTCCTGCAGGCCCAGGAGGACCTGGTGGGCGCCTTCCGGCAGGCCCGCCCGCTGCTGGTCGACTGCAACTCCAGCGACCTGGGCACCCCGAACCGGGTCCTGCGCCGGGCCCGCGAACTCGCCCCCGGCCTCGAACTCATGGCCCGCTACGAGAGCGGTCTGACCGGAGCCGCCGCCGATCTGCTGGCCGGCCGGCTGGACGCGTCCTTCGGCCGCTACGCGGGCCTCGCCCCGGCGCTGCGGGCCGGGCTGGAGCAGCAGCCCGTGCGGTACGAGCCGATGGCGGTGCTGCTCCCGCTGGACCACCGGCTCGCGGACCGCGCGTGCGTGCCGCTGGCCGAACTCGCGGGCGAGGTGGTGTACGCGGGTGCCGGTAACCCGCGCACGCCGGAGTGGACCGAGCTCGCGCGTCACCTGTTCGAGGGACGCGGCATCGACGTCGCGTCACCTCATCCGATGGCAGTCGGTTACGAAGAGTTCGGACGGCTCATGGCCAGGTCACGGACGCCGGTCCTCGCCGTGGTGGACTTTCCGGCCATGCCGGGCAGTGTGCGGCGTCCGCTGGTCGACCCGATCCCACTGTCGCCAGTGTCACTCGTGTGGCGAAAGGGGCTGGTGCACCCGGCTCTCGACGCGTTGCGCCAGGCTGCGGCGCAGGTCGCCGCGGAGGAGGGCTGGCTCCAGCCACCCGAAGGGGGATGGATTCCGGCCACCGATGCAAAGATCATGTCGCTTCGTGACTGAGACGTTGGAACCAGAGCACCGCTACGTGCGCTACATTCATGGCCTGAGCACGGTGTGGTAAAGGGGGCGCTCGGATCGGGTGGGGGGCCTGATCCGGTCGACGGGTGCTCGGCGTCGGAGCGCCCCCAGAACTGTCCCGTGTGGGGGGATGTAAGCGCGTGAACAACTGGCGAGAAGACGCCCAACCGGAGTGGCCCGAGGCCGCGTCCGGGACGCCGGGCACGGGTCGGTCCCGGAACCCGGGTGCAACTCCCTCTACCGCTTCCACGGCCTCGTCGGCCGCTCCCGGAGCGGAGACGCGGGTCCTGCCGAACACCGGCGGCCGGCACCGTGCGACGCCCGACCCCTACGCCCAGCCCGAGGCCGATCAGACCGCCGTGCTGCCGAAGGCCATACGGCAGCGTCAGTCGCCCGAGACGGGAGTCGCCGGCCGGCCCCTGCCGCGCAGGGAGCGCGGTACGGCGGCGCCGGGGGCCGACGGCCCCGCGGCGGCCGCGGGTTCCGGCGCCGGCTGGTTCGGTGAGCCCGGCGGTGCCCGTCGCGCTCCCGCCCAGGCCGACGCCGACGCCGGGGCGACCGCCGTCCTGCCGTCCGCCTCCGCTTCCCGCTTCACGGCGCCCGACGCCGACGCCACCACCGTGCTGCGCGTGCCCCAGGCGCCCGACGCCGGTGCCACCGCCGTACTGCCGACGGCCGGCGGACCGCACTCCTTCCCGGCGACCGGCCTCACCGCCACCCCGCGCGACCCCTGGGCCGACATGGACGACGAGCCGGCCCGGTCCGGCGGGGCCGGCGCCGCCGTGCAGCAGCACGATCCGCACGAGGTGACGGTCCAGATGGACGCCGTACAGCTCGGCGACGTGATGCTGCGCCCCGTCAAGGGCGGGACCGGTGGGCAGGACGCGGCGGACGGGCCGGTGTTCGTCGACGAGACGGGACGCCGCAGCCGCACCTTCCGCCGGCTGGGCATGGCCGTCGGACTGGCCTGCGCGGTGTACGCCGTCGTCATCGTCGCCACCCTTCTGTCGGGCAGCTCGGACGCTCCCTGGCTGCCGGTCCCCGCGAAGGACGACAAGCCCGCCAACCAGGTCGACACCCCGGCGCGGCCCACCGAGTCGGCGGACCCCACCGCCGACCCGTCCGTGTCGCCGAGCACCGATCCGACCGCGAGCACCGGCACCACGGCCGACCCGGGCGGCACGCCCGACGCCGGCGCCCCGGCCACCGCCGACGAGCCCGGCGCCACGGCCGACCCGGACCCGACGTCCACCGGGACGACCCTGCCCAAGCCCGGCGGGGGCGCCACCCAGTCCGACCCCGAGCCGACGGCGACGGCCACCCAGCCCGACCCGGAGCCGACCACGCCGACCGCCGACCCGCCCACGCCCGACCCGACGGAGACCGACGGCGTCGGCCCCGGCGGCGGCACCGGCACCACCGTCTCCGACCGCGTGGCCGGGGCGTCGGACGGCACCGTCCCGGCCACCCTCGCCACGCGCTCTTCCGCACAACCCTCCACGTCCCCGGAGTACGTCCTCTGATGGCATCCCGCACCCGCCGTCCCCGGCCCCCCGCTCGCGGCCGAGACGGCTCCCGGCGCCGCCGTGTGCCCATGCGCCTCGCTCTGCCCGCGCTCGTCCTCGTCGCCCTGATGGCGATGCTGATGCTGCGCGGCTATGTGCACAGCGAGATCCTGGCCGACCACCGCGTGCGCCCCCCGGCCGCCAGCGACCTGGTGCCCGACAAGGTTCTCAAGGGCGGACCGGTCATCGACACCCGCGGAGGCCGCGCCGCCACCCTGAGCGTCGAGGACCACCGGCTGGTCCTCACCTTCGACGACGGCCCCGACCCGGAGTGGACCCCGAAGGTCCTGGACGTACTGAAGAAGCACGACGCGCACGCCGTCTTCTTCGTCACCGGCACCATGGCCTCGCGCTACCCCGAGCTCGTCAAGCGCATGGTCGCCGAGGGCCACGAGGTCGGCCTGCACACCTTCAACCACCCCGACCTGTCGTACCAGTCGCACAAGCGCATCGACTGGGAGCTGTCGCAGAACCAGCTCGCCATCACCGGCGCGGCCGGTATCCGCACCTCCCTGTTCCGCCCGCCCTACTCCTCCTTCTCCGACGCCATGGACGACAAGTCCTGGCCGGTGACCGAGTACATCGGGCGGCGCGGCTACATCACGGTCGTCAACAACACGGACAGCGAGGACTGGCGACGGCCCGGCGTCGACGAGATCATCCGCCGCGCCACGCCGAAGGACGGCAAGGGCGCGATCGTGCTGATGCACGACTCCGGCGGCGACCGCAGCCAGACCGTGGCGGCCCTGGACAAGTTCCTTCCCGACCTCAAGGCCCAGGGCTACAAGTTCCAGAACCTCACCGAGGCCCTCGGCGCGCCCAGCGCCCACACCGAGGTCACCGGGCTGGACCTGTGGAAGGGCAAGGCCTGGATCTTCCTGGTCGGGGCCTCGGAGAACATCACCGACGGACTGGTGGCCGGCCTCGCCGTCATCGGCACCCTGGTGATCGGCCGCTTCGTGCTGATGCTGCTGCTCTCCGGCATCCACGCCCGCCGGGTGCGCCGCCGCGGCTTCCGCTGGGGACCGCCGGTCACCGAACCGGTCTCCGTGCTGGTGCCGGCGTACAACGAGGCCAAGTGCATCGAGAACACCGTCACTTCGCTGATGGCCAGTGAGCACCCGATCGAGATCCTCGTCATCGACGACGGCTCCACCGACGGCACCGCCCGCATCGTCGAGGCGATGGGCGTGCCGAACGTCCGCGTGATCCGCCAGCTCAACGGCGGCAAGCCGTCCGCGCTCAACCGCGGTCTGGCCAACGCCAGCCACGACATCATCGTGATGATGGACGGCGACACCGTCTTCGAGCCCGCCACCGTGCGCGAACTCGTCCAGCCCTTCGGCGACCCGCGCGTCGGCGCCGTCGCGGGCAACGCCAAGGTCGGCAACCGCGACTCGCTCATCGGCGCCTGGCAGCACATCGAGTACGTGATGGGCTTCAACCTCGACCGCCGCATGTACGACATGCTGCGATGCATGCCGACGATCCCCGGCGCGGTCGGAGCCTTCCGGCGGACCGCGCTGGAATCGGTCGGCGGCATGAGCGAGGACACGCTCGCCGAGGACACCGACATCACCATGGCCATGCACCGCGACGGCTGGCGCGTGGTCTACGCCGAGAACGCCCGGGCCTGGACCGAGGCGCCCGAGACCGTGCAGCAGCTGTGGTCGCAGCGCTACCGGTGGTCGTACGGCACCATGCAGGCCATCTGGAAGCACCGCAGGGCACTGGTCGAGCGGGGCCCCTCGGGCCGCTTCGGCCGGGTGGGCCTGCCCCTGGTCTCGCTGTTCATGGTGCTGGCCCCGCTGCTCGCACCCCTGATCGACGTGTTCCTGCTCTACGGCATCGTCTTCGGCCCGACCCAGAAGACGATCGTCGCGTGGCTCGGCGTCCTGGCCATCCAGGTCGTCTGCGCCGCGTACGCCTTCCGCCTGGACCGGGAGCGGATGACCCATCTGATCTCGCTCCCGCTCCAGCAGATCCTGTACCGCCAGTTGATGTACGTCGTGCTGCTCCAGTCCTGGATCACCGCCCTCACCGGCGGCCGGCTGCGCTGGCAGAAGCTGCGCCGCACGGGTGTCGTGGAGGCACCCGGCGGTCCGGTCGCGCGTCAGCGCGCGGCCGTCGGTGACGAGCGGAGGCCGGTGGGATGACCCAGGGACACTCGACGGGAACGGGTACGGGTCCCTCGCCTGAGCGCTCGCCCGCCTACGGAGACGCGTACGAGGCGATGTACGGCGGCGGGACGCCCGGCCCGGCCGCCGGGCCCTCGGCCGCCGACCCGGCGCTGTCGCACGGCATACCGCAGCAGCGGACGGCCGACCCGGGACCGGCCGCGGAGCCCCCGGCGGCCGCGAAGCCCAAGCGGGCCCCGGGCCGAGACCGCTACCTCGACCTGCTCCGCTCCATCGCCCTGGTCCGCGTGGTGGTCTACCACCTCTTCGGCTGGGCGTGGCTGACGGTGCTGTTCCCCTCCATGGGCGTGATGTTCGCGCTGGCGGGCTCGCTGATGGCGCGC
Organism: Streptomyces sp. NPDC048600; assembly: GCF_055587025.1. NCBI lineage: Bacteria > Bacillati > Actinomycetota > Actinomycetes > Kitasatosporales > Streptomycetaceae > Streptomyces > Streptomyces sp. NPDC048600. The sequence continues at coordinate 278,625 of NZ_JBVJGZ010000008.1, read as the reverse complement.
TCGCTGAACCGCCCGGCCTGGGGCGTGATCAGGGGCCGCGTCCGGCGCCTGCTGCCGCCGCTGTGGGCGTTCAGCGCGGTGGTGCTGGCGCTGATGTTCGCCGGTGGCTGGAACCCGGTGAAGGACGCGGACCACAACGGCGCCTTCACCCTGGTCGAGATGATCAACTACATCATCCCGATCGGCGCCCCGCCGTTCCCCTGGCACATCGGCTCCAAGTCGGGCCTGCTGGAGGACACCTGGGCGGTGCAGGCCGCCGGACCGCTGTGGTACCTGCGCGCCTACCTGTGGTTCGTGGTGGCGTCCCCGCTGCTGCTGTGGGCGTTCCGCCGGATGCCGTGGCTGACCGTGTTCGCGCCGCTGGCCCTCACGGCCGTCGTCGGCACGGGCCTGGTGAAGATCCCCGGCGAGACGGGCAACGCGGTGACCGACTTCGCGGTCTACGGCGGCTGCTGGGTGCTGGGCTTCGCCCACCAGGAGGGTCTGCTCAAGCAGATCCCGCGCTACATCTCGGTCTCCTGCTCCGGCCTGCTGATGGCCTTCGGCCTGTGGTGGGCCTCGGGCCACCTGGGCCCCGACGGCTGGGACCTGAACGACATCCCGCTGGCCCAGGCCACCTGGTCCTTCGGGTTCGTCGTCATCCTGCTCCAGTACTCGCCGTCCTGGCAGGAGCTGCCCGGCCGGCTCGCCAAGTGGGACAAGCTCATCACCCTCTCCAACAACCGGGCGGTGACGATCTACCTCTGGCACAACCTGCTGATCATGGCCACCGTCCCGCTCATCGACCCCGTGTACAACCTCTCCTTCATGGAGAGCGAGCGGGCCATGTCGGCGCTCGACACGACGTACATGCTCTGGATGTTCGTCCTCGTCTGGCCCCTCATCGGACTGGCGATCCTGTCGGTCGGCTGGATCGAGGACCTGGCCGCGCAGCGCAAGCCGCGGCTGTGGCCCGACGGGGCCTCGCGCGGAGGTGCCGCCAAGCGCTCCGCCAAGCCCTCCGCCAAGGGCGACGGGCCCTCGACGGGCACCGGGAGCGGCGGTTCCGGCACACGCGGGCGCAGGGGATCGCGGCGGCGGAAGCAGGCCTGAGGCCGCACACACGACGGCCTGAGGCCGCACACACGACGGCCTGAGGCCGCACACACGACGGCACAGGGGCGGATCGCACGGGCTTCCCGGCGGTCCGCCCCTCCGTCTTCCCGCCCCCCGCCGGCCGCCGCGCCGCCCACGCCCTGCCCGGGACCTCTCATCCGCCCCCGCCCCCGGGTGAGAGCAACGTTCCCTTCCGGTCACCCACAGCCACAGCACGGAAACGCGCTCTCCCTACCTTCGGGACTCAGCCACTCCCAGTCACACCCTGAGCCCGCACCACCCGTGGAGGCGTCATGACAGCAGCAGGTACGACCCCCTCTCCCCCCGCCACCACAGGCAAGGGCGGCCGCTGGATCCAGAAGTGGGACCCGGAGGACGAGACCTTCTGGAACGAGACCGGTGAGAAGGTCGCCCGCCGCAACCTCGTCTTCTCCGTGCTCTCCGAGCACATCGGGTTCTCCATCTGGACCCTGTGGTCCGTGATGGTGCTGTTCATGGGCCCCGAGTACGGCCTCACACCCGCCGACAAGTTCTTCCTCGTCTCGATGGCGACTCTGGTCGGCGCCGTGGTGCGGGTGCCCTACACCTTCGCAGTGGCGATCTTCGGCGGTCGCAACTGGACGATCGTCTCGGCGGCGATGCTGCTGATCCCGAGCATCGCCGCGTTCATCGTGATGGAGCCCGGGACGTCGTACTCCACCTTCCTGATCTGCGCGATGCTCGCGGGTGTCGGCGGCGGCAACTTCGCCTCCTCCATGACCAACATCAACGCGTTCTTCCCGCTGCGCAAGAAGGGCTGGGCGCTCGGCCTGAACGCCGGCGGCGGCAACATCGGTGTGCCGGTGATGCAGCTCGTCGCCCTCGCGGTGATCGGCGCGAGCGGTGGCCCGCGGGTGCTTCTCGGGGTCTACATCCCGCTGATCGTCATCGCCGCCGTGCTGGCCGCGCTGTACATGGACAACCTCGCGACCATGAAGAACGACACCGGCGCGGCCAAGGACGCGGTGAAGGAGGGCCACACCTGGATCATGTCCTTCCTCTACATCGGCACCTTCGGCTCGTTCATCGGCTACAGCTTCGCCTTCGGCCTCGTCCTGCAGACGCAGTTCGGCCGTACGCCGCTCCAGGCCGCCTACGTCACCTTCATCGGCCCGCTGCTCGGCTCCCTGATCCGCCCCGTCGGCGGCTGGCTCGCCGACCGCTACGGCGGCGCGAAGATCACCCTGTGGAACTACGTGGCCATGGCCGCGGCGACCGCCGTGATCATCGCGGCGAGCATGCAGGAGTCCCTGCCGCTGTTCACCTCCGCCTTCATCGCGCTGTTCGTCCTCAGCGGACTCGGCAACGGATCGACGTACAAGATGATCCCCGGCATCTTCCAGAACAAGGCGCTCGCCCGGGGTCTGACGGGTGAGGAGGCCGCCGCCTACGGCCGGCGTCTGTCCGGTGCCTCCATGGGGCTCATCGGCGCGGTCGGCGCGCTCGGCGGGCTCGGCATCAACCTCGCCTTCCGGCAGTCCTTCCTGACCGTCGGCACCGGCACCGGAGCCTTCGTCGCCTTCCTCGCCTTCTACGGCGTCTGCTTCCTGGTGACGTGGGCCGTATACCTTCGCCGCCCGGCGGTCGGTCGTACGGAGACGACGACCACCGAGGCGAAGCCCCAGCTCAGCTACGCCGAGGTGTGACGTAACACCAGCGCAATGCAGGAGAACCGAGCCTGTCACGCACCGTTGACAGGCTCGGTCGCATGCAGTGCAAAGGGGGCCGCTGAGCGGTCCCGATGACTCGAGTGCGGGACGAGAGTTATGTACGAGGAACAGCAGTCTGAGGAACACGGCCCCCTGGCGGGCTTCACCGTCGGGGTGACAGCCGCGCGCCGCGCCGACGAACTCGGCGCGCTGCTCCAGCGCCGTGGAGCGTCGGTGCTGCGTGCGCCCGTCCTGCGGATCGTGCCGCTGGCGGACGACGGTGAGCTGCTCGCCGCGACCAAGGACCTCATCGACCGGGTCCCGGACGTGGTGGTGGCCACCACCGCCATCGGGTTCCGCGGCTGGATCGAGGCCGCCGACGGCTGGGGGCTGGGCGAGGTGCTCGTCGACCGGCTGCGCGGGGTCGAACTCCTCGCCCGCGGACCCAAGGTGAAGGGCGCGGTGCGGGCCGCCGGGCTCACGGAGGACTGGTCGCCGTCCTCCGAGTCCATGGCGGAGGTGCTCGACCGGCTGCTGGACGAGGGTGTCGACGGCCGCCGCATCGTCATCCAGTTGCACGGCGAGCCGCTGCCGGGCTTCGTGGAGGCGCTGAAGGCCGCAGGCGCGGAGGTGGTCGGTGTCCCGGTGTACCGGTGGATGCCGCCGGAGGACATAGCCCCCGTCGACCGTCTCCTGGACGCCGCGGTATCCCGGGGCGTGGACGCGGTCACCTTCACCAGCGCCCCGGCGGCACAGTCGCTGCTGTCCCGCGCCGAGGAGCGCGGCCTGCTGCCCGAACTGCTCGCCGCCCTGGCCCACGACGTCCTGCCCGCCTGCGTCGGCCCGGTCACCGCGCTGCCGCTCCAGGCCCGCGGCGTCGACACGGTCCAGCCCGAACGCTTCCGGCTCGGCCCGCTCGTCCAGATCCTCTGCCAGGAACTGCCCGCCCGCACCCGCGCCCTGCCCATCGCCGGCCACCACGTCGAGATCCGCGGCCACGCCGTCCTCGTCGACGGCGCCCTGCGGCCCGTCCCCCCGGCCGGAATGTCCCTGCTGCGCGCCCTCTCCCGCCGCCCCGGCTGGGTCGTCGCCCGCGCCGACCTGCTGCGCGCCCTCCCCGGCGCGGGCCGCGACGAGCACGCCGTCGAGACCGCGATGGCCCGCCTCCGCACGGCCCTCGGCGCCCCGAAGCTGATCCAGACGGTGGTGAAGCGTGGCTACCGGCTGGCCCTGGACCCGGCCTCCGACGCCAAGTACGCGGACGCGTGACGGGCTTGAGCCCCCGTCACGCGGACGTGTGACGGGGTTGGCCCCGCGTTGCGCGGACGTGTGAAGGGTTGAGCCCCCGCCTCGTCCTCGCCGACAATGGTGAGCCATGTCCGCAGGATCGGATCCCGGCCGGCCGGAGCCGGGACGCGGCGGCCGTTCGGCCGTCGCCACCTCGGCCTTCGCGGCCGGACTGATCGGCGTCCTCGCGGCCGTCGCCCTGGGCGGTTTCGCCGGGGCGGTCCTCGGCGCCGGGCCGGCCGAGGACTCATTCCTCGCCGCGGCCGTCCCCGAGGACGGTTTCGGCGCGGTGCTCGTCGGCGGGCTCGCGGTCGGCGCCCTGACGGGCCTGCTGCTCCCGTTGCTCCTCGCCGCGACCCTGCGAGGCACCGCGGACAAGCCCCGCGTCCCGCCCCGCGAGGCCGCCGTCAAGTTCCTCGCCGTCCTGGGCTTCGGCACCTACCTGCTGACGATCGGCCTCGCCGCGTCCCAGCTCGGCCGGCTCCTCCCGCAGGACCTCACCACGACCCTGAGCGTCTTCGCCGTCGGCCTCGGCCGGATGCCTCTCGCTCTCGTCCCGCGGGGCCGCTGAGGCACCCGGACGTGCCTCGGCGCGCGGCCGGTCCGGGCGTCTCTCTCAGCGGTTCACCGCCTGGATCTCCTGCACCACCACCGCCTGCTCCGCGCCGAACGTGCCGTCGGGCAGGTTCTGCTGGGCGGGTACGCCCGTGCCGGTCCAGTGGATCTTCCAGGTGATGGTGGCCTTGAGCGGGTAGGCCTTGGCACCCGACGCGCGCAGATAGCGGACGCCGCAGGGCGGGGTCCGGTCGGCCTTGCCCTTGGCGTACGGCTCGCCGATCCGGCCGCCGGTGAGGTCGCAGACGCCGGACGCGGGGTAGGTCTGGGCGTCCTTCGTGCCGGGGTCCAGGGTGAGGGAGACCGGTTCGGCCGTGGTGGTCGCCTGGATGCCGAGCAGGGGTACCGAGGCGGTGACGGAGACCGGCTTGAACTCGGCGCCGTCCAGCCAGGCCCAGGTGGGCAGGTTGACCTTGGTGGCGCCCTGGGGCGCGAGGTCGACCTCGGTGGAGGGGACGCGGATCTCGGCGTAGGCGAGTTGGGCGAGGATCTCGGGGGTGACGGCGTTCTCTATGTCGGCGGGCGGGGCTTCACCCTGGTCGACCCAGAAGACGGGCTCCTGGCACTCGTCCCAGCCGGGCGGGAACGTCTCGTTGACGTACGAGTCCCAGAAGTAGCCCTTGCCGGTCCTGTCCTTGTTGAAGTCCTTGTAGGGCTCGCCGTTGACATAGCGGTCGCGCTGCCCGGCGTCCCAGTCGGAGCCCGTCGAGCCTGCCTCCCAGATCGGCTCCAGGTAGGCCTGGAGCTGGGCGGGCGTGTACTTGGGGGCGTACCAACAGGCGGGCGGCGTCCAGGTGGAGGCGGCCGTGACCGGGCCGGCCGCAGCGCCGGTGCCGTTCTTCGAGCGGTCGAAGACGACCGCGCCCGCCGTCGCCGAGACGGACTGGCCGCCGCTGTCGCCGGTGACCTGGGTCTCGGAGCCGGTGCCGTTGCCCCCGGGCACGATGTCGGCCCGCGCCGCGCTGCCCGACAGCAGCATGGCGGCGCTCGCGAGCACGGCACACGTCGTCGTCCTGTTCACGGCTGGCACTGGGCCGCTCCCCTCACGGAGACGATCTGGGAGGTCTGCCAGACGCCGTCGGCGTTCTTGTCCAGCCTCGTGTTGTAGAGGACGTAGCTGTTCTTGGTGACGGGCGTCTTCGCGATCTTGTCCGTCTTCTTGTCCTTGCTGAAGCCCTTGCCCTCGTCGGCGCAGAACGTCAGGTTCGCCGAGCTGTCGCCCTTGAGGGTCACCTCGCGGTCGTAGTACCGCACCTCTCCGGTGATGGAGGCGTCGGCGTCCTTGAACTGCGCGACCCAGGAGAGCGAGGCCTCCAGGGCCTTGCCGGTGTTGTAGTAGCCGATCGCCTCCCCCTCGGGGTCGGTACCGGTGATCGCGGCGTCCACGGCCCGCATGCGCTCCGCGTTGTCGGCCAGCACCGCGTCCTTCACCGGATCGCCCGTGCGGGCGTCCTCGAAAGTCACCTTCAGATCCGCCGGCAACGAGATCTCCGGCCGCTCCGCACCCCCCGCCGGGCCGGCCGTCGGCGTCGCCGGCTTCTTCTCCCCGGTGTCCGCGCCCGCGATCTTGTCGTTCGCGTCGGGGGACCTGTCGTCGCCTCCGCAGGCTGTGAGGAGGAACAGTGCCGCTGTCGCGGCGGCGAGCGCGGGGAGGACGTCGGGGCGGCGGATCACAGAGGGCTCCTGGTGGGGCGGGAGTGGTTCGGGATCAGGCGCTACCGTAACGGGCCCGCCACGGACCGCACCAGGACGAAATGTGCCCAGAACTGTCCCCAAGGGACGGCGGAGTTGCAGCTGTGTTCGGACTCACCGCCGGCCGCGCACGGCGAGCGCCCCCGCCAGCAGCGCCGACGCCATGACCGACAGCCCCGCCCGCACCGCGTTCCACGCCACCCACGTGTCCTCGAAATCCGCACGGGCCGCCGTGGGGGAGCCCGTCGCGGAGGCCAGTTGGTCGTTGAGGGGGACGTTCACGGCGACGGTGACGAGGACCACCAGGGCGTAGGCCGCGCAGCCGCCCCAGGTCCACCAGCGGCCGGGCGCGGAGCGGGACTGCCATGCCGCGACGGCGGAGAGGACCAGGGCGCCCAGGAAGGCCAGCAGGAACAGGGGGTTCTGGATGACGTCGTTGATGTCCCGCATGACGTCGACGAAGACCCGGTCCTCGCTGCGCGCCAACGCGGGCATCACCGCGCACGCGAAGATGAAGAAGGTGCCGGCCATCAGACCGGTCAGGATCGTCGCCGCGAGGAGTACCGGGCCCGCCGTTCTGCTCTGTGTCGTCATGCGTCCAGTCAACGGGGCGAGTCCGTACGGCGACATGGTCCAGGCTCGCGGGGCCATACGCGCGCGTCCACCCCGCCGGGCCGGCCTCGCCCGCCGCACCCGTCTCGGCCCGAGGCCTACCCACCGCCCCCGCGGGCGGGCACTGTGTAGGGGAGCGAACGGAACGCCTCCTTCTCCCTGTTCCAACCGCTAGGCGGTGACTGGCGCATGGCAGTGGTCCCGGGTACACCCGCGGTTCCTCCCGAACTCCGCTTCGACGCCGGACGGATCTGTCTCGATCTGCTGGCGACCTTCCACCCGCACGAACGCCTCGGCTCGGCGGAGCTGCTGCGGGCCTGGATCACGGGCAGCGGGCTGGTCCCGCGCGAGACCCGGCTCGAGCACGCCGACGCGCGGTGGGCCGCGCAGTTCCGGGAACTGCGGGCGGTCGTGCTGCCATTGGTCGACGCCCAGCTCGCCGGGAGACCCGCGCACGAACCCGCCCTGGTGCGCCTCAACCATCTCGCCCGTCCCTCGCCGCCCGCCCCGCACGCCGTACGCGCGGCCGACGGCAGCCTCGTACGGGCGCTGGACGGGCGGCCCGAATGCGCCGCGCTGGTGGGGGCCGTGGCGCGGGACGCCGTGGAACTGCTCACCGACCCGATGGCGTTGGCCGCGCTCCGGCGGTGCGCCGGGGACAACTGCCCTCTGGTGTACGTCGACACGTCCCGGGGGCGCAGAAGGCGCTGGTGCTCCAGCGAGGTGTGCGGAAACCGGGAGCGGGTCGCACGACACCGCCGCCGCGCCGCCCTCGCCCGCACATGACGCCCCGACCCGGCCGACGACCCCACGACTCGGCCGGGCCGATCCCACGCCACCGCACCACGCCCCACTCCACGCCCCGACTCGTCCCACCCCACGCCCCGTTCGCCCCCATCAGCCGCGAAAGCCCCAACCCGGCCGAATCCCACCCCGCAGGTCAGGGCCCCGACTCGCCTCGTAACACCCCCCGTTCGCCCCGCTCGCACGAGACTCTCGTCACACCCGGCCACCAACGCCCCTCCCGCCCCACTCCGTGGCCTCCGTCACACTCCCCGAATCCAACTCCGGGAAATGTGAAGAAAATGTGGCGGGAATGTGCCCGCATGTCCTTCTCGTCGCCCCGCGCCGCCGAAAACTGTCGCCGCGCTTTGAACACATCCGCGCCCGCGTCCGTACCCGGTGTCGAGCGACCGACTGGGGGAACCCCCGGACACCGGAGGTGGGCGTGCGCAAGGATGCGGCCGTGGCCAAAGAACGTGGAACGAGGGCCCGACATCGCATGTCCCAGCCCTCGGAACCTGACGAGGAGCTGATGCGCGCGCTGTATCAGGAGCACGCCGGACCGCTCCTCGCCTATGTACTGCGCCTCGTCGCGGGCGACCGGCAGCGCGCCGAGGACGTCGTGCAGGAGACGCTCATCCGTGCCTGGAAGAACGCCGGTCAGCTCAACCGTGCGACCGGTTCGGTACGCCCCTGGCTGGTGACGGTCGCGCGCCGCATCGTCATCGACGGCCACCGCAGCCGGCAGGCCCGGCCGCAGGAGGTCGATCCGTCGCCGCTGGAGGTCATCCCCGCGGAGGACGAGATCGACAAGGCACTGTGGTTGATGACGTTGTCCGACGCTCTCGACGACCTGACCCCCGCCCACCGGGAGGTGCTCGTCGAGACGTACTTCAAGGGGCGTACGGTCAATGAGGCGGCGGCGACGCTGGGTATACCCAGCGGCACGGTGCGCTCTCGGGTGTTCTACGCCCTGCGGTCGATGAAGCTGGCACTGGAGGAGCGGGGGGTGACGGCGTGATGAGCACTTACGGGGGATTCGGCCCGGGCGGAAGCGGACATCCTGGTCCCATGCAGGGATCACAGGGCCCGAACGAACACGAGACCGTCGGCGCCTACGCGCTGGGGCTTCTCGACGACGCCGAAGCAACCGCTTTCGAGGCTCACCTGGCAGGCTGCGAATGGTGCGGCCAGCAGCTCGACGAGCTGGCCGGGATGGAGCCCATGCTGGCCGCCCTCGCGGATCTGCCGGGCACCGGCACGCCCGCGATCGGCGAGTCGCTGTCGGCCCGGCCCAGCCCACGCCTGGTGGAACGGCTGGTGGACGAGGTCTCCGAGCGGCGCGCGCAGAAGCGCAGGCGCGGCTTCTACCTCGTCGCGGCGGCGGCCGCGCTGATCATCGGCGGCCCGCTGGTGGCGGTCGCGACCTCCGGCGGCGACACGGGCACCAAGGTCGAGGCGCACGCCTCCAGCCCCGCCAAGGAGGCCTTCGACGTCATGCACGACAAGCTGCGGGCCACCGACCCGGCCACCCAGGTCAGCGCCACGGTCGCGCTGGAGAAGAAGGCCTGGGGCACGCACGCCGTGCTGGAGCTGAAGAACGTCAAGGGTCCGCAGAAGTGCTCCCTGATCGCCGTCGGCAAGAACGGCGAGCGCGAGACGGTCACCTCCTGGGCCGTCCCGAACTGGGGCTACGGCATCCCCGACTCGGCCGCCGAGCAGGCCCGCCAGCCGCTCTACGTCCATGGCGGAGCCGCCTTCGACCCGACCGAGATCGACCACTTCGAGGTGATGACCTTCGACGGCAAGCGTCTCGTGGAGGTCGACGCGTAGCCGACGGCGGTCCCCTTCGCGTACGGTTGACGGCTGCCCAGCACGTCAGAAGGGGGCCCGGTGGCCGCACAGGCTCAACAGGAGACCGCGCTCGACCCGGTTCCGGACTCGGTCCGGGACCGGGAGGTCAGCGTCGAACAGGAACATCTGGACCGGGTCTACCGGCGTCTCGAGGAGAAGATCCACGAGGCCGAGTTCCTGATGAACGACGCGGCCAAACGCGGTCAGGTCGGCACCCCCGGCGCGCTCGCCGAGCGCGACGCGCAGGTCTTCCGGGCGGGTGTCCATCTCAACCGGCTGAACAACGAGTTCGAGGACTTCCTGTTCGGCCGGATCGACCTGCTGCTCGGCAAGGACGGCAAGAAGGGACCGGACGGCGCCTACACCGCCGTCGAGCCCGCCGAGGGCGCCGTACGGCCGGACAGCACCGCCGACATCGCCGAGACCCTGCACATCGGGCGGATCGGCGTGCTCGACTCGGACTACGCGCCGCTGGTCATCGACTGGCGGGCGCCCGCCGCCGCCCCCTTCTACCGCTCCACGCCGGTCGACCCGGGCCGGGTCGTCCGCCGCCGGGTCATCCGCTCCAAGGGCCGCAGGGTGCTCGGCGTGGAGGACGACCTGATGCGCCCCGAGCTGAGGGCGTTCCTCGACGGGGCCGAGCTGCCGGTCATCGGCGACGGCGCCCTGATGGCCGCCCTCGGCCAGGCCCGCGGCCACACCATGCGCGACATCGTCGCGTCCATCCAGGCCGAGCAGGACCTGGTGATCCGCGCGCCCGCCGCCTCCGTGACGTACGTCGAGGGCGGACCGGGCACCGGCAAGACCGCCGTCGCCCTGCACCGGGCCGCCTACCTGCTCTACCAGGACCGGCGGCGCTACGCGGGCGGCATCCTGATCGTCTCCCCGACCCCGCTGCTGGTGGCGTACACCGAGGGCGTGCTGCCCTCCCTCGGCGAGGAGGGCCAGGTCGCCATCCGGGCGATCGGCTCGCTCGTCGACGGCGCCGAGGCCACGCTCTACGACGCCCCGGCCACGGCCCGTGCCAAGGGGTCGTACCGGATGCTGAGGGTGCTGCGGAAGGCCGCGCGCGGCGCGCTCGAGCTGAACGACTCCCCGCAGCGGCTGCGCGTCGTCGCCTTCGGCCGCCGGCTGGAGCTGGAGGCCGCCGACCTGGAGCAGGTCCGGCGTATCGCGCTGAGCGGCACGGCCCCCGTCAACCTGCTGCGTCCGCGGGCCCGCAAGCTGCTGCTGGACGCCCTGTGGGAGCGGTCCGGCGCGGCGGGCCGGCACACCGACCCGGAGCTGGCCGCCGAGCTGCGCTCCTCCTTCGACGAGGACGTCACCGGCGAGGACTCCTTCATCGCCTTCCTGGACGCCTGGTGGCCGGAGCTCAACCCCCGGGGCGTGCTCGCGGCCATGGCCGACGAGCGGCGCCTCGGCCGCTGGGCCCGGCGCGTCCTCAACCCCGGCGAGGTCCGCCGGGTCGCCCGGTCCCTGCGGCGCGACGGCCTGACCGTGCACGACATCGCCGTGCTGGACGAGCTCCAGGCGATCCTCGGCTCCCCGGCCCGCCCCCGCAAGAAGCGCGAGCTCGACCCGCTGGACCAGCTCTCCGGGCTGGAGGAGCTGATGCCGGTGCGCGAGGAGTCGCAGCGCGAGCGCGCCGAGCGGCTGGCCCAGGAGCGTGTCGAGTACGCGCATGTCATCGTCGACGAGGCGCAGGACCTCACGCCGATGCAGTGGCGCATGGTCGGCCGCCGCGGCCGGCACGCCACCTGGACGGTCGTCGGTGACCCGGCCCAGTCCTCCTGGTCCGACCCGGACGAGGCGGCGGAGGCCCGTGACGAGGCCCTGGGCACCCGCCCGCGCCGCCGCTTCGAGCTGACGGTGAACTACCGCAACCCCGCGGAGATCGCCGAGCTGGCCGCGAAGGTGCTGGCCCTCGCCATGCCGGGCGCCAAGTCCCCCTCCGCCGTACGGTCCACGGGCGTGGTGCCGCGCTTCGCCGTGGCCGGGGAGTCTCTGGGCGACAGCGTGCGGGCGGAGGCCGAGCGGCTGCTGGCGGCGGTCGACGGCACGGTCGGCGTGGTCGTGGCGATGAACCGGCGCGAGGAGGCGCGGCGCTGGCTGGCCGGGCTCGGCGACCGGGTCGTGGCGCTCGGCAGCCTGGAGGCCAAGGGCCTGGAGTACGACGCGACGGTGGTCGTCTCGCCGGCGGAGATCGCCGACGAGTCCCCGGCGGGTCTGCGGGTGCTCTACGTCGCCCTCACCCGGGCGACCCAGCAGCTGACGGTCGTGTCGGCGGAGCGGGACGAGCCGGACGCCGCGGGGGTGCCGGACCTGCTGCGGGACTGACCGAGGGATCTTTTCCCGGACGGGAATGGCCCCGCGGGATCCGTTTGTTAGCCTTGGCGTGACACCGGCTCGATCCAAGCCCCCGGGCCCAACCTTAGTCGCTGCGAGCGACCACTTGCCGCGAGGCGAGCATGGCGGGTCGGTGTCATGAACGCAGGAGAGGCCCACGTCCGATGTGACGTGGGCCTCTTCGTTTTGGGTGGCACCGGGAGATCGATTCTCGTATCGTGGAATAAGCTTTCCGAAGTTTCGGCTACCCCATGAACAAAACGTCCGCAATTCAAGGCGGCTACCACGTACCCGTTGGTAGGTGCGACGATCGGACGGCAACTTCGCGACACGGTGAAAGCAGAGGAAGTCGGCCATGGCAACGGCGCCCAGCGTCTCCTACTCGATGACGATCCGGCTGGAGGTGCCCGCGAGCGGAACCGCCGTATCGCAGCTCACCACCGCCGTGGAGTCCTCCGGAGGCTCGGTGACCGGCCTCGACGTCACCGCGTCCGGTCACGAGAAGCTCCGTATCGACGTCACCATCGCGGCCTCCTCCACGGCGCACGCCGACGAGATCGTCGAGCAGCTGCGCGCCATCGAGGGCGTCACGCTGGGCAAGGTCTCCGACCGTACGTTCCTGATGCACCTCGGCGGCAAGATCGAGATGCAGTCCAAGCACCCCATCCGCAACCGTGACGACCTGTCCATGGTCTACACGCCCGGTGTGGCCCGCGTCTGCATGGCGATCGCCGAGAACCCCGAGGACGCCCGCCGCCTCACCATCAAGCGCAACTCCGTTGCGGTCGTGACGGACGGCTCCGCCGTGCTGGGCCTCGGCAACATCGGCCCCAAGGCCGCGCTGCCCGTCATGGAGGGCAAGGCGGCCCTGTTCAAGCGGTTCGCCGGCATCGACGCCTGGCCGCTCTGCCTGGACACCCAGGACACCGACGCGATCGTCGAGATCGTCAAGGCGATCGCCCCAGGCTTCGCGGGCATCAACCTGGAGGACATCTCCGCGCCCCGCTGCTTCGAGATCGAGGCCCGGCTGCGCGAGGCCCTCGACATCCCCGTCTTCCACGACGACCAGCACGGCACCGCGATCGTCGTCCTGGCCGCGCTGACCAACGCCCTGCGCGTGACCGGCAAGGCCATCGAGAACATCCGGGTCGTCATGTCCGGCGCCGGCGCGGCCGGTACGGCCATCCTCAAGCTGCTGCTCGCGGCCGGGGTGAAGAGCGCCGTCGTCGCCGACATCCACGGCGTGGTGCACGCGGGCCGGGCCGACCTGGTGGACGCCCCGGCGGACTCGCCGCTGCGCTGGATCGCCGACAACACCAACCACGAGGGCCTCACGGGCACCCTGAAGGAGGCCGTGCGCGGCGCCGACGTCTTCATCGGCGTCTCCGCCCCGAACGTCCTCGACGGCAACGACGTGGCCGCCATGGCGGACGGCGCGATCGTGTTCGCGCTCGCGAACCCGGACCCCGAGGTGGACCCGGGGATCGCCCGGCAGACCGCCGCCGTCGTGGCCACCGGCCGCTCCGACTTCCCGAACCAGATCAACAACGTGCTGGTCTTCCCGGGTGTCTTCCGCGGTCTGCTGGACGCCCAGTCCCGCACCGTCAACACGGAGATGATGCTCGCCGCCGCGAAGGCGCTCGCCGACGTGGTGAGCGAGGACGAGCTGAACCCGAACTACATCATCCCGTCCGTCTTCAACGACAAGGTCGCGGGCGCCGTCGCGGGCGCGGTGCGCGAGGCGGCCAAGGCGGCGGGCGCGGCCCAGCACGGCTGACCCCCCGTCACGGCGGGACGCACCACGGGACAGCCCGTCCCGGAACCCGTACGGCGCACACCTTCCGGGGGAACTCCGGGGACGGCCGGCGACGTACGGCCGAAGCCCCGCGGGGCGCCTGCGGCGCCGCGCGGGGGCGCCGGACGGTCCGAAGGCCGGGCGGCCCGCGTTCGGGCCGCGCAGGGCCCTGTGGCGGCGGTGGCGCACGCCTTGCGGCGCCGTGAACCGGCTGTGAACCTCACCACGCCCTCTTCACGGCGCGTCGCGGAACCGGGCCCGGCCGAACTCCCTCTAGGGTGTCGGCCAGGCTCGGGCTCTCTTCGTCGTGTGACTCCCAAGGGTGTTCTCACGACTCCTGCGGGTGCCGGATTGGCTTTACCGCCGCAGGTAGAGGCAGGATGCGTGCCTGGGCGCGAGCGTCCGACGACGGACCCGGGTCCGGGGACTGTCCGAGGAACCTGGCAGCATCGGCTTCGCTGTGTCGGATTGCGGCTCCGCCGCGTGGCACGCCCCAACGGCAAGAAGAACACGGGAGTAAGAACATGAACCGCAGTGAGCTGGTGGCCGCGCTGGCCGAACGCGCCGAGGTGACCCGTAAGGACGCCGACGCCGTGCTGGCCGCGTTCGCCGAGGTCGTCGGCGATGTCGTCGCCAAGGGCGACGAGAAGGTCACCATCCCCGGCTTCCTCACCTTCGAGCGCACCCACCGTGCCGCTCGCACCGCGCGCAACCCGCAGACCGGCGAGCCGATCCAGATCCCGGCCGGCTACAGCGTGAAGGTCTCCGCGGGCTCCAAGCTCAAGGAAGCCGCCAAGGGTCAGTAAGGCCACGTCGGCGCCGTCCCGGCGGGACGCCCGTGGGCGACCGCGGGCCGTCCGTGGCCGGCCGCGTCCGCGCGGCGGAGCCGCACGCCGACTCGGCCCCGCGCCCGTTCCAGGGCGCTTCAACGACGCCGATGGGGCGGTCACCCGGACTCGGGTGACCGCCCCATCGGCGTTCGCGGAACCGTCAGCCGAGCACCTTGCCGGGCAGTTCGACCTTCGCGCCGAGCTCCATGAGCTTCTCCATGAAGTTCTCGTAGCCGCGGTTGATCAGCTCGATGCCGTGCACCCGGGACGTGCCCTGGGCCGCGAGCGCGGCGATCAGATACGAGAAGCCGCCGCGCAGGTCGGGGATGACCAGGTCGGCGCCCTGGAGCCGGGTCGGGCCCGACACGACCGCGGAGTGCAGGAAGTTGCGCTGGCCGAACCGGCAGTCGGAACCGCCGAGGCACTCGCGGTACAGCTGGATGTGGGCGCCCATCTGGTTGAGCGCGGAGGTGAAGCCGAGCCGGGACTCGTAGACCGTCTCGTGGACGATCGACAGGCCCGTGGCCTGCGTCAGGGCGACCACCAGCGGCTGCTGCCAGTCGGTCTGGAAGCCGGGGTGCACGTCCGTCTCCAGCGCGATGGACTTCAGCTGCCCGCCCGGGTGCCAGAAGCGGATGCCCTCGTCGTCGATCTCGAAGGCACCGCCCACCTTCCGGTAGGTGTTCAGGAACGTCATCATCGAGCGCTGCTGGGCACCGCGGACGTAGATGTCGCCCTCGGTCGCCAGCGCCGCGGACGCCCAGGAGGCGGCCTCCAGACGGTCCGACAGGGCGCGGTGGGTGTAGCCGCCGAGCTTGTCGACACCGGTGATGCGGATCGTGCGGTCGGTGTCGATCGCGATGATCGCGCCCATCTTCTGCAGGACGCAGATGAGGTCCTCGATCTCGGGCTCGACCGCCGCGTTCGACAGCTCCGTGACGCCCTCCGCGAGGACGGCCGTCAGCAGCACCTGCTCGGTCGCGCCGACCGACGGGTAGGGCAGCCGGATCTTGGTGCCGCGCAGCCGCTGCGGAGCCTCCAGGTACTGGCCGTCGTCGCGCTTCTCGATCGTCGCGCCGAACTGCCGCAGCACCTCGAAGTGGAAGTCGATCGGACGGCCGCCGATGTCGCAGCCGCCGAGGCCGGGGATGAAGGCGTGGCCGAGACGGTGCAGCAGCGGGCCGCAGAACAGGATCGGGATGCGCGACGAGCCCGCGTGGGCATCGATGTCAGCGACGTTCGCGCTCTCGACGTGCGACGGGTCGAGCACCAGCTCGCCCGGCTCGTCACCGGGGCGGACCGTCACACCGTGCAGCTGGAGGAGCCCGCGTACGACACGCACGTCGCGGATGTCCGGAACATTGCGCAGCCTGCTCGGCGCACTGCCCAGCAGGGCGGCGACCATGGCCTTCGGCACGAGGTTCTTCGCGCCGCGGACACGGATCTCGCCCTCGAGCGGGGTGCCGCCGTGGACAAGCAGGACATCGTCGTTGACGGTCATGAATCTCGCGTTCCGTGGAGTTGGGCAGGGCCAGAGAGAGACAGAGTAATCGCCGTCGACCCCGGGTCCGTAAGCCCGAGGACGGCCCAGGACGGTCATGGCTTTGTCACAACACGAACCGTTTCTCCGCGGGCACATGGGGTCACCGTGCGCCCGTACCGCGCGCCTCTGCCCTGAGCTGCGCACCCTCGCGAAGCGCGATTGGCCCTCCACACCGAGGCAAGATGCGGGATCATGTCTGGCATGACCGAGGTGTCCTCGCTCACAGGGCGGCTGCTCGTGGCCACGCCCGCCCTGGCGGACCCGAACTTCGACCGTGCTGTGGTGCTCCTTCTCGACCACGACGAGGAGGGCTCCCTCGGTGTCGTCCTCAACCGTCCCACTCCGGTCGGGGTGGCCGACATCCTGGAGGCCTGGGCGGATCTCACCGGCGAGCCCGGGGTCGTCTTCCAGGGCGGCCCGGTCTCCCTCGACTCCGCGCTCGGCGTCGCGGTGATCCCCGGCGGCTCCGCCGTCGAGGGCGCCCCCCTCGGCTGGCGGCGGGTGCACGGCGCGATCGGCCTCGTCGACCTGGAGGCCCCGCCGGAGCTGCTCGCCTCGGCGCTCGGCTCGCTGCGCATCTTCGCCGGTTACGCGGGCTGGGGCCCGGGCCAGCTGGAGGACGAACTGGTCGACGGCGCCTGGTACGTCGTCGAGTCCGAGCCCGGCGACGTGTCCTCCCCGGCCCCCGAGAGACTCTGGCGCGAAGTGCTCCGCCGCCAGCGCAGCGAACTGGCCATGGTGGCGACGTACCCGGACGACCCTTCGCTCAACTGATGCCTGTGAGCTTCAGTACCCTTGGCCGTATGAGCACTCTCGAGCCCGAGCGCGGGACTGGTACGGGGACCCTCGTCGAGCCCACGCCGCAGACTTCCCACGGCGACGGCGACCACGAGCGCTACGCCCACTACGTCCAGAAGGACAAGATCATGGCGAGCGCGCTCGACGGGACCCCCGTCGTGGCGCTCTGCGGCAAGGTGTGGGTGCCTGGCCGCGACCCGAAGAAGTACCCCGTGTGCCCGATGTGCAAGGAGATCTACGACTCCATGGGTTCCGGCGGGGACGACAAGGGCAAGGGCGGCGACAAGAAGTAGTCCCGGCCCGCCCGGCCGAATGTCCGAAGGCCCCCGGGAGCGCGATGCGACGCGCTCCCGGGGGCCTTTGTGTGTCCCGGTCCCCGGCCGGCCCGGGCAGGGCGGGCGGCCGCCCCGGCATGTCGCGAACTGGTTCAGACCTCTTGTGGAGCTGATCGGGTAGTCCCTAGCCTCCTCGGTGTTGTGCAGAGCGAAACCGTCATTGCATATGCTGCAACGCTCCGGAGGATCACTCCATGAAGCTGTCCCCCCACTCGGCCGCTCTGGCCCTCGCCGCACTCGTCCTCGCCGCCTGCGCCCCGCAGACGGCCGACCGCACCCCCACCGAGGACGAGACGTCCGGCACCCTGCGCGTCTGGCTGTTCCAGGAGGTCGACAACGGGCCCAAGGAGAAGGTCGTCGCCTCCGTCGTCGACGCCTTCGAGAAGGCGCACGACGGCACCGAGGTCACCGTCGAGTACATCCCCGTCGAGACCCGCGCCCAGCGCATCAAGGCCGCGTTCAACGACCCCGCAAGTGCGCCCGACCTCGTCGAGTACGGCAACACCGACACCGCCGGCTATGTCCGCGACGGCGGACTGCTGGACATCACGGAGGAGTTCACCGCCTGGCCCGAGGCCGCCGACACCGACCCCACGGCACGCCGCTCGGTCACCGTCGACGACAAGGTCTACGGCGCCCCGCTCTTCGTCGGCGTGCGCGCCCTCTACTACCGCACGGACGTGTTCGACGAACTCGGTCTGGAAGTGCCGCGCAGCCAGGACGAGTTGGCCGACACCGCCAGAAGGATCAGAAAGGCCAGGCCGGACCTCTACGGCCTCGCCGTCGGCGGCGCCTACACCTACGGCGCGATGCCCTTCGTCTGGGCGCACGGCGGGGACCTCGCCACCGGCAAGGACGGCTCCTACGCGTCCGCCGTCGACAGCCCCGCCGCGCAGCGCGGCATCACGGCGTACACCTCGCTGTTCGGCGACGACAACTGCCCCGCCGCGAAGTGCGCAGGCATGACCGGCAACGACACCGTCACCGCCTTCGCCGCGGGCAGGGCGGGCATGGCCATCGCGGGCGACTTCAGCCACGCGGCCGTGGAGGCGGGCCGGGTCAAGGGCGACTACGCGGTGGTGCCACTGCCCGGTGTGCGGCCCGGTTCCATCGCCCCGGCGTTCGCGGGTGGCAACAACATCGGTGTGCTGCGGAGCACGACCCACCGTTCCCTCGCCGTCGGTCTGATGAAGAGCCTGGCCTCCAAGCGGACGCAGGGGGACCTGTTCGACGCCATGGGATTCCTGCCGACGTACACCGACGCGCGGCGCGAGGCGGTCGCCCGGGAGCCGTTCGTGAAGCCGTTCGTCGACACGCTGGCGGCGGGAACCAGGTTCGTGCCCGCGTCCCCCGCCTGGGCGCGGATCGACGCCTCGCTGGTGCTGCCGACGATGTTCCAGGAGGTCGTCAGCGGCCGGAAGGGCGTGGCCGAGGCGTCCCGGGACGCGGCGTCCAGGATGGACGAGGCCTTCGGGACCGCCGGGTGAGCGCTCGCACGGAGGCCGTCCCCGCCCGGCCGCGCGCCGCGGCCGGGCGCGGGACGGCCCGGCGCACCCCGGGGCGATGGACCCCGTGGTGGTATCTCGCGCCCGCCCTGGCGGTGCTCGGCGCGCTGCTCCTCTACCCGATCGGCCAGCTCGGCCTGATCTCCCTGCTCGAATACACCCAGGCCCAGGTCAGCGGCGGTGAGCCGACCTCCTTCCAGGGCCTCGGCAACTACGCCGAGCTGTTCGGCGACCCGCGGTTCCGGGAGGTGCTGCTGGCGACCGTGCTGTTCGCCGCGGCCTGTGTGGTGTCCACGCTGGCCGTCGGGTGCGCGCTGGCCGTGCTGCTCACCCGGGTGCGCGCCCTGCCGCGGCTGGCGCTGATGCTGGCCGCGCTCGGCGCCTGGGCGACACCCGCCGTCACCGGGTCGACGGTGTGGCTGTTCCTGTTCGACCCCGACTTCGGGCCGGTCGACCGGGTGCTCGGGCTCGACGGCCACTCCTGGACGTACGGCCGCTACAGCGCCTTCCTCCTGGTGCTGCTGGAAGTGGTCTGGTGCTCCTTCCCGTTCGTGATGGTCACCGTCTACGCCGGTATCCGCGCGGTCCCCGCCGAGGTGCTGGAGGCGGCCGAGCTGGACGGGGCGTCGCAGTGGCGGGTGTGGCGTTCGGTGCTGGTGCCGATGCTGCGGCCGGTCCTGGTCGTCGTCACCGTCCAGTCGGTCATCTGGGACTTCAAGGTCTTCACGCAGATCTACGTCATGACGGGCGGCGGCGGCATCGCGGGCCAGAACCTGGTGCTGAACGTGTACGCCTACCAACAGGCCTTCTCCTCCTCGCAGTACGGCCTCGGCTCGGCGATCGGCGTGGTGATGCTGCTGATCCTGCTGGCCGTGACGCTGCTGTACCTGCGTCTGCTGCGCGGGCAGGGGGAGGAACTGTGAGGGGCGCGCCGCCGCGCGGGCGGGTGCCGGCGGGCGGGCGCGGGGCGGGAGTCCTGGGGCGCGTGCTGCCGCGCCGCCCCCGGCGGTGGGCTGCCGAGGGGGCCGCGCTGCTGACCGCGGCCGTGGTCGCCTTCCCCCTCTACTGGATGGTGCTCGGCGCGTTCCGGCCCGCCGGTGAGATCGAGTCGACCGAGCCCCGGCCGTGGACGTCGGCCCCCACGCTGGATTCCTTCCGCAGGGTCTTCGGACAGCAGGAATTCGGCCGCTACTTCCTCAACAGCGTGGTCGTCGCGGTGAGTGTGGTGATCGCCTCCGGGCTGATCGCCTTTCTCGCCGCGGTGGCCGTGACGCGATTCCGGTTCCGCTTCCGGACGACCTTGATGGTGATGTTCCTGGTGGCCCAGACGGTGCCCGTGGAGGCGCTCACGATCCCGATGTTCTTCCTGATGCGGGACTTCGGTCAGCTGAACACCCTGGGGTCCCTGATCCTGCCCCACATCGCCTTCTCGCTGCCGTTCGCGATCTGGATGCTGCGGGGGTTCGTGAAAGCCGTTCCCGAGTCGCTGGAGGAGGCCGCGTACCTCGACGGGGCGAGCCGGGCGGGATTCCTCTGGCGGATTCTCTTCCCGCTCGTCCTGCCGGGCCTGGTGGCCACGAGCGTGTTCTCCTTCATCTCGGCCTGGAACGACTTCCTGTTCGCCAAGTCCTTCATCATCAGCGACACCGCGCAGTCGACGCTGCCGATGGCGCTGCTCGTGTTCTACAAACCGGACGACCCCGACTGGGGCGGTGTCATGGCGGCTTCCACGGTGATGACCATTCCGGTGCTGGTGTTCTTCGTACTCGTACAACGGCGTCTGGTCTCCGGACTGGGCGGGGCGGTAAAGGACTGACGTGACTTCACAGACGGATCTGATTCCCGAGCCCGGCGCGGTGACGGTCCAGGGGCCCGGTCTCCTCGAACTGGGGCCGGCCACGAGGCTGGCCGCGGGGGAGGGCGCGGAACGGGCCGGGCGCCTGCTGCGCGCCACGCTGGGTACGGCCACCGGTCTCCCGCTGGCCCCCGGACCTGCGGAGGAGGACGACGTCGTACGCCTGTCCGTCGACCCGGAGGCGGGTGAGGAGCTGGGCGAAGAGGGGTACCGCCTCACCGTCACCGCGCACGGTGTCGACCTCGTCGGCGGGTCGGACGCCGGGCTGTTCTGGGGCACGCAGACGCTGCGGCAGCTGCTCGGCCCGGACGCCTTCCGGCGCGCGCCCCTGCCGGGCCGGAGGTGGCGGCTGCCGCTGATCGAGGTCCGGGACCGTCCGCGCTTTCGCTGGCGCGGTCTCATGCTCGATGTCGCCCGGCACTTCATGCCCAAGGACGGCGTCCTGCGCTACCTGGATCTGATGGCCGCGCACAAACTCAACGTGCTGCATCTGCACCTGACGGACGACCAGGGCTGGCGCGTCGAGATCAAGCGCCACCCGCGGCTCACCGAGGTGGGTTCCTGGCGCGCCCGCACGAAATTCGGCCACCGTGCCTCGCCGCTGTGGGAGGAGAAGCCGCACGGGGGCTACTACACCCAGGACGACATCCGGGAGATCGTCGCCCACGCCGCCGAGCGGCATATCCGCGTGGTCCCTGAAATCGACGTACCGGGACACTCGCAGGCCGCCGTCGCCGCGTATCCGGAACTCGGCAACACCGACGTCGTCGACACCACCTCCCTGACCGTCTGGGACAACTGGGGGATCTCCTCCAACGTACTCGCCCCCACCGACAACACCCTCCGCTTCTACGAAGGGGTGTTCACGGAACTCCTGGACCTCTTCCCGGACGAGTTCGTGCACATCGGCGGCGACGAGTGCCCCAAGGACCAGTGGCGGGCCTCACCTGCCGCGCAGGCCCGTATCGCGGAACTCGGACTGGCCGGCGAGGACGGACTCCAGTCCTGGTTCGTCGGGCACTTCGACAAGTGGCTGGCCGCGCGCGGGCGCAGGCTCATCGGCTGGGACGAGATCCTGGAGGGCGGACTGGCGCCGGGCGCGGCCGTGTCGTCCTGGCGCGGCTACGCGGGCGGGATCGCCGCCGCGCGGGCCGGTCACGACGTCGTCATGTGCCCCGAGCAGCACGTGTACCTGGACCACCGCCAGGACGGCGGCGAGGACGAGCCGGTGCCCATCGGATACGTCCGCACCCTGGAGGACGTGTACCGCTTCGAACCCGTTCCGCCGGAGCTCACCGAGGCCGAGTCGCGCCATGTGCTGGGCACCCAGGCCAATGTGTGGACCGAGGTGATGGAGGACCAGGGGCGCGTGGACTACCAGGTCTTTCCCCGCCTGGCGGCCTTCGCCGAGGTGGCCTGGAGCGCGCTGCCCGGCCCCGCGGAACGGGACTTCGCCGGGTTCGAGGCGCGGATGGCCGCGCACTACCGGCGGCTGGACGCCCTGGGTGTCGGATACCGGCCACCGTCCGGGCCCCTGCCGTGGCAGCGGCGACCCGGTGTCCCCGGCCGCCCGCTGGAGGGACCGCCGCCGAACCGATAATGGAAAAAGCGGCTTAATGTCACCAAGGAGTGCCAATTCGTACGCACCGCTGATGCCGTGCGAAAACGGACCATCTCCTCGATGAGGTGGGCGAATGCCTCCTAGCGGACCCCCGCGTTCGGCCCCTGCGATGATGTGCCAGAGTTGCCACGTCCGCCTTGTCTGCACGTACCGTACGGCAGCACAGGTGGGACCAGGTGGGGCAGCGGGAAGGGGCAGCCGGTTTGACCACGCACGCACCGCAGGCGGCGCAGGCCGTCACGCTGCCCACGACACTCGACGAGGCCGTGGCGGCGCTCACCGCCATGCCCGCGGCCGTTCCCGTGGCCGGCGGCACCGATCTGATGACCGCGGTGAACTCCGGGCAGCTCAGGCCGACCGCGCTGGTCGGCCTCGGCCGGATCAGCGAGATCCGCGGCTGGCAGTACCAGGACGGTCACGCCCTGCTCGGCGCCGGGCTCACGCACGCGCGCATGGGCCGGCCCGACTTCGCCGCGCTGATCCCGGCGCTCGCCGCCGCCGCCCGCGCGGCCGGACCGCCGCACATCCGCAACGCCGGCACCCTCGGCGGCAACATCGCCACCGCCGCCCCGACCGGCGACGCCCTGCCCGTGCTGGCCGCCCTGGAGGCGACCGTCGTCGTCGCCGGGCCGGGCGGCGCCCGCCGCGAGATCCCGGTCTCGCACCTGCTGGCCGGCATGGAGATGCTGCGAGGTGGCGAACTCATCGGCTTCGTGCGCGTGCCGCTGCTGCACGCCCCCCAGGTCTTCCTCAAGGCCACCGGCCGCACCGGCCCCGGCCGAGCCACCGCGTCCGTCGCGCTGGTCCTCGACCCGGCCCGCCGGGGCGTGCGCTGCGCGGTGGGCGCCATAGCGCCGATGCCGCTCAGGCCGCTGGAGGCCGAGCAGTGGGTCGCCCGGCTCATCGACTGGGACAACGACCGCGCGATCGTCCCCGAGGCGCTCGGTGCCTTCGGCGAGTACGTCGCCGCGGCCTGCATCCCCGACCCGGTCCCGGCCGAGGACGGCTCGGTGCAGCCGCTCCCGCCCGCCGTACTGCACCTGCGGCGCACCGTCGCCGCGCTGGCCCGACGAGCACTGGGGAGGGCACTGTCGTGACCGACGACCAGCACGGAGAGGGCACGCCCCAGGGGCCGAGCCGCTGGGACCCGCTGCCCCAGGGCGACTACGACGACGGCGCCACCGCCTTCGTGAAGCTCCCCGAGGGCGGCATCGAGGCCCTGCTCGCCGGTGACAGCCCGCTCGCCGCGCCCGGGCACGGCTATGTGCCGCCGCAGATCACGGTGGCCCCCGCCGCGGAGGCGGCCACCGACCCCTCGTCCACCGGCACCTGGACGATGCCGCCCGGGGCCGCCGACGCCACGCACTGGCCCGCGCCCGAGCAGGGCACCGCCGGTGACGACCGGTTCACCTACAACCCCGGCTCGACCGGGCAGTGGACCTTCGAGGACACGACCGTCCAGGAGCCCGCGCCCGGCCACGAGGTGACCGGGGAGTGGTCCATCCCGGTGGCGGGCGGCGACCTGCCCGACGAGTCGGGCGAGTACACGACCTCCTCGCTCGTCCAGCAGTGGAACGGCACGGCTCCGGCCACGCTCCCCGGCGGCGCGTCCGCGCCCTGGGCCGCCCCGCGGGACGAGGACCGGACCTGGGGCGGACAGCACGCCCCGGCCGCCGAGCCCTTCCCCGGCGAGGCCCCCGACGGACCGGACGCGGCGCACCCGCACGACGGGCACGCCCCGGAACACCCGCACGCCGGCCGCACCGGCGCGGGCGCCCCGGCGGCCCACGAGACGGCCCCGCAGGCCCCGTCGGCCGCCGCGGACGCCCCTGAGGACCCCGAGGCGCTCCCGGACGCCCACACGGCCGCGCAGGCCCCCGAGGAGCCCGGCACGGACGCCGAGGCCTTCACCGAGGACGCCCACCCGCACCCCGACGACACCGACGCCCGGGCCGAGGACGCCTCCCCGGCCGGCGCCGAGGACCCCGCCGCCGCGGAACCGCCCCCGCCCTCCGGCGAGGAACACCCCCTCGCCTCGTACGTGCTGCGCGTCAACGGCGGTGACCGGCCCGTCACGGACGCCTGGATCGGCGAGTCGCTGCTGTACGTGCTGCGCGAGCGGCTCGGCCTCGCGGGCGCCAAGGACGGCTGCTCGCAGGGCGAGTGCGGCGCGTGCAACGTGCAGGTCGACGGACGGCTCGTGGCCTCCTGCCTGGTGCCCGCCGCCACCGCGGCCGGCAGCGAGGTGCGCACCGTCGAGGGCCTGGCCGCCGACGGGCAGCCCTCCGACGTGCAGCGCGCCCTCGCCCGCTGCGGGGCCGTGCAGTGCGGCTTCTGCGTGCCGGGCATGGCGATGACCGTGCACGACCTGCTGGAGGGCAACCCGGCGCCGACCGAGCTGGAGACCCGCCAGGCGCTGTGCGGCAACCTCTGCCGCTGCTCCGGCTACCGGGGCGTCCTGGACGCCGTCAAGGAGGTCGTCGCCGAGCGTGAGTCGCTCGACGGGGCCGACGGCGAGCACGACGGTGACGAGGCACGCATTCCCCACCAGGCCGGACCGGGCGCGGGCGGCGTCAACCCGTCGGCGTTCGACGGCGGCTTCGGGGCCTCCGGGCCGCAGGACCAGCCGTACGGAAACGGACACGGACAGGACGGAGGCCAGGCATGAGCAACGATGCCGCCACCGCGACCACCGCCGCGGAGGCTCCCGCCCCGGATCCGATCCCGCACGGCCTCGGCTCCTCGCTGCCCCCGGCGGACGCGCGCGCCAAGACCGAGGGCACCTTCCCGTACGCGGCCGACCTGTGGGCCGAGGGCCTGCTGTGGGCGGCCGTCGTGCGCTCCCCGCACCCGTACGCGCGCATCAGGTCCATCGACACCGCGCACGCGCGCGAGATGCCCGGAGTGCGCGCGGTCGTCACCCACGAGGACGTGCCCGGCAGCCCGGTGCACGGCCGCGGCACGGCCGACCGCCCCGTCTTCGCCTCCGAGGTCGTCAGGCATCACGGCGAGCCCATCGCGGCCGTCGCCGCCGACCACCCGGACACCGCGCGGATGGCCGCCGCGGCCGTCATCGTCGAGTACGAGGTGCTCGACCCGGTCACCGACCCCGAGCAGGCCTTCGAGGCCGAGCCGCTGCACCCCGACGGCAACCTGATCCGGCACATCCCGCTGCGCCACGGCGACCCGGAGGCCGACGGCGAGATCGTCGTCGAGGGCCTGTACCGCATCGGCCGCCAGGACCCCGCCCCCATCGGCGCCGAGGCCGGTCTCGCCGTGCCCCGGCCGGACGGCGGCGTCGAGCTGTACACCGCCTCCACCGACCCGCACGCCGACCGCGACACCCTCGCCGCCTGCTACGGCCTCACGCCCGAGCAGGTCAAGATCGTCGTCACCGGGGTGCCCGGCGCCACGGCCGACCGCGAGGACCAGGGCTTCCAGCTGCCGCTCGGCCTGCTCGCCCTGCGGACCGGCTGCCCGGTGAAGCTGACGGCGACCCGCGAGGAGTCCTTCCTCGGCCACGCCCACCGCCACCCCACCCTGCTGCGCTACCGCCACCACGCCGACGCCGAGGGCAGGCTGGTCAAGGTCGAGGCGCAGATCCTGCTCGACGCCGGCGCCTACGCCGACACTTCCTCCGAGGCGCTCGCCGCAGCCGTCTCCTTCGCCTGCGGCCCCTACGTCGTCCCGAACGCCTTCATCGAGGGCTGGGCCGTCCGCACCAACAACCCTCCGTCGGGCCATGTCCGCGGCGAGGGCGCCATGCAGGTGTGCGCCGCCTACGAGGCGCAGATGGACAAGCTCGCCAAGAAGCTCGGCGTCGACCCCGCCGAGCTGCGCCTGCGCAACGTGCTGGCCACCGGCGACGTGCTGCCCATCGGCCAGACCGTGACCTGCCCGGCCCCGGTGGCCGAACTCCTCCAGGCCGTACGGGACTTCCCGCTGCCCGCGCTGCCCAAGGACACCCCCGAGGACGAGTGGCTGCTGCCCGGCGGCCCCGAGGGCGCGGGCGAGCCGGGCGCGGTGCGCCGGGGCGTGGGCTACGGCCTGGGCATGGTGCACATGCTCGGCGCGGAGGGCGCGGACGAGGTCTCCACGGCGACCGTGAAGGTCCACGACGGCGTCGCGACGGTGCTCTGCGCGGCCGTCGAGACCGGCCAGGGCTTCTCCACGCTGGCTCGGCAGATCGTGCAGGAGACCCTCGGCGTCGACGAGGTGCACGTCGCGCCCGTGGACACCGACCAGCCGCCCGCCGGCCCGGGCTGCCGCGGACGCCACACCTGGGTGTCCGGCGGAGCGGTGGAGCGCGCGGCCAAGATGGTCCGCACCCAGCTGCTCCAGCCGCTGGCGCACAAGTTCGGCATGTCCACCGAGCTGCTCCAGATCGCCGACGGCAAGATCACGTCCTACGACGGCGTCCTGTCGACCACCGTGACGGAGGCGATGGAGGGCAAGGAGCTCTGGGCCACCGCCCAGTGCCGCCCGCATCCCACCGAGCCGCTGGACGAGGCGGGGCAGGGCGACGCGTTCGTCGGGCTCGCCTTCTGCGCGATCCGCGCCGTGGTGGACGTCGACGTCGAGCTGGGCTCGGTGCGGGTGGTGGAGCTGGCCGTCGCGCAGGACGTGGGGCGGGTGCTCAACCCGGCGCAGCTCGCGGCGCGCATCGAGGCCGGGGTCACCCAGGGCGTGGGCATCGCGCTCACCGAGAACCTGCGCACACCGCGCGGCACGATCCGGCACCCGGACCTCACCGGCTACGCGCTGCCGACGGCCCTGGACGCCCCGGACATCAGGATCGTCAAGCTGGTCGAGGAGCGGGACGTGGTCGCCCCGTTCGGCGCGAAGCCGGTCAGCGCGGTGCCGGTGGTGGCCTCCCCGGCCGCGGTCGCCGCAGCGGTGCGCGCGGCCACGGGCCGGCCCGTGAACCGGCTGCCGATCCGGCCGCAGGCGGCCGTGGTGGTCCCCGGGCAGTGAGGCGGCGTCCCCGTCGTCCACAAGGGCGGGGCGTTGTCAGTGGGGGCGCGTAGTCTTCTGGCAGTGGGCGAGGCGGCCGCCGGGGTCGGCTGCCGTGCCCTGGCACGACCACGCACGGGGGAATCATGAGTCTGCTGAGCTGCGAGCCGTCACTGCGGCTGCCGCCGAAGTTCGCACAGGGCCGGTCCGGGCTGGCGCTGGACCTGCCCTACCGTCTGCTGGACCGCGAGTTCGGCCGCGGCCGGGTGGTGCGTTTCGAGGACGTCGACTTCCCGACGGCCCTCACGCACCAGCCCACCCGCCGCTTTCTGCGCGAGACCGGGCTGCCGGAGGAGGGCTTCCTCTTCCGCCTGGACACGGACATACCGCTCGCGCCGGTCGTGGAGTACTGCGCGGAGGAGCGCCCGGAGCTGCCCCTGCCGGCCGGAGCGGGCTGTGATGTCGCTCACCTGATCCGTCTCGGGCGGCTCACGGCGGACAGCGGTGTCGTCCTGGACGGCCGCACGGGCACCGTCCTCGACTGGAGCGAGCCGGAGGGCACCCTGCACCCGCTCGCCACCGACGTCTCCACGCTCGCCTTCTCGCTGTGGCAAGTACGCCGGGAGAGCGCACTGTTGGAGGGCTCGGCGGGCATCGGACAGGCCTAGGCGCGGGCCCGGCGCCAGAAGCCGGGGACACGACGGCCGGCCCGTGGGAAGTCCCCACGGGCGGCCGGGCGTTGGAGACCGTGGCGGGAATCGAACCCGCGTAAGTCGCTTTGCAGGCGACTCCCTGAACCACTCGGGCACACGGTCGGCGGTGAATCCGTCCGGGGCTCTCGGCCCCTGCCGGACTCGGTGAAACGACCGTACGGCGGGGCCAGTTCGGGACTCAAGAGATCCCGCGGGGCCGCAACAGCACTGCCATACGCCGTTCATGAAAGGCGTCCGGAGCGGCAGTGGCAGGCCCGGCGGTCGTACGACCAAGGACCGAGGCGAAGGAGGACTCGCGACAGGCGTCAAACCAGGATTCGGGCCTTACGCTGACGACCATGACAGCCCTGGAACCGCGCGACACGGACGTCGCTCCCGCCCCTGAGCTCACCCCGGCAGCAGCGACGGACGAGGGCGTGCTGAGCCGCTCCTATCGGGCGCTGAGCATCGGGATCGTGTCCGTGGTCCTGCTGATCGCCTTCGAGGCGACCGCGGTCGGGACGGCCATGCCCGTCGCCGCGCGGGAGCTGGACGGGGTGTCGCTGTACGCGTTCGCGTTCTCCGGGTACTTCACGACGAGCCTGTTCGGCATGGTGCTGGCCGGGCAGTGGTCCGACCGGCGCGGGCCCCTCGGGGCGCTGACCACCGGCATGTCGGCCTTCGCCGCGGGGCTGCTGCTGTCCGGGACGGCCGGGGCGATGTGGCAGTTCATCCTCGGCCGGGCGGTGCAGGGGCTCGGCGGCGGGCTGGTGATCGTCGCGCTGTACGTCGTGGTGGGCCGGGCCTACCCCGAGCGGCTGCGCCCGGCGATCATGGCGGCGTTCGCGGCGAGCTGGGTCGTCCCGTCCGTCGTCGGCCCCCTCGCCTCCGGCGCGGTGACCGAGCACCTCGGCTGGCGCTGGGTGTTCGTCGGCATCCCGGCGCTGGTGGTCTTCCCGCTGGCCCTGGCGCTGCCGCAGATCCGCGGCAGGGCGTCGGGCCCCGTGGGGGAGGCGGGCGGTGCCGAGGGTGCGCGGGGCTCGCTCGACCGGCGGCGCATCCGGCTGGCCTTCGGCATCTCGTTGGGCGCCGGGCTGCTCCAGTACGCGGCCCAGGACCTGCGGTGGCTGTCGCTGCTGCCCGGGGCGATCGGTGCGGCGCTGCTGGTGCCGGCCGTGCTCGGCCTGCTGCCGCGCGGCACCTACCGTGCGGCGCGGGGACTGCCCTCCGTGGTGCTGCTGCGGGGCATGGCGGCGGGGTCGTTCATCGCCGCCGAGTCGTTCGTGCCGCTGATGCTGGTCACCCAGCGGGGGCTGTCGCCGACCCTCGCCGGGTTCTCGCTCGCGGCCGGCGGCGGGACCTGGGCGCTGGGCTCGTGGGTGCAGGCGCGGCCGGCCGTGGAACCGTACCGGCAGCGGCTGGTCACGCTCGGGATGGTGCTGGTGGCCGCGGCCATCGCCGCCGCGCCGAGCGTGCTGATCGCCTCCGTGCCCGTGTGGACCGTCGCCGTCGCCTGGGGCTTCGGCTGCTTCGGCATGGGCCTGGTGCTCTCCTCCACCAGCGTGCTGCTGCTCCAGCTCTCCGCCCCCGAGGAGGCCGGCCACAACTCCGCCGCGCTCCAGATATCCGACGGCCTGTCCAACGTCCTGCTCCTCGCCGTGGGCGGCGCCGCCTTCGCGGCCCTCGGCGGCGGCACGGTGACCCACTCCGCGGCCGGGTCCGCCGGCTCCCACCCGGCCGCCTTCGCCGCGGTGTTCCTGCCGATGGCTCTGGTGGCGCTGGCGGGGGCGTGGGTGACTACGCGGCTGCAGGCTCGTTAGCTCGGTACCATCATGGCCCCAAAGGTGGTACCGTTCTGGTATGGCTATGAACCTTCGTCTCCGTGACGACCAGCAGGAAGCGCTGAAGCGGCGGGCCGAGGAAGAAGGCCGCAGTATGCACGCCATAGTGCTTCAGGCGATCGACAGGTATCTGGAGCAGGAGGCGGACCGGGCCACCGTGCGCCGCCTCGGGGCCAAGTACGCGGCGGCTCATGCCGACCTGCTGCGGCGGCTGGGGGAGTAGATGAAGTACCTCACGGAGGAGGTCCTGGAGCTGGCGGAGCTGGCGTGCGGCGGGCAGGACGTCGCGGTACGTGACCTCGGACTGCTCAGCTCCGCCGTTCATCGACCCCAGTCCCAGATGTTCGGCGTCGAGGCGTACCCGGATCTGTTCGAGAAGGCCGCAGCGCTGCTGCAGTCGCTCGCTGTCAACCACCCCCTGGTGGACGGAAACAAGCGCATGGCCTGGATGTCCACGGTTGTGTTCCTGGACTTCAACGGCGCCGAGATGGTCGAGGTCGATCAGGAAGAGGCGTACAAACTTGTCGTGGACGTGGCGTCCGGCAATGTGGACGACGTGGGAATGATCGCCCGGCGTCTGAAGGCGCTCCACGAGGCGATGTGAGCTCAGTCCCACCCGGCGGCGACCCGGCGTCGTTCGCGCGGTGACACCACCAGGCCGCCGGTAGGGTGGCCCGGTTGTCATACGTAGCCGAGCTCGACCCCCGTACGGAGACCGTGACTACCACCGCCGCTTCTGCCTCCCACTCCCACCACCTGTCACCCGCCTTCCCCGGCCGCGCGCCCTGGGGTACCGCGAGCAAGCTGCGAGCCTGGCAGCAGGGTGCGATGGAGAAGTACCTCCAGGAGCAGCCGCGTGACTTCCTCGCGGTCGCCACCCCCGGCGCCGGGAAGACCACCTTCGCGCTGACGCTGGCGTCCTGGCTGCTGCACCACCACGTCGTGCAGCAGGTGACCGTGGTCGCGCCGACCGAGCACCTGAAGAAGCAGTGGGCGGAGGCGGCCGCCCGGATAGGGATCAAGCTGGACCCGGAGTACAGCGCGGGCCCGCTCGGCAAGGAGTACCACGGCGTCGCCGTGACCTACGCCGGTGTCGGCGTACGGCCCATGCTGCACCGCAACCGCGTCGAGCAGCGCAAGACGCTCGTCATCCTCGACGAGATCCACCACGCCGGTGACTCCAAGTCCTGGGGCGAGGCGTGCCTGGAGGCCTTCGAACCGGCGACCCGGCGGCTCGCGCTCACCGGTACGCCCTTCCGGTCGGACACCAACCCGATCCCCTTCGTGGCCTACGAGGAGGGCCAGGACGGCATCCGGCGCTCCTCCGCCGACTACACCTACGGCTACGGCTCGGCCCTCGCCGACCATGTCGTGCGCCCGGTGATATTCCTCTCCTACAGCGGCAACATGCGCTGGCGCACCAAGGCCGGCGACGAGATCGAGGCCCGGCTCGGCGAGCCGATGACCAAGGACGCGATCAGCCAGGCCTGGCGCACCGCGCTCGACCCGCGCGGCGAGTGGATGCCGAGCGTGCTGCGCGCCGCCGACCAGCGGCTGACCGAGGTGCGCAAGGCCATCCCGGACGCGGGCGCCCTGGTGATCGCCTCCGACCAGGACTCGGCGCGCGCCTACGCCAAGCTGATCCGCGAGATCACCGGCAACAAGGCGACCCTCGTGCTGTCGGACGACGCGGGCGCCTCGGACCGTATCGACCAGTTCAGCGGCAACAACGACCGCTGGATGGTCGCCGTCCGCATGGTGTCCGAGGGCGTCGACGTGCCGCGGCTCGCGGTCGGGGTCTACGCGACGACGATCTCCACGCCGCTGTTCTTCGCGCAGGCGGTCGGGCGTTTCGTGCGCTCCCGCAGGCGCGGCGAGACGGCGTCGGTGTTCCTGCCGACCGTGCCCGACCTGATGACCTTCGCGCACGAGATGGAGGTCGAGCGCGACCACGTCCTCGACAAGCCGAAGAAGGACGGCGAGGAGGACCCGTACGCCGAGGAGGACAAGCTCCTCCAGGAGGCCGAGCAGCAGAAGGACGAGGACACCGGCGAGCAGGACATGCTGCCCTTCGAGGCGCTGGAGTCGGACGCGGTCTTCGACCGGGTCATGTACAACGGCGCCGAGTTCGGCATGCAGGCGCACCCCGGCAGCGAGGAGGAGCAGGACTACCTCGGCATCCCGGGGCTGCTCGAACCCGACCAGGTGCAGATGCTGCTCCAGAAGCGGCAGGCCCGGCAGATCGCGCACAGCCGCAAGAAGCCGGACGCCGAGGCGGACCTGCTGGAGATGCCCGCCGAGCGGCGTCCGGTGGTCACCCACAAGGAGATGATGGAGCTGCGCAAGCAGCTCAACACGATGGTCGGGGCCTACGTCCATCAGAGCGGCAAGCCGCACGGTGTGATCCACACCGAGCTGCGGCGGGTGTGCGGGGGGCCGCCGAGCGCGGAGGCGACGGCGGGGCAGTTGCGGACGCGGATCGCCAAGGTGCAGGAGTGGGCTACGCGCATGCGGTGACGCTGGGCGCTGTGCCTTTGCGGGGTTTCTGTTGTGGGTGTGGGTGCGGGTGCGGGTGCGGGCTCGTGGGGGCTTTGTCGCGCAGTTCCCCGCGCCCCTGGGCGGGGTTCTGTCGGACTTCGGGTGCGGGTCGCGGGTGGCTGATCGCGCAGTTCCCCGCGCCCCTTTGCGGCGTTGGGGGCGCTGGTTCTCGTGGTTCTGCTCGGGGGGTCGGGTGTTGAACTTTATGGACAAAGGCAAGCAGTCCTCCCCGGCCAATGACCGGATTCTGGACGGAGCCTTCCGCTCAGCGAACCCGCTCCATTAATGTCCCGCTACGCACACGCCCCGTGGCAGCGCCGCCGCGGAGCGCAGCCGTGAAGCGACTGGGCCCGGACAAGCCGGGCCGTCCGCCGATCGGCGGCCTCTGACGCGCGTCGCTGGACGGGACTCCATGACGCATCCGCCGCGAGGGGCCGCCGACCTCACCACTAAGGAGTGGGCGTCGTGACCGCGGAGACCTCTCAGACGCTCGACCGGGGACTCAGAGTCCTCAAACTGCTGGCCGACACGGACCACGGCCTGACGGTGACCGAGCTCTCCAACAAACTCGGCGTCAACCGGACCGTCGTGTACCGCTTGCTGGCCACCCTGGAACAGCACGCGCTCGTACGGCGTGATCTCGGCGGGCGTGCCCGTGTCGGACTCGGTGTGCTGGGGCTGGGACGGCAGGTGCATCCGCTGGTGCGGGAGGCCGCGCTGCCGTCGCTGCGGTCGCTGGCCGAGGACATAGGCGCGACCGCGCATCTGACGCTGGTCGACGGGGCGGAGGCGCTCGCCGTCGCCGTGGTGGAGCCGACCTGGACGGACTACCACGTGGCCTACCGGGCCGGGTTCCGCCACCCGCTGGACCGGGGAGCCGCCGGAAAGGCGATCGTCTCCGCCCGGCTGAGCCCCTACGAGGACCCCGGGTACACCCTCACCCACGGCGAACTGGAGGCCGGTGCCAGCGGCGCGGCCGCGCCCCTGCTCGGGGTGACCGGCGTCGAGGGCAGCGTCGGCGTGGTCATGCTGGCCGACGCCGTGCCGGAGCGGGTCGGGCCACGGGTCGTGGAGGCGGCCCGGGAGGTCGCGGAAGCGCTGCGCTGAGGGCGGCACGGCGCGCCTCGGCGGCCACGTTAGATTGACCCCGTGCTCTCTCGTCTCACGCGCCCCCGGGCCGTCGCCGTCTGTGCCGTGCCCGTCGTGGCCCTCATCGCCACGGCGGTGTTCGCGCCGCTGCCGTTCGCGGTGGCCCAGCCGGGTCTGACGGCGAACGTGCTCGGCGAGAACCAGGGAACCCCGGTGATCACGAT
Organism: Streptomyces sp. NPDC048600; assembly: GCF_055587025.1. Lineage (NCBI taxonomy): Bacteria > Bacillati > Actinomycetota > Actinomycetes > Kitasatosporales > Streptomycetaceae > Streptomyces > Streptomyces sp. NPDC048600. The sequence goes on along the minus strand of NZ_JBVJGZ010000008.1, from coordinate 245,034 downwards.
CTCCGGGGCCCCGACCCGGCCCACCACCGGGCAGCTGCGGATGACGACCATCGAGGCGACCAGCCCGGACGCCCGGGTCTCGCTGCCGGACGTGCTCGACAGCTGGTTCGCCACCGACAAGGCGGTCATGCCGCTGGACTCGGTGTACCCGACGGGTGACACGGTCGAGGAGATCGAGCGGCACAACACCCAGCAGATGAAGGAGTCCCAGGACGACGCCGCCCAGGCCGCCTTGAACTACCTCGAGCTGGACCCCGACCAGGTCAAGGTCACCCTGAAGCTCGCCGACGTCGGCGGCCCCAGCGCGGGGCTGTTGTTCTCGCTGGGCGTCGTCGACAAGCTGAACGGCGACGGCAGCGGCGGCGATCTCACCGGCGGCCGCAACATCGCCGGCACCGGCACCATCGACCCGGACGGAAAGGTCGGCGCGGTCGGCGGCGTGGCCCTGAAGACCCAGGCCGCGCGGCGCGACGGGGCGACGGTGTTCCTGGTGCCGAAGGCGGAGTGCTCGGACGCGAAGTCGGAGCTGCCGAAGGGCCTCCGGCTGATCCCCGTGACGACCCTGAAGGGCGCGGTCGACGCCCTGGTGGCCCTGGAGTCGGGCAAGGGCACCGTCCCGAGCTGCTGAACCGCGACCTCAGCCCTCCGTCACGAACCCCTCACTGGAGGACGACGCCGGCGTGTTGACAGGCGTCGAAGAGCAGCTGCCGGCGGTGGCTGCCGAGGTACTCCAGAAGTTCAAGCGCGCTCACCTCACGGTCGCGTCGGTCCCTCCCGGTCCTGCGCCGCCTGTGCCGCCTGAGCGGCCTGCTCGACGAGCGGGATCACCCGCAGCGGCACAGGGTTCTCCATCACGATCGCGGTGGAGGCCCGGACGATCCCATCGAAACCGACGACCCGGTCGATCACACGCTGGAGATCGGCGTTCGAGCGCGCCACGAGCCGGCACAGCATGTCCCCGGTGCCCGTCGTGGTGTGCAGTTCCAGCACCTCCGGGACCGTCGCCAAGTGCGCCCGCACATCGGCTCCTTGGCCCTGCCGGATCTGCAGCGTGGCGAACGCGGTGACCGGGTAGCCGAGCGCCGCCGGATCGACGTCGGGGCCGAATCCCCGGATGACTCCGTTCGACGTGAGCCGGTCCAGCCGCGCCTGGGCCGTGCCGCGCGCCACGCCGAGGCGCCGCGACATCTCCAGCACCCCGATGCGCGGCTCCCGCGCCAGCAGCACGATGATGCGCCCGTCCAGATGATCGATCGCCATACCCGTCTCCCGGATGGTCATCCTGTACAGAAGGCCCGACTGGACCGCCCTGTCACTGCACGGATTGTGCAGTGAAGAACGAAACTATTGCGCACCTTGCAGGGCGGAGCGACCCTTCCGCTATGACGCAGACCACTCACCACACTCCCGACACCGCCCGGCAGGCCGATCCCTTCCCGGTCAAGGGAATGGACGCGGTCGTCTTCGCCGTGGGCAACGCCAAGCAGGCGGCGCACTACTACTCCACGGCCTTCGGCATGAAGCTGGTCGCGTACTCCGGACCGGAGAACGGCAGCCGGGAGACCGCCGCCTACGTCCTGGAGAACGGCTCCGCCCGTTTCGTGTTCACCTCGGTCATCAGGCCCTCCACCGACTGGGGCCGCTTCCTGGCCGCCCATGTCGCCGAGCACGGCGACGGCGTCGTCGACCTCGCCATCGAGGTCCCGGACGCCCGCGCCGCGTACGCCTACGCCATCGAGCACGGCGCGACCTCGGTCGCCGAGCCGTACGAGGTGAAGGACGAGCACGGCACCGTCGTCCTCGCCGCCATCGCCACCTACGGCCAGACCCGGCACACGCTGGTCGACCGTTCCGGCTACGACGGCCCGTACCTGCCCGGCTACGTCACCGCCAAGCCGATCGTCGAGCCGCCCGCCCAGCGCACCTTCCAGGCCGTCGACCACTGCGTCGGCAACGTGGAACTCGGCCGCATGAACGAATGGGTCGGCTTCTACAACAAGGTCATGGGCTTCACGAACATGAAAGAGTTCGTGGGCGACGACATCGCCACCGAGTACAGCGCGCTGATGTCCAAGGTCGTCGCCGACGGCACGCTCAAGGTCAAGTTCCCGATCAACGAGCCCGCCATCGCCAAGAAGAAGTCCCAGATCGACGAGTACCTGGAGTTCTACGGCGGTGCCGGCGTCCAGCACATCGCGCTGAACACCAACGACATCGTGGCGACCGTGCGCACCATGCGCGCGGCCGGGGTCCAGTTCCTCGACACCCCGGACTCCTACTACGACACCCTCGGCGAGTGGGTCGGCGACACCCGTGTGCCGATCGAGACGCTGCGCGAGCTGAAGATCCTCGCCGACCGCGACGAGGACGGCTACCTGCTCCAGATCTTCACCAAGCCGGTCCAGGACCGTCCGACCGTGTTCTTCGAGCTCATCGAGCGGCACGGCTCCATGGGCTTCGGCAAGGGCAACTTCAAGGCCCTGTTCGAGGCGATCGAGCGCGAGCAGGCCAAGCGCGGCAACCTCTAGGGCCTGCCCTAGGGAGACCTGCCCTAGGGAGACCTGCCCTAGGGAGACCTGCCGTAAGAGACCTGTCGCAGGACCGCGAGGCCCTACTCGGACCCCTCCGGCTCCTGTGCCCCCTCCGGACTCTCCGGACCCTCTGGACTCTCCTGACCCTCCGGACTCTCCGGACCCTCGGCGTCCGCCGTGTCCTCGGACATCTCGGGCAGCGGCACCGCCGGCGGCTCGCCCAGCGCGTTCAGCGCGCGGCGGGCCACCGGCGCCTGGAGGGGCGAGAAGTACGGGTTGATCCGCAGGGCCTCCTGAAGATGCCGCCGGGCGGGACCGGACAGCTCCAAGTCCCGCTCGATCATCCCGCGGTGGAAGGCGTACAGGGCGCTGCGCACCCCGCCACCGTGCTCCTTGTCCGTCGCCCGCACGGCGAACCTCAGCGCCTCCTCGTCGTTCCCGGCCCGGTGCAGCGCCCAGCCCAGCGCGTCCGCCACCGCGATGCCCGGCTGCCGCTTCCACTCCGCCCGCAGCCGCCGCACCGCCTCCGCCGGATCACCGTGCTCGGCCTCGAACAGGCCGAGCACCAGCGCCTCGTCCACCCCGCCCGCGGCCATCGTCCGCACCCGCTCGCGCAGCAGGTCGTACTGCACCCGCGCCGGCTGCCCGAGCCCCAGCGACTCGTACAGCTCACCCAGCTCCAGCGCGTACTGCGGCTCCGGCCGCTTCTCCAGCGCCGTCCGGTAGGCGCTCAGCGCCTCCGTCGTCCGGCCCAGCGCCGCCAGCGCCCTGCCCTGACCCGCCTGCGCGGCCCGCTGGTCGGGGTCGGTACGCAGCGCCTCCTGGAAGTGCCGCAGCGCCGCCTCGCGCTCCCCGCGCTCCCACGCCAGCTGCCCGCCCCGCTCCAGCCAGGCCGCCCGCTCCGCCGGGGTGCGCGCCGCCGCAGCCGCGTCCGACAGGGCCGCCGCCGCGTCCTCCCGCCGGCCCTGGTCCCGGTACAGCGCCGCCGCGCGGGCCTGCACGGCCGGGCCCGAACGCAGCTCCAGCAGCCGGTCCAGGGCCCGCTGCGCCCCCTTCTCGTCGTTCAGCCCCGTGCACGCCTCGATCAGCGGCCCGTACGCCGTCCAGCGCCGGCCGTCCTTCCCCAGCGCGGCCTCGGCCCAGCCCCGCGCCGCCCGGTAGTCGCGGCGGGCGTTCGCCAGCACCGCCATGCCCTCCAGCGCCTGGGCACTGCGCCCTGCGCGCAGCGAGGTCCGCAGCGCCCGCTCCGCGCGCGGATAGGCCTCGGCGTCCGCGAGCCGTCGCCCCCGCTCGACGTAGGCCGCCCCGAGCACCGCCCATGACTCGGCGTCCTGCGGGTGGTCGCGCACATGCTCCTCACGGTCGGTGATCAGCGCCGCCAGATCCGGCAGCGAGGCCGGCACCCCGGCGGCCACCGCCGTACGCGCCAGCGCCTCCGGCCCCGGCGACCCCTCGGCGCCGTCCCGCCCGTCCTCCGACGACAGCAGCACCATGGCGCCGACCGCGAGACACCCGACGATCGCGCCGACCAGGATCCCTCTCGTGAGGGGCCGCCGCAGCAGGCGCCTGACCGGCGCGCCCCTCGGGCCCCGGGGGTTCGCCCCGCCCGCACGGTTGTCGTCGCTGTCCCGCCGGCCCTCGCGGCGCTCCTCGCTCTCCATGGCGCTCACTGTGCGTCAGTACGACCACCGCGCCCGGGCGGCCCAAGGACGGCGGCCGCGGGGTTCACACCGATGGCCCCGGGTGACACGCTGTGATCATGAGCCGTATCGAAGCCGCGCCCGACGAGGCGCAGGGCAACCTCACCGACCGGCTGCTCGCGGGCCTCCCGTCCGAGGCCGTCCTGACCGACCCCGACGTCACCGCCTCCTACGCCAACGACATGGCGAGCTTCTGCGCGGCCGGTGCCCCCGCCGTGGTGGTCCTGCCGCGCACGGTCGAGGAGGTCCAGCACGTCATGCGCACCGCCACCGCGCTGCGCGTCCCGGTCGTCCCGCAGGGCGCCCGCACCGGCCTGTCCGGCGGCGCCAACGCCACCGACGGCTGCGTGCTGCTGTCCCTGACCAGGATGGACCGCATCCTCGAGATCAACCCGGTCGACCGCGTCGCCGTCGTCGAACCGGGCGTCGTCAACGCCGCGCTGTCCCGCGCGGTCGCCGAGCACGGCCTCGCCTATCCGCCGGACCCCTCCAGCTGGGAGCAGTGCACCATCGGCGGCAACATCGGCACCGCCTCCGGCGGCCTGTGCTGCGTGAAGTACGGCGTGACCGCCGAGTACGTCCTCGGCCTGGACGTCGTCCTCGCCGACGGACGCCTGATGAGCACCGGCCGCCGCACCGCCAAGGGCGTCGCCGGATACGACCTCACCCGCCTCTTCGTCGGCTCCGAGGGCTCCCTCGGCGTCGTCGTCCGGGCCACCCTGGCGCTCAGGCCGCTGCCGCCGCGGCAACTGGTGCTGGCCGCCGAGTTCGCCTCGGCCGCGGCCGCCTGCGACGCCGTGTGCCGGATCATGGCCGGCGGGCACGTCCCGTCCCTCCTCGAACTGATGGACCGTACGACCGTCAAGGCAGTCAACGACCTCGCCCACATGGGCCTGCCCGACACCACCGAGGCGCTTCTGCTGTGCGCCTTCGACACGCCCGACCCGGCCGCCGATCTCGCCGCCGTCGGCGAGCTGTGCGCGGCGGCCGGCGCCACCGAGGTCGTCCCCGCCGACGACACCGCCGAGTCCGAACTCCTGCTCAAGGCGCGACGGCTGTCGCTGACCGCGCTGGAGGCGGTCAAGGGCACCACGATGATCGACGACGTCTGCGTGCCCCGCTCCAGGCTCGGCGACATGCTGGAGGGCGTCGAGCGCATCGCCGGGAAGTACGCCCTCACCATCGGGGTCTGCGCCCACGCGGGCGACGGCAACACCCACCCCACCGTCTGCTTCGACGCACGGGACCCCGACGAGTCCCGGCGCGCCCGCGAGTCCTTCGACGAGATCATGGCCCTCGGCCTGGAACTCGGCGGCACGATCACCGGCGAACACGGCGTGGGCGTCCTGAAGAAGGAATGGCTGGCCCGCGAGATCGGGCCCGTGGGGGTGGAGATGCAGCGGCAGATCAAGCAGGTCTTCGACCCGCTCGGCATCCTGAACCCCGGCAAGCTGTTCTGACGCGACCCCGGCAAGCTGTTCTGACGCGACCCCGGCCCGCTGTCCCGACGGCCCGCCGCGGCTCACTCACCGTCCTTGGACTCGTCCGACGGCCAGGGGTCGCGCAGCCACAGGTCGTCGGCCGGAAGGGGGGCGAGCAGCTCGGCGAGACCGTCGTCGATGCCGAGCTGCTCGGCCTCGGAGCCGGGCGGGACCACCCGCAGGGTGCGCTCCAGCCAGGCCGACACCTGCGCGGCGGGCGCCTCCAGCAGCGCGTCGCCGTCGGGCGAACTCAGCGCCATCAGCACCACGCTGCGCCCCTCCACCTTGGTCGGCCACACCCGCACGTCCCCGTGCCCGCACGGCCGGAACACGCCCTCCACCAGCAGCTCCCGGGCGAACGTCCAGTTCACCGGCTGCTCGGAGTTGATGTGGAAGGCGACGTGCACGGCGAAGGGGTCGTCGGTGCGGTAGCTCAGCCGGGCCGGGACCGCGATGCTGCGCTCGGGCGACAGGATGAGCCTGAGCTCCAGCTCGCGCTCAACGACGGTGTGATGCATGGCCGTTCCTCTCTCCTACAGGTCTGTCGTACGGCTCTGTCGCGGACCCTGGGGCGGGCCCGTACGAAGGGAGAGCGGGGTGGGCCCGGAGCATTACGCGGGTTCCGGGAGATTTTTTCCGGCCCGCGTGAAGGGGGGCGCACACCGTTGCCCGGATAGGGGTGGGTACCGCGGGACAGGCCCTGTCGGATGCGCCGGTCTGATAGATGTGGAGGACCCCATACGACCCCCGAGCAGATACGGGACGACGGACATGAGCGCCCCAACCCCGGCCCCCGGCGACGACCGGCCCCGCGAAGGCTATTACCCGGACCCGTCCATCCCCGGATATGTCCGGTACTGGAACGGTTCCGCCTGGGTGCCCGGCACCAGCCGGCCCGCGCCGTCCGACGGCGCGCCGCTCAACCCGCCGCCGGCCACGGCCCCGGTGCCCCAGCCCGCCGCCGCTCCCTCGGTGGAGGAGACCGGGCCGCACTTCTTCGACGAGGACCCGCAGCCGGGCGGGGCGTTCGGCGCCGCGGCCGCCTCGGGCGAGCCGTACGGCAGCGCTCCCGAGCCGGCCTCCGCGTGGGGCGCCGACCGCTCCCGGCAGTCCGGGTTCGGCGGCGACCAGGACCGCCGTGTGTCCTGGGGCGCCCCCGTGGCCGACCCCAGGGTCACGGCCGAACCGCCCGCCGCCGAGCCGGGGACCTTTGTCTTCCGCCGCCCGGCCGCCGACGCCGAGACGCCCGCCCCCGGGGGCGGCCCGGCCTTCGCGGGCGGTGCCGCCGGGGCCCCGGAGCAGGGCGAGGACGCCGGTGCCGCCGCCACCGCGGCGCCCGCCGACGAGGGCACCATGACCTTCCGGGCCGTCTCCCCGCGGGCCGCGGGCGCACCCGGCTTCGGAGCCGGGAAGGCCGCCGCCGACCGGGCCCAGGCCTCCGCCGCGCCGGCCGCGCCCTCCGTGACCGTGCCCCCGGCCGCCGACGCCCCGTCGGCCGCGGCGCCGCCCGCGGCCCCTCGCCAGACCGCCCCCGGCGTGCCCTCGCAGGCGGCCGCCCCGGCGTCCGGCACCCCGCTCACCAGCGGCCCCGGTGGCGGCCAGTCCTCCTGGGCCCAGCAGGTGCACCGGCTCGCGGGCGGCACCGGCGACGACCAGCCCGTGGCGCCCTGGAAGCCGCCGGTGGACGACGTGTTCCAGGCGGCGGCACGGCGGCAGGCCGAGGCCCGCCCGGCCGGGCTCGGCAAGCGCCTGGCCGCGCGGCTGATCGACTCCGTCGTCGTCCTGGGCATCACCGCGGCGGCCGCCGTACCGCTCGGCACCAAGGCGCTGGACCACCTCCAGGGCAAGATCGACGAGGCCAAGCAGTCCGGCGAGACCGTCACCGTCTGGCTGCTGGACGGCACCACCTCGGTGTACCTCGGCATCGTGCTGGCCGTCCTGCTGCTGGCCGGCGTCCTCTACGAGGCCCTGCCCACCGCCAAGTGGGGCCGCACGCTCGGCAAGAAGGCGCTCGGCCTGGACGTCCGGGACATCGAGGGCCACGAACCCCCGGGCTTCGGCGCCGCGCTGCGCCGCTGGCTCGTGTACAGCGTGCCCGGACTGCTCCTCTTCGGGGTCATCGGCGTCCTGTGGTGCCTTTTCGACCGGCCGTGGCGCCAGTGCTGGCACGACAAGGCGGCCCACACGTTCGTGGCGGGCTGACCCCGGCGGGGCGGACGCGGCGGTCGAACGTCGGCCGCCGGAGCGGAGGCTGACGTACCGCTACTCCGGACGGCCGCGCGCCGGATGCGCGGCCGGGGCCGTCGCGGTCCACTCGGGCCATGAGCACCGAACCGCCTCCCGGCCCCGGCGGCCAGCCGCCGGACGACGACCCGTTCAGGAAGCAGCCGCCCCCCGGAGAAGGGTCGGGCTCGCCCCACGGCACGCCCCCGGAAGGCGGCGCACAGCCCCCTGGAGGCCCCCCGCCCCCTGGAGGCCCCCCGCCCCCTGGCGGTGAGCCCCCGCCCGGCGGCGGCCCCTACGGCCCCCCGGGCGGCGGTCCCCACGGCGGTCAACCGCCACCCGGCGGCGGCCCGTACGGCGGTGGCGGCCCCTACGGCGGGGGCCCGTACGGCGGTGGCGACTACCCCGCCGACCCGCTCGCCGGGATGCCCCCGCTCGCCGACAGCGGCAGGCGCACCCTCGCCAGGATCATCGACATGATCCTCGTGGGCATCGTGGTGGGGCTGCTCACCTGGGGCTTCGGCGTGGACAACTACGACGTGGCCGCCGACGACGTCAACATCGGCCAGTCCCTCGCGCAGTCCCTGGTCGCCGCGGTCCTCTACATCGCGTACGACACCTTCATGATCGCCAGGACCGGCCAGACGCTCGGCAAGAAGTGGCTCGGCATGCGGGTCGGCAACCTCGACAACGGGGCGACACCGTCGACGCAGAACTCGTTCCTGCGCGCGGCGGTGCTGTGGATCCCGTTCGCGTTCTGCTGCGCGTGTCTGTGGACCGTGATCTGCGGCGGCTGGAGCTTCTTCGACAAGCCGTACAAGCAGGGTCTGCACGACAAGGCGGCCAAGACGGTGGTCGTGAGCACCAACAGCCGCTGAGCGCGGGGCCGGACACGCGCGAGGGGCGGGCCCGTGCGAGCCCGCCCCTCGCGCGCGCGGTCAGTTGTCGGAGGAGGCGGCCGACGCGGCGGCCACCGGCTCCTGAGGTGCGGGGGAGTGCTGCGCGGCGACGGTCGACCGCGCCCGGCGGGCGGGCCGGCGCACCGGGACGGTCAGAGCGACCAGCAGCCCGAGGGTGAACCCGGTCACGGCGACGAAGGAGATCCCCACGGCCGAACCGGTCCCGGACAGCAGCAACATGGCGAGCGTGGACAGGATCACGGTGCACGAACCGTAGACGAGCTGTGCGGCGGTCGGACGAGGCATGGCAATCGTTGTCCTCGGAAGTGGGGGTGAGACTAGGGCGTCGGCCTGGCTTTCCGCCGGCTTCCGGGCGTTCCGCCACACGACTCTAATCGCGTGTCTGCCCGAGCGGAACCGACGGTAAGCGTGACCTGACCAACAGTGCCGGAGCACAGGGGGCGCACCGATTCATGGCGTCCATCAAGTGGACGTTCGCACGCGCCCGTTGATTGGCGGTGGACGCGGGCCGGAACGTCCGCTGAGCGAAACGGGAACTCCGCATAGTGCACTTGACCTGCTCAAGTCAAGGTCTGTCTTTTCGGCTCAACCTCTAGTCCAATGTCGTCACTTGACTACACGCGTTGATCACGCGCGCGCGGACGCCCCTCCAAGACCAGGCCACTCCAGCCGTCGCGCGCGAACGCGGGGGAGGAACTCAAGTGACCAGCAGACCCTGGACGTTCAGAGCCACGGCGACCGCCGTCGCGCTCGCCGCGGCCACCGCGACGTTCTCCACCTACGCCGTGGCCCAGGCCGACTCGACGGGCGCCAAGGCGCCCGCCGCCGACCGCCGGGACCCGGCGGCTCCGAAGGCCCTCGACACCGAGCACAACTTCGAGACCCCCTTCAGCAAGACTCAGGAAGCCCAGCGCGAAGAGGCCCTGAAGCAGGTCATATCCGGCAAGTCGGAGATCCAGAACCGCAACGGTTCGAAGGTCGTCAAGCTCGAGAGCCGCCGCGGCGACAAGTACGTGGAGCTCAGCCGCGAGAAGACCGACAAGATCTTCACCATCCTGGTCGAGTTCGGCGACCAGACCGACCCGCGCTACGGCGGCACCCCCGGCCCGCTGCACAACAAGATCGCGCAGCCCGACCGTGCCGACGACAACAGCACGGCCTGGCAGGCGGACTACAGCCGCCAGCACTTCCAGGACCTGTACTTCGGTACCGGTGCCGACTCGATGAAGAAGTACTACGAGAAGCAGTCCTCGGGCCGCTACTCCATCGAGGGCGAGGTGCAGGACTGGGTCAAGGTCCCGTACAACGAGGCCCGTTACGGCTCCAACGCCTGCGACCCGGACAACTGCGCCTGGTTCGCGGTGCAGGACGGCGTGACCGCCTGGGCCGCGGGCCAGAAGGCGGCCGGCAAGACCGACGCCGAGATCAAGGCGAAGCTCGCCCAGTACGACCAGTGGGACCGCTACGACCACGACGGCGACGGCAACTTCAACGAGCCCGACGGGTACATCGACCACTTCCAGATCGTGCACGCGGGCGAGGACGAGTCCGCGGGCGGCGGCGCGCAGGGCGAGGACGCCATCTGGGCGCACCGCTGGTACGCGTTCGGCTCGGACGCCGGCGCCACCGGCCCCGAGGGCAACAAGCTCGGCGGCACCCAGATCGGCAGCTCCGGCATCTGGGTCGGCGACTACACCATCCAGCCGGAGAACGGCGGGCTCGGTGTCTTCGCCCACGAGTACGGCCACGACCTCGGTCTGCCGGACCACTACGACACCGCCGGCGGCGACAACTCCACCGGCTTCTGGACGCTGATGTCGTCCGGTTCGTGGCTGGGCACGGGCAAGGACACCATCGGTGACATGCCCGGCGACATGACCGCCTGGGACAAGCTCCAGCTCGGCTGGCTGGACTACGAGGTGGCCAAGGCCGGCACCTTCTCCCGTCACAAGCTCGGCGTCGCGGAGTACAACAACCGCAACAGCCAGGCTCTCGTGGTGAAGCTTCCCAAGAAGAAGGTCACCACCCCGATCGTCACCCCGGCCCAGGGCACCATGCAGTGGTGGAGCGGCAGCGGCAACGATCTGCGCAACACCCTGACCCGCTCGGTCGACCTGACCGGCAAGGCCTCCGCGACGCTGACGCTGGACGGCTGGTGGGCCATCGAGCGTGACTACGACTTCGCCTACGCCGAGGTCTCCACGGACGGCGGCGCCAACTGGAAGGCCCTCGACGGCACCGCCGACGGCCAGCCGATCGGCCGTGACGGCAGCAACGCCCCCGCCCTGACCGGCTTCTCGGAGACGTACAAGAAGCTGTCGTACTCGCTGGACGCCTACGCGGGCAAGAAGATCGGCCTGCGCTTCCGCTATGCCACCGACGGCGGTGTCGCGAAGGAGGGCTTCGCCGCCGACAGCATCGTCGTCACCGCCGACGGCGCCGCGCTGTTCTCGGACAACGCCGAGGCCGAGGACGCCGGTTGGACCAAGGTCGGCTTCTCCCGCATCGGCGCGTCCATCACCAAGGACTACGACCAGTACTACATCGCGGAGAACCGCCAGTACGTCTCGTACGACAAGACCCTCAAGGTCGGCCCGTACAACTTCGGCTTCGCGACGCGTCCTTCGTGGGTGGAGCACTACCCGTACCAGAACGGTCTGCTGATCTGGAAGTGGGACACCTCGCAGGTCGACAACAACACCAGCGAGCACGCCGGCGTGGGTCTGCTGCTGCCCGTCGACTCGCACCCGGCCCCGCTGAAGTGGTCCGACGGCACCGCGCTGCGCAGCCGCATCCAGGCGTACGACTCGCCGTTCAGCCTCTACCGCACGGACGGCATGACGCTGCACAAGGCGGACGTGGCGACGGTCTTCCCGTCGACGAAGGGCGTCTCGACGTTCAACGACCACACGAGCACCTACTACAGCTCGGCCACCCCGCTCGCGGGCGTCAAGATCACTGACACCAACACCAAGATCCAGATCGTCAAGGAGGCCACGAACGGCTCCTCGATGATCCTCGTGGTGGCCCCTGCCGTGAAGTAGACGGCATCTTCGCAGGTCAAACGCGTATCGGCGGTAACCCCTGGCGGGTTGCCGCCGATCCGTGTTTAGGTGCGTGCTGTGATTCTCTTATTGACACCGGCGCACACGGGGGTGTGACTGCATGGCCGCAGGAGGTTTCTGCAAGCTGCCGAACGGCAGCGTGGTGGTGGCGCTGAATCTGCCCAGCCCCACCCCGGACGGCACCGCCGCGGTGCGGGTCCTCGTCCACGCCCAGAACCGGGCACGGGCCCTGACCCGGCTGCGGAACCTGGGCCTGCGGGCGGTCTACCTGCGCGGCAACGCGGCCCCGCCGACCCCGGACGAGATCACGGCGGTCCTGCACCACCCCGACGGCCTGATATGGCGCACGGCACCCGACCACGGGCTCACCGCGACCGAGCTCTGGCACCCCATCCGCGCCCTCCTCAGACGCCCCACGGCCCCCGCGAGCCCCTAGGGCCTGTGGCGCCCTAGACGACCGGCTTGCCGGTCAGCTCCACGCCGGCCGCGCGCAGCTCCTCCAGGGCGCGGTCGGTGGTCTCCTCGGCGACACCCGCGGTCAGGTCGAGCAGGACCTGGGTGCGGAAGCCCTCGCGGGCCGCGTCCAGGGCGGTCGCCTTCACACAGTGGTCGGTGGCGATGCCGACCACGTCCACCTCGGTGATCTGCCGGGTCCGCAGCCACTGGGCCAGCGGGACGCCGTTCTCGTCGGCCCCCTCGAAGCCGCTGTAGGCGGCGGAGTACGCGCCCTTGTCGAACACGGCGTCGATCGCGCCGGAGGCGACCGCAGGGGCGAAGTTCGGGTGGAAGCCCACCCCCTCCGTGCCCGCGACACAGTGCGCGGGCCAGGAGTGCACGAAGTCCGGGTTGTCGGCGAAGTGCCCGCCCGGCGCCACATGCAGGTCGCGCGTCGCCACGACGTGCCGGTACCCGGCCGGGGCCTGGCCGATCAGCTCGGTGACGGCGGCGGCCACATCGGCACCTCCGGCCACCGCGAGGCTGCCCCCCTCGCAGAAGTCGTTCTGCACATCTACGACGATCAAGGCGCGGCGCATGTCGGTGTCCTTCTGAGAGGTCGGAAGCCAAGCCTAGTGAGGGAACGGGCCCGGCGGGAGAGGGCCTCAGTGCGTGTACTCGGTGGCCAGGACCGGCTCCCCGCGGGAGAGCTGGGTGGCCGACAGGGGGAGGCTGTCACGGGCCGCGGCGTGGCGGGCACGGGCGGCGTCCAGCGGCTCACGGCCCACCACCTCACCCTTCCTGACCAGCTCCACCAGCAGCTGCCGGCCGGCCAGCGCGGCCGGGACGGCCCCGGTGCCGATGACCTCGGCCTCGGCGACCCCCTCCGCGTCCAGCCGCCGCGCGGCCCACTTGCGCCCGCCGACGGAGGTCTTGCCCCCGGTCGACTTCTTCGCCACCGCCACCAGCGGAGCGGACGGGGCGGCGGACTCGGCCCGCGCGACCAGCTTGTAGACCATCGAGCAGGTCGGATGCCCCGAGCCGGTCACCAGCTGGGTGCCCACCCCGTAGGCGTCCACGGGCGCGGCCGCCAGCGAGGCGATCGCGTACTCGTCGAGGTCAGAGGTCACGATGATCCGCGTGTCCCGCGCCCCGAGGTCGTCCAGCTGCTGCCGCACCCGGTGCGCGACCAGCAGCAGATCGCCGGAGTCGATGCGCACCGCGCCCAGCTCGGGCCCGGCGACCTCCACGGCCGTGCGCACCGCCTCGGCGACGTCGTACGTGTCCACCAGCAGGGTCGTCCCGCGGCCCAGCGAGTTCACCTGGGCCTGGAAGGCGTCGCGCTCACGGTCGTGCAGCAGGGTGAAGGCGTGCGCGGAGGTGCCGACGGTCGGGATGCCGTAGCGGAAACCGGCGGCGAGGTCCGAGGTGGAGGCGAAGCCGCCGAGGTAGGCGGCGCGCGAGGCGGCGACCGCGGCCAGCTCGTGGGTGCGCCGGGCCCCCATCTCGATCAGCGGACGGTCCCCGGCCGCCGACGACATCCGGGAGGCGGCCGCGGCGATAGCCGAGTCGTGGTTGAGGATCGACAGGACCACCGTCTCCAGCAGCACGCACTCGGCGAAGGAGCCCTCCACCCGCATGATCGGCGAGCCCGGGAAGTACACCTCGCCCTCCGGATAGCCCCAGATGTCACCCGAGAAGCGGTAACCGGCCAGCCAGTCGAGTGTCTCCTCGCCGACGATGCCCCGCTCGCGCAGAAAACCCAGCACGGCGGGGTCGAAGCGGAAGTTCTCCACGGCGTCCAGGACCCGCCCGGTGCCCGCCACCACGCCGTAGCGCCGCCCGTTCGGCAGCCTGCGGGTGAAGACCTCGAAGACCGACCGGCGGTCGGCGGTTCCCGCCTTCAGGGCCGCCTGGAGCATGGTCAGCTCGTACTGGTCGGTGAACAGCGCCGTCGAGGGAACGTCCACCGGCAGCCCAAGGTCCGCTACGCCCACGAAAGCTCTCCTCGTCATGTCGGGCCGGGTCTCCGGGCATGCCGGAAACGGCCGAGTTCCCGGGGTCAACCCCCGGGAAATGCGGTACGGCAACGGATCGTACTCCCATTTCGTCAGTGTGACGATTTATCGCGAGCATGGCAGCATGGGAGTCGTGACGTCAGCCGCTCCCATCGAGATCGAACGCACCGAGTCGGCGGAGGAGGTCTCGGCCGTCCCCGAGCCGGACGTCCCCTGGGTCACGATCGTGCACAACGACCCGGTCAACCTGATGAGCTATGTGACGTACGTGTTCCAGGCGTACTTCGGCTACTCCAAGGACAAGGCCCGCAAGCTCATGCTCGATGTCCACCACAAGGGCCGGGCGGTCGTCTCCAGCGGTACCCGCGAGGAGATGGAACGCGATGTGCAGGCCATGCACGGCTACGGTCTGTGGGCCACCCTCCAGCACGACCGGAAGTAGCGGGAAGTAGCGACCATCTCCATGCCAGGAACCTTCGAACCGCTCCCCGGCGGCGGCGCGGCCGTCGCCCTCGACGACGCCGAGATCTCCATCATCCGGTCGCTGGCCGTGCAGCTCCTGGAGCTCATCGGGCCCGGCCCGGCCGAGGACGCCCCGGACGACCCGCTCGCCGAGCTGTTCGCCGAGGGGCCGAGCGAGCCCCCGTCCGACCCCGTGCTGCGCCGGCTGTTCCCGGACGCCTACGGCGACCCCGAGAAGGCCCCCGGCTCGCCGGCCGAGGCCGAGGAGCGGCAGGCCCACTCCGCGGAGTTCCGCCGCTACACCGAGAACGACCTCAGGGCCGGCCGGCGCGACAACGCCCTGGCCGTGATCCGCTCGCTGGACGCGCTGACCCCGGCCGGGGACGGCGGCGCGGTGCTGAAGGTGTCGCCCGAGCAGTCGCAGCAATGGCTCGGCACGCTCAACGATCTGCGGCTGGCGATCGCCACCCGGCTGGAGATCACCGACGAGGACGACATCGAGCTGCTGTACCGGCTGCCGGACGAGGACCGGCGCAAGCCGCTCGCGATGGCCTACCTCTGGCTCGGCACCCTCCAGGAGACGCTCGTCGCCACACTCATGCCGTGATCATCCCGGTATGACCCCTTCTGGGCGTTCGCTCAACGGACGCTCAGATCCGGATAACGATCGAGTTACCGAGTCGGCCTCTTACGTCCTGCTTATGTCCCGTTGGTCCGCTTCTTCCTGTGCGGTGCGTCACAAGCGGTCACGGCGATCAATGTCGCGGCCGTGATAGATCTTCACGACCGCCCGGCGAGCACCACCCATGCCCGCCGGGTGCGCCACCGAGCCGGCGACCGCCGGCCAGGCACGGGCGGGCCCCGCGAAGTCCGCTCAGCTCCATCAGTCCGGGGGGATCGAGACCCGATCCGAGGCCCACGAAAGGCCCGGGTCGGCAGTGGAGAAAGGCGCACTACACATGACCTCTGCACAGGTCACCGACGCACCCGAAGAGGGTTACGAGCGAGGCCTCGGCAGCCGTCAGGTCCAGATGATCGCCATCGGCGGCGCCATCGGCGTCGGCCTTTTCCTGGGAGCCGGGGCGAACATCGCCAAGGCCGGTCCCAGCCTCATCTTCATGTACGCCCTCGCGGGCGTGATCATCTTCTTCATCATGCGGGCGCTCGGTGAGCTCCTGCTCTACCGCCCGGTCTCGGGTTCCTTCGCGGAGTACTCCCGCGAGTTCCTCGGCCCGTTCTTCGGCTACTTCACCGGCTGGACGTACTGGCTGATGTGGGTCGTCACCGGCATGGCCGAGCTGACGGCCGCCGCGATCTACGTCAACTACTGGTTCCCCGACATCCCGCAATGGGTGACGGCACTGGTCTTCCTGGTGATCCTTTTCGCGGTCAACCTGATCTCCGTGAAGCTCTTCGGCGAGCTGGAGTTCTGGTTCTCCATGGTCAAGGTCACGGCCCTGATCGGCATGATCGTCATCGGTCTCGGCGTGCTCACCTTCGGCTTCAGCTCCGCCGGCGACACCGCCGCCGTCTCCAACCTCTGGGAGTTCGACGGCTTCTTCCCCAAGGGCATCGGCGCGTCCCTGATGACCCTCCAGGGCGTCATGTTCGCCTACCTCGCGGTCGAGCTGGTCGGTGTCACGGCCGGTGAGTCGGAGGACCCGGAGAAGACCCTCCCCAAGGCGATCAACACCCTGCCCTGGCGCATCGCGCTGTTCTACGTCGGTGCCCTCACGGTCATCCTGTGCGTGGTCAAGTGGACCGAGTTCGCACCCGGCGTCAGCCCGTTCGTGGCGGCCTTCGCGAAGATCGGCATCCCGGCGGGCGCCGCCATCGTCAACTTCGTCGTCCTCACCGCGGCCCTGTCCTCCTGCAACTCCGGCATGTACTCCACCGGCCGCATGCTGCGGAACCTGGCCGAGAGCAGCGAGGCCCCCCGGGTCTTCACCAAGCTGTCCTCCACCAAGACGCCCGCCCTCGGCATCCTCGTCTCGGTGTGCTTCATGGGCATCGGCGTGATCCTGAACTACGTCGTCCCGGAGAAGGCCTTCGGCTACGTCACCTCCGTCGCCACCGGCGCCGGCATCTGGACCTGGCTCATGATCCTCGTCAGCCACGTCCTGTACCGCCGCGCGGTCGACGCGGGCCGGCTGCCCGCCTCCTCCTTCCCGGCGCCCGGCGGCGCGAAGTGCTCGTACGTGGCCATCGCGTTCCTGCTCTTCGTCACCGGCCTGATCGCCTACGACAAGGACTCCCGCGTCAGCCTCTACGTGATGGCCGGCTGGGCCCTCGCCCTCGGCATCGGCTGGCTGGTCGTCAAGGCGCGCAACCCGCAGGTCGCCGAGCGCCGCGAGCCGCAGCTCGAGAAGGTCGGCTGACCCACAGGGCGTCCGCCCATCGGACGTCCGGTCGCCGGGGACACTCGTGGCCTCCCCGGCGGCCACCGCTCAGGACGTCCGGCATCCGGGCCGTCCCGTACCACTCCTCGGTACGGGACGGCCCTTCTGCTTATCCTGACGGGCATGCTGACCATCACCCAGGCCCTGGTCGACCAGATCGTCGCGCACGCGCGCAAGGACCACCCCGACGAGGCGTGCGGCGTCGTCGCGGGCCCGGCGGGCTCGGACCGGCCCGAGCGCTTCATCCCCATGCTGAACGCCGCCATGTCGCCCACGTTCTACGAGTTCGACTCCGGCGATCTCCTCAGGCTCTACCGCGAGATGGACGACCGCGACGAGGAGCCGGTGATCATCTACCACTCCCACACCGCGACCGAGGCCCACCCCTCCCGCACCGACATCTCCTACGCCAACGAGCCCGGCGCCCACTACGTCCTGGTCTCCACCGCCGACACCGACGGCCTCGGCGACTTCCAGTTCCGCTCCTTCCGGATCGTCGAGGGCGAGGTGACCGAGGAGGAGGTCAAGGTCGTCGAGGCCTACTGACTCCGGCCGGTCCCGCCCCCGAGCCGCCATGGGTCTCGCATGCCGGACGAAATCGGTCCGGCATACGGAATCACATTCCAGGACCCCGGCCGGGAATCGATACGATGAGCCCATGGTTCTGAACGACGTGAGCGACAAGACGCCGGGCATGCTGCTCGTGGCGCGGCTGCACGTCGACCTGTGCAGGCTCGCCAGCTCCATCTG
Source organism: Streptomyces sp. NPDC048600 (assembly GCF_055587025.1). Lineage (NCBI taxonomy): Bacteria > Bacillati > Actinomycetota > Actinomycetes > Kitasatosporales > Streptomycetaceae > Streptomyces > Streptomyces sp. NPDC048600. The sequence continues at coordinate 227,050 of NZ_JBVJGZ010000008.1, read as the reverse complement.
TTGACGCTGCCCTGCCGCCGCACGGCCGTGGAGCCGCGGCGCTCACCGCACCACCCCGCACCGGATGCGCCGCCGCGCGCCCACCGACGTCACTACACCCGACAGGAGCCCTCAGCCATGGCCATCGAGGTCCGCATCCCCACCATCCTCCGGCAGTACACCGACGGTCAGAAGGCGGTGGAGGGCAGCGGAGACACCCTCGCCGACCTGTTCACCGACCTGGAGACCCGGCACGCGGGCATCCAGGCCCGCATCGTGGACGGCGGTGAGCTGCGCCGCTTCGTCAACGTCTACCTGAACGACGAGGACGTCCGCTTCCTCGACGGCATCGGCACCAAGCTCGCCGACGGCGACAACGTCACGATCCTGCCGGCCGTGGCCGGCGGCATGGCCTGAGGGTCCTGACCGGCGATGCGCTACGACTCCCCGCTGGCCGCGGTGGGCAACACCCCTCTGGTGCGCCTGCCGCGGCTCTCGCCGTCCGAGGACGTGCGGATCTGGGCCAAGCTGGAGGACCGCAACCCCACCGGCTCGGTCAAGGACCGCCCCGCCCTGCACATGATCGAGCAGGCGGAGAAGGACGGCCGGCTCACCCCGGGCTGCACCATCCTCGAGCCCACCTCCGGCAACACCGGCATCTCCCTGGCCATGGCGGCCAAGCTCAAGGGCTACCGCATGGTGTGCGTCATGCCCGAGAACACCTCCCAGGAACGCCGGGACCTGCTCGGCATGTGGGGTGCCGAGATCATCTCCTCCCCGGCGGCGGGCGGCTCCAACACCGCCGTACGCGTCGCCAAGGAGCTGTCCGCCGAGCACCCCGACTGGGTGATGCTCTACCAGTACGGCAACCCGGACAACGCAGGCGCCCACTACGCCACCACCGGCCCCGAGATCCTGGCGGACCTCCCCTCCATCACCCACTTCGTTGCGGGCCTCGGCACCACCGGCACCCTCATGGGCGTCGGCCGCTACCTCCGAGAGAACAAGCCCGACATCAAGATCGTCGCCGCCGAGCCGCGGTACGACGACCTCGTCTACGGCCTGCGCAACCTCGACGAGGGCTTCGTCCCCGAGCTCTACGACGCGTCCGTCCTCACCACCCGGTTCTCGGTCGGCTCCGCCGACGCGGTCACCCGTACCCGGGAGCTGCTCCAGCAGGAGGGCATCTTCGCGGGCGTCTCCACCGGGGCCGCGCTGCACGCGGCGATCGGTGTCGGCCGCAAGGCCCTCAAGGCGGGCGAGCAGGCCGACATCGTCTTCGTCGTCGCCGACGGCGGCTGGAAGTACCTCTCCACCGGCGTCTACACGGCCCCCACCACAGAGGAAGCCATCCAAACCCTCCAGGGCCAACTCTGGGCCTGACCCCCGGGCAGCGTCCCTATGGGGCGTTGGGCCGCCCTCGCCCCCGAGAAGCCCAGCCAGGCTGCAGAAACCGTCCGCGCAGTTCCCCGCGCCCCTTAAGGGCACAACGCCCCGGCACGTCCAAAGGGACGCGGGAACTGCGCACCCAGCAACAACGAACGGCTCCCGACACCCCCCAAGGGGCGCGGGGAACTGCGCGAGCAACCACGATGGCGGGCAAGCCGATGACGGACGGGTCCCGGCACGCTCTCAGGGGCGCGGGGAACTGCGCGAACGGCCACGATGGTGGGTAAGGCGAGAAGCGGACAGGTCCGGGCACGTCCTTAGGGGCGCGGGGAACTGCGCGAATCACCACGACGGCGGGTCAGGCCATGACGGACGGGTGCCGGCTCGTCCGCAGGGGCGCGGGGAACTGCGCGACAAGCCACAGCCATGGCGGCGGGTAAGGCGATAGCGCGGCGACGGTCGACGACGGGCGGCAGCCGCGGCTACGTCGTCAGGTGGCGGACCTGGTCCCAGAGGGTCGGGTCGACCACCCCCACACGGCGCCGGAAGTCGGACACCGCGACCTCACGAAGCTCGTCGGTCTCGAGAAAGCTCGCTCGGCCACGCGCGTCCCCGACCGCCCCCGGCGGCAGCGGAATAACCCCCGCCCGCTCGTCGTGGAACCGGCTCGTGATCTTCGCGACAACCACCCGCCGCCCCCGAACCGCCAGCACCAGACACGGCCGATCCTTCGCCCCGGGCCGGTCCTCGAAGGGCACGTTCGCCCACCAGATCTCCGCCGGCCGAGGCCGGACACCGACCGCCCCGGCCCGCCCGGGAGGCCGCGTCCGCCGCCCCGCGGGACGCCGCCGCCCCCACCCGTCCACGACCGCGGCGACCAGCGCCAGGAACACCACCGCCGCGAGCGCCAGCCACCAGGACGTGTCCATACGGAGAACCGTACCGGCGCACACCCCACTCCGCGCGCCCTCCCGCACCCCGCACGCACCCCAGGTCCAGCCGAACCGGTGACAGCACAGGTGAGTTCCCCCACAACGGCCCCTGGCGGAGGAGCGACCGGACGTTTTGCGCCTTACGCTCGACGAACCGCACGACCCCCGTCTACAACATCCCGCCAGCGGAGGTTTCTGCTTCATGAAGCTCACCGTCGTCGGCTGCTCGGGGTCGTTCCCGTCCGCGGAATCGGCCTGCTCGAGCTACCTCGTCGAGGCCGACGGCTTCCGGCTGCTTCTCGACATGGGCAACGGCGCCCTCGGCGAGTTGCAGCGCCACTGCGGTCTCTACGACCTCGACGCGATCTTCCTGAGCCATCTGCACGCCGACCACTGCATCGACATGCTCGCGTATTTCGTCGCGCGCTACTACCGGCACGAAGGCGGCCGCTGCGCCCCCATCCCGGTCTACGGTCCGGAGGGCACGGAGCACCGTCTGACCACCGCGTACGCCGACACCCCGTCGGCCTCCTCGATGAGCGAGGTCTTCGACTTCCACACGGTCAAGCCGTCCACCTTCGAGGTCGGCCCGTTCACGGTGCACACCGAACGGGTCGCCCACCCGGTGGAGGCGTACGCCATCCGGGTCGAGCACGGCGGCCGGTCGCTGACGTACTCCGGCGACACCGGCGTCACCCCCGTGCTGGACGAACTCGCCCGCGACAGCGACCTGTTCCTGTGCGAGGCCGCCTTCACGCACGGCAAGGAGAACATCCCCGACCTGCACCTCAACGGCCGTGAGGCCGGCGAGACCGCGACCCGTGCGGGAGCGCGGCGCCTGGTCCTGACCCACATCCCCCCGTGGACGGACCCGCAGGTCAACCTGGCCGACGCGCGCGAGGCCTACGCCGGCCCCGTGGAACTGGCCGTACCGAGGACGTCGTACGAGATCTGACGTCCGAGGAACGCGTTCGCAGAACGGGCACACCGAACGAGCACGCTGAACGAGCACACCGAACAAGCACGACACGGCGAGGCCCCCCGGAGCGGATTCCGGGGGGCCTCGCCGTCGTTCGGGACGGGGTCAGGACGCCGTCACACCGTGGCTCACGCCTTGGTGAGGTCCTCGACCTCCTCCTCGGGCTCGCGGCCCGGGGTGGGCAGGTTCCACTTCACGATGGCGAAGCGGAAGACCGAGTAGTAGATCGCCGCGAACACCAGGCCGACCGGGATGATCATCCATGGCTTGGTGGCGAGGTTCCAGTTCAGGGCGTAGTCGATCAGACCCGCCGAGAACGTGAAGCCCGCGTGGGCGCCGAGGGCCCAGGTGACGGCCATGGACACGGCGGTGAGCACCGCGTGGATCGCGTACAGCGCCGGGGCGATGAACATGAAGGAGAACTCGATCGGCTCGGTCACACCGGTGACGAACGAGGTCAGGGCCAGCGAGATCATCATGCCCATCACGGCCTTGCGGCGCTCGGGGCGGGCGGCGTGCGCGATGGCCAGGGCGGCGGCCGGGAGGCCGAACATCATGATCGGGAAGAAGCCGGTCATGAAGAGGCCGGCGTCCGGGTCACCGGCGAAGAAGCGGTTCAGGTCGCCGTGCACGACCTCGCCCGCGGCGTTGGTGAAGTCGCCGATCTGGAACCAGGAGACGGTGTTCACGAACTGGTGCATGCCGACCGGGATCAGCGCGCGGTTGATCAGACCGAACAGGCCCGCGCCGCCGGCGCCGAGGCCGGTCATCCACTCGCCGAAGCTGGAGATGCCCTCACCGATCGGCTCCCAGACCAGGCCGAAGAAGACACCGACGGCGGTGCCGACGAAGGCCATGATGATCGGCACCAGACGGCGGCCGTTGAAGAAGCCCAGCCAGTCCACCAGCTTGGTGCGGTGGAAGCGCTGCCAGAGCGTGGCGGCGATCAGGCCCATGACGATGCCGCCGAGAACGCCCGGGTTGTTGTACGTCGCGGCGACGTCGACACCCTTGTTCGCGGTGGTGTTGACGACGGCGTCGGTGACCGGGAACGCCTTCAGGACGTTGGCGTAGACGAGGTAGCCGACCAGCGCCGCGAGGGCGGTGGAGCCGTCGGACTTCTTGGCGAAGCCGATGGCGACGCCGATGCAGAACAGCAGCGGCAGGTTGTCGAAGACCGCGCCGCCTGCGGTGGCGAACACGGAGGCGACCTTGTCCCAGCCGAGGCCGTCGGCGCCGAAGACGTCGGCCTGTCCGAGGCGCAGCAGGATGCCCGCCGCCGGGAGTACGGCGATCGGCAGCTGCAGGCTGCGGCCGACCTTCTGCAGGCCCTGGAACAGGCCGGATCCCCGCTTCTTCGCGGGGGCCGCCGATGCGGTGGCGGTGCTCATACTGTCCTCCATCGGGGTGATGGTCTACACCACTCAGTGGTGTAGACCTGTTTCTAGCACGTGAAGGACGCATAAGGAACCCGTCATTCCTGCGACGAAATCACTACGCCCCGTGCCCGTGATCGGGCACGACGAAGGCCCCCCGGACCGGCGGTCCGAGGGGCCCTGGGGGAGGGGGAGTTCAGGCCTTGGTGACGTCCTCGTGCTCCTCCTCCGGCTCCCGGCCGGGAGTCTTGAGATCGAACTTGGTGATCGCGAACCGGAACACGAGGTAGTACACGGCCGCGAAACACAGGCCGATCGGGATGATCGCCCACGGTCTCGTCGCCAGGTTCCAGTTGATGATGTAGTCGATCAGACCCGCCGAGAAGCTGAAGCCGTCGTGCACTCCCAGCCCCCAGGTCACCGCCATCGACACACCCGTCAGCACCGCGTGGATCGCGTACAGCGCCGGGGCCACGAACAGGAACGAGTACTCGATCGGCTCGGTGATACCCGTCACGAACGACGTCAGGGCCACCGACAGCATCAGACCGCCGACCTCCTTGCGGCGGTTCGGCCGCGCGGTGTGGGTGATCGCCAGCGCCGCCGCCGGCAGAGCGAACATCATGATCGGGAAGAAGCCCGACAGGAACTGCCCCGCGTCCGGGTCACCTGCCAGGAACATGTTGATGTCGCCGTGCACCTCGGTCCCGTCCGGCTTCACATACGTCCCGAACTGGAACCAGATGGGCACGTTCAGGAACTGATGCAGACCGATCACCAGCAACGCGCGGTTGGCCACACCGAAGATGCCCGCACCCCACGAACCCGCGTCGCTCAGCCAGTCGCTGAAGTTCTCCAGCCCGTCACCGATCGGCGGCCAGATCCACAGACACAGCGCCGCGAACGCGATCGCCACGAACGACATGATGATCGGCACGAGCCGCCGCCCGTTGAAGAAGCCCAGCCAGTCCACCAGCCGCGTGCGGTGATAACGCTGCCAGAAGTACGCCGTCAGCAGACCGATCACGATGCCGCCGAAGACGCCCGGATTCTGGTACGTGAACCCCGCCGCCGTGTCCTCGGCAGGCGCCAGACAGCCCACGTTGGGAATGGCCAGGCTGTCCGGCGGACAGTCCTCGGGGAACTGGCGCAGCACGTTGTAGTACACGAGGAAGCCCGCCACCGCCGCGAGGGCCGTGGAACCGTCCGACTTCTTCGCCATACCGATGGCCACACCCACACAGAACAGCAGCGGCAGCCCGAGCGAGCCGTCCAGCAGCGCCCCGCCCGCACCCGCCATGACCTTGGACACATCGGTCCAGCCGAGCCCCTCGTCGCCGAACACGTCCGGCTGGCCCAGCCGGTTGAGGATGCCCGCCGCCGGCAGCACGGCGATGGGGAGCTGAAGGCTGCGCCCCATCTTCTGGAGCCCTTGGAACAGTGTGTTCCAGCGGGCGCGTCCGGGACTGACGGCTTCTTCACTCATGGGCGTCCTTCCGGGCGGTTTGGCGACCGTCCGTCAGGTGGTGTAGACCAGTCACGGACGATTGGGAGCCGTGCCGTCATCCTGCGGCCCATACGGCCCGAACGCTCGCGAAGTTGGGCCAATTGTGGGTTACTGCGACAAAGCGGTTCACGCCCCTTCACATCAGGTCGGATCAGGGAGAAGGACATGGCCAGCAAGGCTGAGAAGATCGTTGCCGGGCTCGGCGGCATCGACAACATCGAAGAGGTCGAGGGCTGCATCACCCGCCTGCGCACCGAGGTCAACGACCCCTCGCTGGTCGACGAAGCCGCCCTCAAGGCCGCCGGCGCCCACGGCGTCGTGAAGATGGGCACCGCCATCCAGGTCGTCATCGGCACCGACGCCGACCCGATCGCCGGGGAGATCGAAGACATGATGTGAGCCACCACGGCCCACCCGAGGGGCCCCCTCCCGACCACGGGAAGGGGCCCCTCACACATCCCGCCACCCCTGGCGCCCCGCCCCCGCCCCGACGCGCGAACCCCGCCCGCCAGGGGCACTAGGCTCCTCCCCATGTCTCGAATCGACGGCCGCACCCCCGAACAGCTCCGCCCCGTCACCATCGAACGCGGCTGGAGCAAGCACGCCGAGGGCTCCGTCCTCGTCTCCTTCGGCGACACCAAGGTCCTCTGCACCGCCTCCGTCACCGAAGGCGTCCCGCGCTGGCGCAAGGGCAGCGGCGAAGGCTGGGTCACCGCCGAGTACGCCATGCTGCCCCGGGCCACCAACACTCGCGGCGACCGCGAATCCGTCCGCGGCAAGATCGGCGGCCGCACCCACGAGATCAGCCGCCTCATCGGCCGCTCCCTGCGCGCCGTCATCGACTACAAGGCCCTCGGCGAGAACACCGTCGTCCTCGACTGCGACGTCCTCCAGGCCGACGGCGGCACCCGCACCGCCGCCATCACCGGCGCCTACGTCGCCCTCGCCGACGCCATCACCTGGGCCCAGGGCAAGAAACTCATCAAGCCCGGCCGCAAGCCCCTCACCGGCAGCGTCTCCGCCGTCTCCGTCGGCATCGTCGACGGCGTCCCCCTCCTCGACCTCCGCTACGAGGAAGACGTACGCGCCGACACCGACATGAACGTCGTCTGCACCGGCGACGGCCGCTTCGTCGAGGTCCAGGGCACCGCCGAGGCCGAACCCTTCGCCCGCGACGAACTCAACGCCCTGCTCGACCTCGCCGTCGCGGGCTGCACCGATCTCGCCGCACTCCAGGCCAAATCGCTCGCCCAGTAACAGCCGGGCGACAAGGCGGGCGGCACGGGCAACCGTAGCCGCCCGCCGCCGCGTCACCAGTAGTACGGACGCACGGCCCACCGCCGCGCGCCCGGTCACAGGAGGGCCGACAAGGCCCAGAGGGAGGGAACCGTTCCATGGCCGCGAGCCGCCGACGCCGCACCACCGCTGTTGCCGCCGCCCTGGTGGCTGCCGTGCTGACCGCCGGCCTCACCACCGGCTGCGACGCCGTGAACAAGGCACTGGACTGCGTCCAGACCGCAGACGCCATAGCCGACAGCGTCACCGACCTCCAGCAGGCGGTCGAAAGCGCCTCGAACGACCCGGCCCAGCTGGAGGAGTCCCTCGACTCCATCGACCAGAACCTCGGCGAGATCAAGGACAAGACCGACAACGCCGACGTCGAGAAGGCCGTCGACGACCTCGGCAAGGCCATCACCAACATCCGCACCGCCGTCGAGAACGGCGACGCCACGCCCGACATCGGCCCCGTCACCGACGCCGCCGGCGAACTCACCAAGGTCTGCACGCCGTAACCACGGCCGAGGACCGGCGGGTCATGACGTCCCGCGATACTGGACGCCATGACCCGCCTGATCCTCGCCACCCGCAACACCGGAAAGCTCACCGAGCTCGAGGCGATCCTCGCCGAAGCCGGCCTTCCCCACGAGCTGGTCGGCGCCGACGCGTTCCCCGACATCCCCGACGTCAAGGAAACCGGCGTCACCTTCGCCGAGAACGCCCTCCTCAAGGCACACGCCCTCGCCCGGGCAACCGGCCTCCCCGCCGTCGCCGACGACTCCGGCCTCTGCGTCGACGTCCTGGGCGGCGCCCCCGGCATCTTCTCCGCCCGCTGGGCCGGCCGCCACGGCGACGACCGCGCCAACCTCGACCTGCTGCTCGCCCAGCTCGGCGACATCGCCGACGAGTACCGCGCCGCCCACTTCGCCTGCGCGGCCGCCCTCGCCCTCCCCGACGGCACCGAACGCGTCGTCGAGGGCCGCCTGACCGGCACCCTGCGCCACGCCCCCTCCGGCACGGGCGGCTTCGGCTACGACCCGATCCTCCAGCCGGACGGCGACACCCGCACCTGCGCGGAACTGACCCCGGCGGAGAAGAACGCGATCAGCCACCGCGGCAAGGCGTTCCGGGCCCTCGTACCCGTGGTGCGCGAGCTGCTGGGCAGCTGACGGAAGCCCGCCCCGGTGACCCGGAGGAAGCCGGATCACCGGAGCGGCGCCGAAGTGCGGTCGGTGGGACTCGAACCCACACGGGATTTCTCCCACGGGCACCTAAAACCCGCGCGTATCGCCTATTTCGCCACGACCGCCCCAAAACGGACATTCGATCACTCGGTGCCGTCGGGTGTTCACAGTGTACGGGGGCGGCCGCTCTCGCTGTGTCGGGGTTTCCGGCGACACCATGTCGCTGTCGGCGCATGGCAGTTCGGGCGGAGGTGGCGGAGATTCCAGGAGCGGCGGCCCAGCGCGGCGCGGGAGCGGCCGTCGTCCGGGATGCCGAGGGCGCGGGCCGTCGCCCGGAAGCTGTCGGCCGATGTGACGGCGGCCCGCAGCTCGTCGTCCGTGAACGGGAGTTCGGGGTGCGGGCGGCTGATGCCGGGGAATCGGCCGATGTCGATACCGACCGTCTCGATGCGACGGCGGAGGTGGGCGAGTGTGCCGGTCGCAGGTCTCGCCCCGAGCTTCAGTGCGGTTTCGCGTAGAAGCGCGGTTTCGCGTAAAGAGGAGGGAGATGCGGCCGCCTCGGCGAGGGCCGCGTCCGGGTGGGTGCGCCATGGGCTGCCCAGGTGTGCGACTGGCTCACGGCCGCCGCCAGGGTGCTGCGTGCACAGGCAGGCTTGATTCCCGGTTCCCCTCCGGTCAGACCGGGCGCTCCCCTCTCGTACGGATCAGCGATCTGATCGTCGGACGGTCACGCTCGGTCTGACGGGGTGGGGGTGCGGTCAGACCCCCAGGTCCTTGATGATCTTGGCGACGTGGCCGGTGGCGCGGACGTTGTAGAGGGCTCGTTCGACCTTGCCCTCCTCGTCGACGACGATCGTGGAGCGGATGACGCCCATGTACGTCTTGCCGTAGTTCTTCTTCTCGCCGTAGGCGCCGTAGGACTCGGTGACGGTCTTCTCCGGGTCGGCGAGGAGCGTGACCTTCAGGTGCTCCTTCTCGCGGAACTTGGCGAGCTTCTCCGGCTGGTCGGGGGAGATGCCGATGACGTCGTAGCCGGCGCCGGCCAGCAGGTCGAGGTTGTCGGTGAAGTCGCAGGCCTGCTTGGTGCAGCCGGGCGTGAGGGCGGCCGGGTAGAAGTACACGATGACCTTGCGGCCCTTGTGGTCGGCCAGCGAGACCTCGTTGCCGTCGGCGTCGGGCAGGGAGAAGGCGGGGGCCGGGTCCCCGGGCTGGAGTCGTTCGCTCATGCATCGAGCGTAACCGGGGGTCCTGACCGTGCGGCCACGACAAGAGCTGACAGACTGTTCGGAACAGCATCAGCAGACACGGAGGCCGTACGGTGGCGGAGACGTCGGACACCAGAACCCCGGCGCAGATCGAGGCGGACATCAAGCGCCGCCGCGCAGTGCTGGCCGAGACGCTCGACGAGATCGGGGTCCGGGTACACCCGAAGACCATCGTCGGCGATGTGAAGGCCAAGGTCGTCGCCAATGTCGATCACACCCTCGGAAGGGCCTACGTCCAGGTCAACCGGGCCGTGACGGACGTGCGGGCCCAGTTCGTGGACGACGAGGGCGCCCCGCGCCTGGAGCGTGTGCTGCCGGTCGCCCTCGTCGCCGTCGGCCTGGTCGGGGTGCTCGCCCTGAGCACCCGGCGCCGTAAGCGCTGACCCTGCGGGGCCCGGCATGCCGAAGACAGGTAGGTTCGAGGCGTGAGCGCCAACAGAAACGACAGCACCCCGCACGACAAGCTGCCCATCCGCATGCTGCACGACCGCGTCCTCGTGCGGCAGGACACCAGTGAGGGCGAGCGGCGCTCGGGCGGCGGCATTCTCATCCCCGCCACCGCGGCCGTGGGCCGTCGGCTGGCCTGGGCCGAGGTCGTCGCGGTGGGCCAGAACGTGCGGACCGTGGAGCCCGGCGACCGCGTCCTGTACGACCCGGAGGACCGGGCCGAGGTGGAGGTGCGCGGCACGGCCTATGTGCTGATGCGTGAGCGTGATCTGCATGCCGTGGCGGCCGACCGGTTCGAGGGGTCGGAGGACTCCACGGGGCTCTACCTCTGACGCGCCTTACGATTCCTTGCTCGGGAGCGGGGCTGGTGACCACTGTCACCGGCCCCGTTCCTGTTTCTTTGCTAGATTCGAAGGAGCCCGACGAGACGCGCCGTACCGGGGCCGCCCGCACAGGGTGGGACGCAAAGACGACGCACCGCCCTGAAGAGGTCTGTCTCGCGGAGGTGCTCCCATGGCCTGGGTTCTGCTCGTCGTCGCCGGTCTGCTGGAGGTCGGCTGGTCGGTCGGGATGAAGTACACCGACGGCTTCACCCGGTTGGTGCCCAGTGTGCTCACCGGCGCCGGAATCGTCGCCAGCATGGTGCTGCTGTCCTACGCCGCCCGTTCCCTGCCCATCGGCACCGCGTACGGCGTGTGGGTCGGTATCGGTGCGGCCGGGGCGGCGGTGCTCGGCATGGTGGTGCTCGGTGAGCCGGCCACCGCCGCCCGGATCTTTTTCATCTGTCTGCTGCTGGTCGCCGTGGTGGGTCTGAAGGCGACCTCGGGTCACTGACCGCCCGCCGGGCGTGTCTCACTCGCGGGGTTCCGCGCCGCCGGTGAGGACGCCGCCCAGGTCGCCGCCGTCGGTGGTGCCGCCGCCCGGGTCGCCGGTGGTGGTGCCGCCGTCCGTGGTGCCTCCGTCGGTCGTGCCGCCGTCGGTGGTGCCGCCCGTGTCGGTGCCGTCGGTCGTGCCGCCGTCGGTGGTGCCGCCGTCCTGGCCGCCGGTGTCAGGGGTGTCGGTGGGGCCGGGGAGGGTCGGCTCGTCGGAGGGGTCCTCCTCGGTGGGCGTGATCTCCGGCATCTCCCAGACGGGCTCCTCCTGGACCCAGAGGTCGAAGTCGTTGTCCGGGACGCCCTCGAGCGCGTCCCGGGTGAACTGCGCCCAGATCTCCCCGGGCGGCCCGCCACCGTTGATGCGGTCCAGTCCCAGCGCGCCGTACAGCGGCTCCTGCGCGGCCGTCTCGGGGTTCTGGCCCATCACGGCGACGACGGTGGCCAGGTCGGGGGTGTAGCCCGCGAACCAGGCCGCCTTGTCCTCCTCGGCCGTGCCGGTCTTGCCGGCGGCCGGGCGGCCCGCCTCCTGCGCGGCGAACGCGGTGCCGTTGTCGACCACGCTCTGGAGGATCGAGGTCGTGGTGTCGGCGGCCTCACGGCTGACGGCCTGCCGGATCTTGCGCGCGGGCAGCGCGATCTCCTCGCTGCCGTCCTTGGTGAGCTTCTTGATCAGGGTGTACGTGCCGTGCTTGCCGTGGTTGGCGAGGGTCGCGTACGCCTCCGCCATGTCGAGCACGCTGGCCTGCGCGACACCGAGGGCGACGGAGGGCCCGGAGTCCTGGAGCCCGGGGGTGTCGGCCGGGAGGCCGAGGCCGATCGCGGTCTTCTTCACCCGCTCCGGGCCGACGTCGACCGCCATCTGCGCGTACACGGCGTTCACGGACTTGTCGGTGGCCTCGCGCACGCTGATGGGGCCGTAGTCGACGTGGTCCTCGTTCTCGGGGGCGTAGGAGCCGCCGTCCCAGCCCTCCACGGGACGGGAACTGGTGCCGTCGTAGACGGTGTTGGGTGTGATCTCGCGCTCGTCCTGGGTGACGGAGCCGTTCTCCGCTGCCGAGGTGAACACGAACGGCTTGAACGTGGAGCCGACCTGGAAGTCCCGGCGGGTGGCGCCGTTGGTGTACTGCTTGACGTAGTCGATGCCGCCGTACATCGCGACGACCTCGCCCGTCTTCGGGTCGACGGCGGCGCCGCCCGCGCGGACGTAGTTGTCGACCTTGCGGTTCTTCTTGTCCAGCTTGGACATCAGCTGGTCGTCGACGGCCTTCACGAAGGCGTTCTGCTTGGGCTTCTGGAGCGTGGTGGTGATGCGGTAGCCGCCCGCCTCCAGCTCCTCGGGGTCCAGGATCTTGTGCTCGGTCAGGTACTGCTTGATCGCGTCCACGACGTAACCGCGCTGCCCGGACAGGCCGATCGCGACGGTGGCCTCCCTGGGCATCGGGAACTTCATGCCCTGCCGTGCCGACTCGGTCAGCCAGTTCTTCTTGACCATGCCGTCGAGGACGTAGTTCCAGCGTGCCTCGGCGCCGCGCCTGTTCTCCGGGTGTGCCACCACGTCGTACTCGCTGGGCGCGTTGAGCAGCGCCGCGAGGTAGGCGCCCTTGGCGGCGTCGAGCCGGGTGGCGTCGATGCCGTAGTAGGCCTGTGCGGCGGCCTGGATGCCGTAGGCGTTGCGGCCGAAGTAGCTGGTGTTCAGATAGCCCTGGAGGATCTCGTCCTTGGTCACCTCGCGGTCCAGCTTGATCGCGATGAAGAACTCCTTCGCCTTGCGGGTGACCGTCTGTTCCTGGGCGAGGTAGTAGTTCTTCACGTACTGCTGGGTGATCGTGGAGCCGGACTGCTTTCCCTTGCCGGTGGCGGTGTTCCAGGCCGCGCGCACCATCGCCTTGGGGTCGACGGCGGACTCGGTGTAGAAGTCGCGGTCCTCGGCGGCGAGTACGGCGTGCTGGGCGTCCTTGGAGACCTGAGCGAGGGAGACGTTCTCCCGGTTGATCTCGCCGTCGCGGGCCAGTTGGCTGCCGTCGGCGTACAGATAGACGTTGCTCTGCTTGGTCGCGAGGGCGTTCGCCGGAGGGATCTTGACCAGCGAGTAGCCGAGGAAGAACAGGCCTCCCAGCAGCACGGCCCCCATGACGAAGGCGACCAGCACCATCCGCCAGGTCGGCACCAGCCGGCGCCAGCCTGTTCGCCTCGGCCGTTTCTGCTTGCCCTCGTCCACGGCCTCCCCCTCCGGCGACTCCGGCCCGGTTCTGGATGCCCAGCCCTCGTCCGGTTGCTGCGGCTGCGGCTCGTCGCTCATCTCGTGCACGGACTCCTGTTTCGCGTCGTACGTTCCCGTACGCCCTCGTACGCCTTCTGCGCCCCCAGACGAAGACTCTCGCACCATGCGTTCCGTTCCCGCCGAGCGGCACGCGTTCGTCGGAATTTGCGTGGCGGGCCGTCTCGCGCCGCCGGTAGGCTCCGTCGCTTCGGTGTGCGGGCGGAATCCGGAGGGCGGTGCGTGTGGGCGCGGCACGGTTGTACACGGCCGTCGCGACGGGGGGATTCCGACGGTACGCCACTTATCGGGCGGCCACCGCCGCGGGCGTGTTCACGAACACCGTGTTCGGCGTGATCATCGTCTCCACGTATCTGGCGCTGTGGGACGAGAAACCCCACCTCGGGGGGTACGACCAGTCGCAGGCGGTCACCTATGCGTGGCTGGGGCAGGCGTTGTACTCGACGCTGGCGCTGCAGGGCGGTGGTGCGGAGAAGGACCTGATGGGCCGCATCCGCACGGGTGAGATCGCGATCGATCTGTACCGTCCGGCCGATCTCCAACTGTGGTGGCTGGCGACGGACTTGGGTCGATCGTTGTTCCAGGTGCTGGGCCGGGGGCTGATCCCGTTCGCGTTCGGGGCGCTGGTGTTCGACATGGCGTTGCCCACGGATGTGTTCACCTGGGCGGCGTTCCTGATCGCGTTGGTGCTGGCGATGCTGGTCAGTTTCGGTATCCGGTATCTGGCCGCGCTGAGCGTGTTCTGGATCATGGACGACCGGGGTGTCTCGCAGGCCGTCATGGTCAGCGGGGTGTTCTTCTCGGGCATGCTGCTGCCGTTGAGCGCCTTTCCCGGTGCGTTCGCCGATGTGGTGCGGGCGTTGCCCTGGGCGGCGCAGCTCCAGGTGCCGGCGGACGTGCTGATGGGGGAGACAGGCCTGCTGGCGGCGTACGCCTTCCAGGCGGGCTGGGCGGTGGCGCTGCTGGCGGCGGGCCGGCTGCTGCAGTCGGCGGCGACGCGGCGGGTGGTGGTCCAGGGTGGCTGACGCGGAGGCCGGGGCGCGGACGGCGGACGACGCGGGTGACACGGAGCCCGGGGTGTGGCACGAGGGCGGGGCGCCGGCCGGGTCGTGGCCCGGGGACGGGGGCAGGGCGGCCCGGCTCGGTGAGGGGCTGCGGGCCTACCGGCTGATCGCCGGGATGTGGATCCGCTCCACGGTGACCTACCGCACCTCCTTCGCCCTCACGGTCGTGGGGAATCTGCTGCTGACCGGGCTGGACTTCGTCGGCATCCTGCTGATGTTCTCGCAGGTCGACTCCCTGGGCGGCTGGAGCCTGCCCGAGGTCGCCTTCCTCTACGGGCTGTCCGCGACCTCGTTCGGGATCGCCGATCTGCTGCTGGGCTCGATGGACGCGCTGGGCACCCGTATCCGTGACGGCTCCTTCGACACCCTGCTGGTGCGGCCCGTGCCGGTGCTCGCCCAGGTCGGCGCGGACCACTTCGCGCTGCGCCGCCTGGGCCGGATCACGCAGGGCACGCTGGTGCTGACGTACGGGCTGTTCGCCGTGGATGTCGACTGGACGCCGGCGAAGGTGGTGCTGCTGCCGGTGATGGTGATCAGTGGAGCGGTGGTCTTCGGGGCGGTGTTCGTGGCGGGCGCGGCCTTCCAGTTCCTCGCGCAGGACGCGGCCGAGGTGCAGAACGCCTTCACCTACGGCGGCACCACACTGCTGCAGTACCCGCCGAGTGTGTTCGGGAAGGACCTGGTGCGGGCGGTGACCTTCATGCTGCCGCTGGCCTTCGTCAACTGGGTGCCCGCCTCCTACGTCCTGGGGCGGCCGTACCCGGTCGGGCTGCCGGAGTCGGCGGCGTTCGCCCCGCCGCTGGTGGCGGTGGCGTGCTGTGTGCTGGCCGGGGTGGCGTGGCGGGCGGGTCTGAGGTCGTATCGGAGCACGGGGAGTTGAGGCGGTTGGCTGGGGTCGAGGGCGGGTCCGGTTCCGGGGCGTTCATCGAGCTGGACGGTGTGGAGAAGGTCTTCGACGTGTACCGCAGGACCGGGTTCCTGAAGCGGGAGCGGCGGCAGGTGCGGGCGGTCGACTCGCTGTCCTTCACGGTGGGGCGCGGGGAGATGGTCGGCTACATCGGCCCGAACGGCGCCGGGAAGTCGACCACGATCAAGATGCTGACCGGCATCCTCACCCCCAGCGGCGGCCGGCTGCGGGTGGCCGGCATCGACCCCTCCCGCGAGCGGGTGCGGCTCGCGCACCGCATCGGGGTGGTGTTCGGGCAGCGCACCACCCTGTGGTGGGATCTGCCGCTGATCGACTCCTACCGGCTGATGCACCGCATGTACCGCATCCCCGACGACCGTTACCGCGTCCGTCTGGACCGTCTCGTCGAACTCCTCGATCTCGCCGACCTGCTGGAGGTGCCCGTGCGGCAGCTCTCGCTCGGCCAGCGGATGCGCGGCGACATCGCCGCGGCGCTGCTGCACGATCCGGAGGTGCTCTACCTCGACGAGCCGACGATCGGGCTGGATGTGATCTCCAAGGCCAAGGTGCGGGAGTTCCTGCGGGAGTTGAACACCGAGCGCGGCACGACGGTCCTGCTGACCACGCACGATCTGACCGACATCGAGCAGCTGTGCTCCCGGGTGATGGTCATCGACCACGGGCGGCTGATGTACGACGGTGCGCTCGCCGGTCTGCACGAGGCGGGAGAGAGCGAGCGCACCCTGGTGGTCGACCTGGAGCGGGAGCTGCCGCCGATCGAGGCCTCGCCCGCCCGGGTCGTCCGGGTGGAGGGCCCGCGCCAGTGGCTGGCGTTCCCCGCCTCGCAGTCGGCGGCCCCGCTGGTGGCGGAGATCGCCGCGCGCTATCCGCTGGTCGACCTGTCGGTGCGGGAGCCGGACATCGAGGCGGTGATCGCGAAGATGTACGCGGGGCGGGCCCCGGCGTAATCCCGGGTGCACGCGGGGGAACGGGCCGCGGTGATCTCGCGGGGCGGGCCCGGGCGGACGGTGCGCGGCATACCGTCCGGCGCGTGGAACTCGTAGGCTGATCCCATGACGGACGATGCCCCTGAGCTGCGGGCCTCAGACGCGGACCGTGAGCGAGTCGCCGAAGTCCTGCGGGACGCCCTCGCGGAGGGCCGGCTGGACATGCCGGAGTTCGAGGAGCGGCTGGAAGCCACGTTCAGCGCGCGGACCTACGGCGAACTCGCCCCCATCACCCGTGACCTGCCCGCGCCGGGCGTGACGCCGCCCTCGGTGTCCCTGACCAAGGGGGTGGCGGAGCCAGGCAGTTGGGCGGCACGGATCGTCGGCGGCGAGGGGTCCTCCAACGGCGCCTTCGCGATCATGGGCGGTTTCCAGCGCAAGGGGCGGTGGACGGTGCCGCGGCGGTTCACCGCGTTCACGTTCTGGGGCGGTGGGGAGATCGATCTGCGCGAGGCGGACTTCGTCGACGGCGAGGTCGAGATCAGATGCGTGGCGATCATGGGCGGGGTGCAGGTGACGGTGCCGTCCGGCGTCGAGGTCGTGGTCCGCGGCGTCGGTGTGATGGGCGGCTTCGACCACAGCGAGGAGGGTGTGCCGGGCGATCCCGGCGCCCCGCGCGTGGTCGTCACCGGGTTCGCCTTCTGGGGCGGTGTCGGCGTCGAGCGCAAGCTGACCCGTGCGGAGCGTGAGCTGCGGCGGGTGGAGCGGCGGCAGGCCAAGCAGGATCGCAAGGCGGCGATGCGTGAGCTGCAGGACAACTTTCGCGAGGACGTCGAGAACGCGCATCGCAGGATGCTCGACGGCCACCGTGACCTGATGCGGGAGCGGCGGCGCCGGGACGACGACTGACGGCCCGCCCCGCGGGATTTCCGCCCATCGCCGGGTGCGGGTGGTCGTGGGCTGTTCGCGCGGTTCCCCGCGCCCCTTTCGGGTGGTGGTGCGCTCGGGGGTGTCGGGTGCGGGTGGTCGTGGGTTGCTCGCGCAGTTCCCCGCGCCCCTTGGGCGGTGATGGCGCTCGGGGTGGTGTGATCGCGCAGTTACCCGCGCTGCGGAGGGCGACGGCGTACCCAGGGGCGCGGGGAACTGCGCGACCAGCCACGGACGGCCCGCACTCGTCGGCGAAGGCCACGGGCGGGTCGTAGCCGTCGGGGAACGGTCGCGGGTGAGCCGCGGTCGCTGGGTCGGGCCCGTTACCGGCGGGGCGGCGGCGGTGCCGACAGGGTCGTCAGGTCCAGGGCGTCGGCCATACGGGCGTAGCCGCGGTCGCTGGGGTGGAGACGGTCGCCGCAGTCGTATTCGGCGGCGAGCCGACGCGGGTCGTACGGATCGCGCAGCGCCTCGTCGAAGTCGGCGACCGCGTCGAAGACCCGCCCGTCGCGGATCTCGGCGTTGATCCGCTGCCGTACCTCCTCGCGGGCGTCGGTGTAGCCGGGGTGGCCCCCGAAGGGCATCAGGGTGGCGCCGACGACCTTGACGCCGTGCCCGTGTGCCCGGCCGACCATCGCGCGCAGGCCGGCGAGGATCCGGTCCGGGTCGGCGAGGCGGGGGTCGCGCAGGATGTCGTTGACCCCGAGGTCCACGACCACCACCCGGACGTTGGCGCGGCCGAGGACGTCCCGTTCGAAGCGGTTGAGCCCGCTGGGATTGTCGACGGCGAAGCCGTCCGTGCCGATCCCGGGCAGGCTCTCGCCGACCGGGCTCGTCACCTTGCCGACCAGGCCGTCGGCGAGCACGCGGTTGCCGCTGATGCCCTGGTTGGCCACGCCGTAGCGCGGCACGTCCCGCCCGTCCTCGGCGGCCTCGCGCAGCCGCCGGGCGAGCACGTCGGTCCAGCGGCGGTTCTCGCCCACGCTGGAGGAGAAGCCGTCGGTGAGGGAGTCCCCGAGGGCGACGACCGTGCCGTCGGCCTGGTCGGTGAGCACGTCCAGCGCGGTCAGATAGCGCCAGGCGTCGACCTGCTCGGTGAACCTGGTGCCGGTGAGGTCCTCGACGCGGTCCCCGGCCGCGGCGTAGCTGATCTGGCGGGCGCGCGGATGATGGGTGACCGGCCCGGACGGGGTCGGCGAGTAGGTGGTGACCAGCACGTCACCGTCGTACGGCACGATCAGCGAGGCCGGGTCGCTGACCGTCTGTCCGCCGGGCGGCACGACGACCGTGGTGCGGCCGCCGAAGGTCAGCCGGCGCATCGTCCCGGGCTCGGCCGCCGCGCCCGAGCCGTCGGCGGCCAGCGCGACGGAGGCGTGGGTGAGGGTCAGCGGTGCCCGCCCGAAGAGATTGGACAGCGTCACGCGGGCACTCGTACCCCCGACGCTGGTGTGCACGACGTTGCGCACCGATCGTCCCGCGAGCCCCGAGGCCTGTGTGCCGGGCTCTGCGGCCACCGGGGAGGCCGACCAGGTGCCGACCCAGAGGCCCGTGGACTCCGGCACCGCGGAGCCGCGCACCCGGTCGCCGTCGCCCGTACGGGCGCGGGTGCCGTCGTCGAGTGCGACGGCGAAGTAGATGGCGGCCGACAGGGCCACGATCAGCGCGATGAGCGCGGCGAGCAGCGCACCACCGCGTTGGCGCCTGGACATGCGGTTGTGGTTCTCCTCGGACGGGGGAGCCGCGCGAGGGCTCCGGTGCGATCACTGTGACAAACGCCGGGAACTCTTGTTCCGTTCCAGGAGTCGGTCAGGAAGGGACAATGACGAAGTCGGCGCTCGTGAACGGGTGGAGTGCATGGAACGTACGAGACCGGATGACACCGGCGATACGGGACTGGATGAACCCGGTGCGACGGCCCGGGAAATTTCCGGGGCACCGCGGCGGCCGGGTGCCGCGGGCGGGCGTCCGGCGCGCGCGATGAACGTCTTCAGCGCCGCGGACGAGGACAAACGGCGCGGAGTGCGCCGGATGAAGCTGACGGCGACCGGCCTGCTGCTGTTCGTCGCCGTCGTCTACGTCCTCGCCAAATGGGCCTCCCACGAGGGCGCGGGCGCCTGGGCGGGCTATGTCGCCGCGGCCGCCGAGGCGGGCATGGTCGGCGCGCTCGCCGACTGGTTCGCGGTCACCGCGCTCTTCCGGCACCCCCTGGGCCTGCCCATCCCGCACACCGCGATCATCCCCACCAAGAAGGACCAGCTGGGTGTCTCGCTCGGCGAGTTCGTCGGCGAGAACTTCCTCTCCGAGGACGTCGTGCGCGGACGTCTCAGGTCCGTCGGCATCAGCAGCCGCCTCGGCGCCTGGCTCGCCGAGCCCGAGCACGCCGACCGGGTCACCGCCGAGCTGGCCACCGCGCTGCGCGGCGCGCTGACCGTGCTGCGCGACTCCGACGTGCAGGCGGTCGTCGGCGAGGCGATCACGCGGCGGGCCGACGCCCAGGAGATCGCGCCCGGCATCGGCAAGATGCTCCAGAAGGTCGTCGCCGACGGCGGTCACCGGCGTGTCGTCGACCTGGTGGTGTCCCGCGCCCACGACTGGCTGGTGCTGCACGGCGACTCCGTGATGGACGCCGTGCAGGGCGGCGCGCCGGGCTGGACCCCGCGGTTCGTCGACAAGAAGGTCGGCGAGCGGGTCTACAAGGAGCTGCTGCGCTTCTGCGCCGAGATGCGGGACATGCCGTCCCACCCGGCGCGCGGCGCCCTGGACCGCTTCCTCACCGACTTCGCCTCCGACCTCCAGTCCGACACCGACACCCGCGCGCGGATCGAGCGGCTCAAGGGCGAGGTGCTGGGCCGCGGCGAGGTGCAGGACCTGATCGCCTCCGCGTGGACCGCCGTACGGTCGATGATCGTCGCGGCGGCCGACGACGAGCGCAGCGAGCTGCGGCTGCGGGTCCGGGCCTCTCTGCTGTCGCTGGGCGCCCGGATGGCGACCGAGCCGCGCCTGCAGGAGAAGGTGGACCGCTGGGTCGAGGGCGCGGCCGTGCACGTCGTGACGACGTACCGCAAGGAGATCACCTCCCTGATCACCGACACGGTCGCCGGCTGGGACGCCGAGCACACCACCCGCAAGATCGAGGCGAACATCGGGCGCGACCTCCAGTTCATCCGCATCAACGGCACGGTGGTGGGCTCGCTCGCAGGGCTGGTGATCTACACGGTGTCCCGGGCGATGGGCGCGTAGGCACCGGCGTTCCGGGGCCCGGTGCCGCCCGCGGGGAAGGGCCGGCCGGACGGGGTGGCGCGTGACGGCTGTTCATGATCACCCTAGCGGTGTACCCGGGTGCGGCAGCCCGGGCGGGAGCGCCGGATGGTGCCGTGACCGGAGAGGTCCACCGGCTCCACCGGCTGCCGCGGGGGCCGGTGGGAGTCCGGCGGCATGGCCGGCCGGCCCGGGTCTCTCAGGCCCCGGTGCTGGACCCCGGCCGCACGATCATCAGCACCGTCACCGTCGCCCACAGCAGGTTGAACACCCCGGTCACCATGGCGAGCCGCACGGTGGCCTCCCGTGATCCCTGGTTTTCCGCGAGTGCCTCCTGCCGGGGCAGCACCAGCCCGCCGAGGACCAGCGCGGCCAGCACGGTCAGCGCGATGGACACGATCAGCCAGGCGTCGCCGAGCACGCCCATCGCGCTGCCGGTCGCGAAGCCGAACACGGGCACGGCGACGCCGACGACGGCGTAGACCCGGCAGATGCGGTGCAGCAGCCGTACGGTCTCGGCGGCCCGGACGTCCTCGGGCGCGGCCAGCGCCCTGCGCGCGGCGGGCGGGAACATGCTGGCGGCGACGGTGACGGGGCCGATCGCGACGATGGCGGCCAGGACGTGGACGGCGAGCAGGAACTTGGTCACGCCCGTGACGCTAGGCGGCACGGAGACGGGCCAGAAGTGGCAGGAGTGCCACGGGCCGACGGATTCTCGCCAGGCGCGTACATCAGCCGGTAGAGGCGGCCCCTACGCGGGTGCGCCTGCCCGTAGGGGTGGCCCGTACGCGCGTACATCTGCCCGCAGGGGCGGCCTCTACGCGAGTGCGCTGCCCCTAGGGGCCGCCCCTACCCTCGGACCATGCACTTGGTGGCCGTACTCGCACTCGACGGTGTGATCCCCTTCGACCTCTCCGCCCCGATCGACACCTTCGGCTGGGCGCGGCTGCCGGACGGCAGGCAGCCGTACGACGTGCGGGTCTGCTCACCGGTCCCGGGCGGGGAGGTGCGGGCGGGCGCGTTCACGGTACGGGCGCCGCACGGCCTGGAGCTGCTGGCGGAGGCGGACACGATCATCCTGCCGGGTGTGCAGGATCCCCCGGAGGAACTGCCTCCGGGCGTCGCGGAGGCGCTGCGCGAGGCGGCGGCGCGGGGCGCGCGGATCGCGTCGGTGTGCGTGGGCGCGTTCGTCCTCGCGGCGACGGGTCTGCTGGACGGACTGCGTGCGACGACCCACTGGCTCGCGGCCCCCGACCTGGCCGCCCGCCACCCGGAGGTGACCGTCGACCCGAACGTCCTCTACGTCGACAACGGCCAGATCCTCACCTCGGCGGGCGCGGCCGCGGCGCTCGACATGTGCCTGCACATGGTCCGCTCGGATCACGGCTCGGCGGTGGCGGCGCACACGGCCCGGATGTCGGTGATGCCCCTGGAACGCGAGGGCGGCCAGGCCCAGTTCATCGTCCAGGACCTGCCCCCGGCTCCCGCGGGCGCGACCCTGGAACCCCTTCTGGCCTGGCTCTCCGCCAACTGTGCCCGCGACCTGACCCTCGCCGCCATCGCCGGCGAGGCGGGCATGAGCACCCGCACCCTCAACCGCCGCTTCCGCGACCAGACCGGCACGACGCCCCTCCAGTGGCTGCATCGCGCGCGCGTCCACCACGCCCAGCACCTCCTGGAGACCACGGACACGCCCGTCGAACGCGTCGCCCTCGACTCGGGGTTCGGCTCCCCGACGGCGTTCAGGGAACGGTTCCGGAGGGTGGTGGGGGTGAGCCCGCAGGGGTATCGACGGGCGTTCCGGGCGGGTGCGGCGGGCGCCGCGGGTGCGGTGGGCGCCTCGGAGCCTGCCGCGTCCCTGACGCCGTAGCCGTCCGCACGCTCTGGCCAGGGCCTTGAGGGCGGGAACCCTCTGGCAGAGTGGAGATGTCGGCGTACGCCGCCGGGGAACGTGACCGGACGCCAGGTCGTACGTCTCGCCGGCCCACGCCCGGACGCGGCGGGAGGGGGCGGACGAACGACGAAGAGGAGCGAGGCCCGCCATGGCTGCCGGAGACAGCGAATTCCTCAGCCACGCCTCGGAGGTGGCCTTCGACCTCGGCCGCGACCGTTTCCGCCTGCGCGCCCTGGACATCGCGGCCCGGCGCATCGAGTTCGCCCAGACCGAGGAGTCCCTGCCGCCGCCCGTCTACGAGCAGGGCGAACCCCCGGCGACCGACCGCCGGGGCCGCCGCAGGTACGACTGGCAGCCCGCCGCCGACGCCCCCGCCTGGATGAACCTCGCCTGGCTCCTGGACGACCTGGCGGCGTGGATCGGCGTGATGGCCGAGGACCACATCACCGTGCAGGGCCTCGACGCCCCGGAGCCCGGCCACTGCGACGTCCTCCTCCTCGACGGCGACACCCGCCTCCGGGCCCGCGTCGCCCTGACCGCCCGCACCGAGCCCCTGGACCACCCGGGCATGTTCCTCCGCGACCTCCTCGCGGAGGGCCGCAGCCGCGGGTACCTCGTCCGGGACGCGGGGGAGGACGGGTGGGTGGTGGATCTTCGGGGGGTGTTGTGAGGTGGGGTGCGGCTACTCCATAGATGAGCGGCCGGGCCTTCCCCGCCGTTCCGCCGCCGCCCGTCAGTGATCCACCCTCACCAGGACCTTCCCGACCTGCCCGCTCCCCTCCGCGTACTCGCGCGCCCGCACAATCTCCCCCAGTTCAGGTCAGGTCCGTCGGCGCAGATCGGCTCGGCCGAAGAGCAGGGCGTAGCCGGGCGGGAGGGCGGCGAGGAGGCGGCTGGTCAGGCCGTTGCCGATGACGGGAGGCAGCGAACCCAGTACCGAGCTGACGTCCCAGCGGGCGGTCGCCGGGGTCGCGCCCTCGACGCGGGCCGCGACCGTGTCGACGAAGCGGGGCGCGGTGAGCGGCTGCGCGACCGGGATCTGCGCGGCCACCAGCCGTGCCGCCTCGTCGGGCAGCCGCCCTGCCAGGGCCACGCGCTCGTCGCCGGTGACCTGCGCGCCGAGCAGGGACAGCACGATCCGGGTGACGCGCTCCGCCTCGTGTCTCGTGGCGTACTGCCCGGACTCCCGCACGGACTCGACCAGTCGGGACCAGCCTCCGTGGTCGGCCGCCTCGGGCCGCGGCTCGCCCTCGGTGCTGTTCCGCTCCGGCATCATGGTGCTCATCTACGGACTCCTCCTCGCCGAATGCTCATACGCCACTGCACTCAGTCACCCGGCGCGCGGAAGTCAAACCTGCGGCGCTCGGCAACGGTCGCCTTCGGGGCGTACGAGCGCGGGTGCGAGTGACCCACGGGCGGTGTGAGGCTGAAATCCAGACGATCCCGGACCCGGGTCCGAGGGACCGTGCGACACGCGCGTAGCTTGGGGGCGGGATGTGACCCGTTCCCGTCCCCAACGGCTCAGTCACAGGAGGCAGTCATGGCCCAGGTCCCCAGCGCGCTCGTCGCCGCGAGCGGTCTCGTCGGCGGATACGCCGTGGCCCGGTGGACCAGGAAGCGGCAGCTCGGCGGGGTCGTGCTGGCCGCCGCGGGGGTAGCCGCGGCCCAGCGGTGGCGGCAGCAGGCGGGCGGTCCGGCGGCGGGTGCGCTGAGCGCCGCGTACGTCGCCGCGTTCGCGGGCTCGCACCCGTTGGCGAAGAAGGTCGGGGCCTGGCCGGCGGTGTTCGGGGTGGCCGGGGCCATGGCGGTGGCGTCGTGGGCGGTGGCGGACCGGCGGGGCTGACGGCCTCTTCACCCAGCCGGAGTGCCTAGGAGCCGTCGGCCGGTGCTGCGCGGCGGACGGCACAGGCGCGGCGGACGTCTGCCAGAAACGCTGCCCACGCGGGTGCGGAGATCACCAGCGGGGCGGCGGCTGACCGTTTTGAGTCCCGGACGAGCATGCCGCCGGAGCTGACGGCGGCCTCCACGCACTCCGTGGTGTTGCCGCCGCTGTACGACGACTTGAACCAGGCCGGTTCGGACTGCGGCTGGGGGCCTATGGGCATTCACAGCTCCTTGCGGACGCGATGGATCATGGCGGAGGAAGCCTCCATGTCCAACGCTTGTGCGCGCAGGTACTCGAAAGCAAGTCTGTACCGGTCCAGTTCCTCTTCCTTCTCCAGGAAGAGCGAGCCCGTGTGGAAGTCGACGTACACCACGTCGAGAGCCGGTTCGGGTCCTCCGATGATCACGAAGCTGCCCAGTGCGGCGGCATGTGCTCCCTTGGCGAACGGCAGGACCTGAAGAGTGACGTGAGGTGACTCGTTGGCCTCGAGCAGCCGGTCGAGCTGGTCTTTCATGATCTCCGGTGAGCCGACGACCCGACGGATCACGGACTCGTCAAGGATCGCCCACATCCGCGGCGGCTTCGGCCGTACAAGGATCTCCTGGCGCTTCATCCTGATGTCCACGAGCCGGTCGATCTCCGCCTGCTCCAGCGGGACTTCGTTGGCCCTCTGCAACGCCGTGCTGTACTCGCGTGTCTGGAGCAGTCCGGGGACGTAGACGCAGGCGAAGTGACTTTCCGACACGGCTTCGTCTTCAAGCGTCAGCAGCAGGTTCATGCTCTCCGGAATCGAGTCGGCGAAGGAACTCCACCAGCCCTGCTGCTTGGCGTCCTTCGCCAGGGCGACAACCGCACGCCTCTCAGAGTCAGTTGCGCTGTACTCCCGGCACAGTGCGTCAACCACCAGCCACTTGACCGGCCCGGCCTGCGTCTCGTACCGGCTGACCGTCGCCTTCGACACCCCGACAAGCCGCCCGGCTTCCTCCAGCGTCATGCCCTTACGGGCGCGCAACTTTCGCATCATGGCGCCGAGTTGGCGGCGGCGCGTGGTGGTCCGTTCTGACATCCGGTTCCTCCGCCGTACGGCGGGCTGCCGCCCGCGGGTCCTCGACAGGCTAGGCAGCGGGAGGCCGTCGCAACTACCAGATTCACCCGATGGATTCTCATGAGAAGTTACACAGTGAGACTTCTCTGTGCCATTCTCACTCTCAGACCGCTACGCAGCGCAGCCGTTCAGTTACGGCGGGCGCAGTGCGCGCGTGGCCTGGGAGGGAGGAGTGGCCGTGATCGGCTACGACAGCACCGATGCCCGACTTCGTTGTGTGCTGCCTTTCAGAGCGGCGCCCGCGGAGGTGCGCCTGCTGCGGAAGGCCGCGGCCAGACAGCTGGCCCAGTGGGGCATGCCGACCGCGGCGGACGAGGCGGAACTGTTGGTCACCGAGCTGGCGACGAATGTGGTGAAGCATGTGGGCGAGGGAGTGTGCGCCACCCTCATCCTCGAGCGGCGAGGTGAGCGGCTGCGGCTGGAAGTCCACGACGAGAGCAGCGCCAAGCCGACCGTCAGAGCGCCCGGATGCGACGACGACTGCGGCCGCGGCCTCCACCTGATCGCGTCTCTGGCCGTGGACTGGGGAACCGTTCTGACGGCAGCGGGGAAGGCGGTCTGGTGCGAGCTCGCTGCCAGCGAGGGCGATGCCTGCCTGAGGGTCGAGCGCGCCGCTGCGGCACTGGAGAACTACCAGGCTCCAAGCTCCATGCCCGCGGGGCGTGGAGCCAAGGGGCGGGATGCGCTCCTTGGTCAGTCAGCCGTCGAACTGATCGCGGACCTCCTCCACTGGGGCGTGGCCTGGGGATGCGACCCGGACGACATGCTTGACAGGGCGATGATGCATTACGAGGCGGAAGCGGAGCCGGCGTAGTGGTCTAGCGCGGGGTCGCGCAATCAGCTGATCTTTGCCCGGTGCTGCGTGAACAAATCGTGACGCTGGTGGTCGTCCTGGCCAACGAATGCTTTGAACTGGCCAAGGAGATATGCAAGTTCGCCAGACTTGCGCTCCGTCTTCTCCAGCTCGAAGTCGTGCCCCAAGTGGTTCAGGCGCCGCTCTACTTCTGGTTGCCCCATGGGTGCACCAATTTTCGCGAGCTTCTTGATGATCTGCTCGACGGTCACTGGCCGGATTTGTTGCCGCAGCAGCTTGTAGACGGGGTCTTGGACGGCGTTGGTCGTCTCAACTAGCGCGCTCGGCTCTCCCTTCTTGAGGAGAGCATCTCGGATTGCCTCGCCAAGAGCCTTGGCGACGGGCGGAGGGAATGCGTTGCCGATCTGTCTGTACACAGAAGTCTTGCGACCCAGGAAATCCCATTGGGAGAATTCCCCGTGCCACCCCTGGAGCCGGGAGACCATCTGGGTCGTCAGCTTCGGCCCTGTTGCGCCGTTGACGGGCTTGAAGCCCGGCCCCGGTGCCTCATTGGCCACGCCCATGGCGTCAACTCCCAGCTCGGCCCAGGCCTTCTTCGCCCTGGTCGGCCCGAGGTCGGCTCCACCGTGTTTCTTTGAGCCGCCAACGATTGTCGGGGCGATGCCATCGGCCATCTTCACCCAGGCTTCGAATTCCTCGCCGTCCCAGCCGTTCGCACTCATGAGGTCGAAAAGTGTTTTGGCCACGGTAGTAGGTTTACCACCTGGATCTCCCATTGGCCAATTAAAATACTCGGCGTATTCGGGGAGGAGTGCGACAAGGACAAAGCGCGGTCGGAGTTGGGGAACGCCGAAATTTGATGCTTGCAGCAGCTCCCACGATGCGATGTAGCCGAATTCGTGAAGCTTGTCGAGTACCGCCTGCCGGTAGCCGGAGAACCGGTTGGCGCTGAGTCCGCGCACATTCTCCAGTAGCAGGGCCTTGGGCCTTATGCGGCCGCACAGCTCAATAGCCCAGGCGAAAAGATCCCGCTCATCGCTGGAACCAAGCTGTTTTCCTGCGATGCTAAACGGAGGACAGGGCACGCCGCCTGCCAGGAGGGCGATTTCCCTGTCCTTGTAGGAGTCTGGATCCCAGACCTCAGGATCTGCGACGTCGCCGACCCTCACAAGGTCGTCAGGCACGTCCAAGCCGTCTTCCTTGAGGACCCGGCGGAGGTTCTGGTCCAGGGTGTGGGCCGCGTGCTTGTCCAGTTCGACGGCGAGGAGATGCGTGAATCCAGCTCGATGCAGCCCGAAGGACTGACCGCCGGCGCCGGCGCAGATCTCGATCACTTCGAGTCTCTGCTCGTGCTCCGCCGCCGACATCGTGTTCTCCTTCCTGGTGCGCCGAGTGAGTCAGCGCACGGTGACCACTGGCAGTGCTCGCCCGCAGACGTTACAGTTCCCCGCTTCGCGTGAACCCGGCAGCACCCTAGCCGCAGATCAGCGGATGGGAGTGGTGGACGCGGGAAGCGCGAGACTGTGGAGTCTACGGTGCCGGGGTGACAACGTCGGCCCCGGCGGCCTTTCCGGAGCACGCCAGTGCGACGGCGTCTCAGCCCTGCAGTGCCGACCGGAGCTCTTCGCGCGCGTCTGCGGGCAGTCGCCGGTAGGCGTTCCAGGCTCGCTCCAGAGGTGTTGTGCCACGGCGTTCCCGCTCCATCCAGCGAAGAAGACGCCGCTGCTCTCCGGGTTCCAGGCGCTTGATCTCGGCCAGCGTTTCGTCGGCCCGGGCGACGGTTTCATCGGCGCCGACGCGGCAACGCTTGCATTCCGTCACGAGCAGCGTCTCCTCGCTGCTGCCAGGCAGCACGGTTTTGCGCCGGGTGACGGAGAGCACGGCCGTTTGATTGGAGTCGTCGTGGTAAGCCTCTCCGCCGGAGATGCCGCAAATGGTGCACATATAGTGGTCTCCGGCAAATGCGGCTTGCCTTTGCTTGCTGGAAACCGCCTTCTGCGGAGCCGCGGCTCGTCGTGCCGCAGGATCCCAGACGGGAACGCCGGCCTTCTCGAAGCGCTGGTCCTCCGCGGTCAGGCGGGCGTCTTCGGTGTTGGTCAGCAAGACCCAGCCGTAGTCCCGAAGATCGCGGATACGACGGTCCGCCTGCGAGACCTTAGGGAAGGCGTCCCTGATCTGCTCCTTGTTGAAGGTTCCGCCTTCGCCGATCACTTGGACGAGCCAGAGTGCGCCCCGGACCATGGTTCCGGCCTTGAGTTCGGGGTCGTTCCAGGAAGGCAGCACTTCTTGCTCCGCTCTCCAAACGGCTGGGACGTCGATTGTCGGCTATCGGCACACCGCCTGTCAGCCGGGCCTGCCATGATGCTGCTTCACGCTGCGTCTGACCCTGGGGAGGCTCTGGTTATGGCTGTGAAGTTCGGCGTTCCACCTGAAGGCGAGAGGATCCGTTCGCTGGTGGACGAGCGGCTAAAGCAGGCCATGGCTGAGGAGGGTGCGAAGGTCACGGTCGAGTGGCGCGGTGAGCAGCGGCACTTGCATGTGATCTCGATGCCGGTCGACATGCTCTACTTCAACCCCGACACCCACCGGATCCGCGCACAGCGCACGCTCCAGCCGGAGCGCAACCGGGTCTTGGAAGAGGAGCCGTGGAGTGAGCCCGGCCAAACGTATCTGCGTGACCTGTTGCGCTGTCGGCCTTCGAACCCGAGCCAGACCGATCCGGACTACGTGGCCCTGCGGGACGAGCTAGATGACGTCGGCCAGAGGGAACCGGGGATCATCAGCCCGGACGGCATCCTCGTCGATGGCAACACTCGCTGTGCCGCGCTGAGAGACTTGGGCATCAGAGATATCCGGGTCGGTGTGCTTCCCTCGGACACGTCTCGCCGCGACATCAACAGCGTTGAGCTCGCTCTGCAACTGCGTCGGGACAAGCGCCGCGAGTACTCGTACATCAACCGCCTCATCGCGATTGAAGATGAACTCGCGGACGGCCGCCGCGAGGAGGACGTGGCCCGGGACTTCAACATCAAGAAGACCACCCTTCAGCAGGACCGCTGGGTCTACCAGCTGATCAATGACGCGATTGACCGCAGCCGGACCACGAGCGGCGCTGTCCTGCGCCTGGTCGACTTTGAGGACCATCAGGAAAAGCTCCGCGAGCTGCATCGTGACTACACCAAGCTCGCCAAGACTGACCCGGACGCTGCTGAGCAGCTCAAGGAGTCGCGTCTGGCGATGGTGGTGCTGAACTACGCGAAGACAACGGTGCGTCTTGCGGAAGCGGACTTCCATAGCCGTTACCTCGACGAGCGCCTGCCCAGTGAACTGCGTCCCGCTGCACAAGAGTCCGCCGCTGTGGCTATTCCCGGCTTGGCCGGTGTGGCGATCCCTGACGGCACGGCCGCAGTCAAGTCGACCCGTGCCCTTACTGATGCCCTGCTACAGGCGAAGGCGGCGGCGCAGGCTGGGGACAAGCTGGCCCCGGCTGCTGTCACTCAAGCGGATGCGCTGATCAAGACGGCACGTAAGACGTTCGACGCTGCTGTGAAGCTTGCCGGCGCCAACGCTGAACTCCAGAAGCGCCAGGTGGCTGTCCCGGAGCGCCTTACAGACGCGGCTGACTATGTCAATCAATGTGCTGCCGAATTCGCCGAGGCCAAAGCAAAGCGTGCACTCGACGAGGATGCGTTTGACGACGCGCTGCTGACCCTGAAGGCGAGTCTCGCCCGCCTCGCAAAGCAGGCCGGGCGCACCTTCAGCTCCCCCGGCAACGGGGTTGCCTGGCTGCTTGATTCCACGCGAGAGAACTGATGACGGGACAGCCGACCGCACCCAGCCTGGAGATCGGCTTCGCTGACGGCGTCACCCGAGCGCGGCTGCGGGCTGGGACAGGTTACGAGAGCGACCTGCGTCGTCTCGCTCTGCGCTTCCAGAGCAGTGTTCAGCGGTCCCAGGGGACTACTGAGGTTGAGATCGATGATCTCCTGACTAACCTTGTCGCGCTCGCTACTTGGCCTGAACCTGCAAGCGTCACATGGGACCCTCAGTTGGCCGCCCTGGCGACCGATTCCGCTGTCGACGCACAAACCGTTGCCCAGCGGCTTGACCCGTCAGCAAGCACAGACGGTGAGGTAGACCCAGACGATGTCGTCAGTCTGCTCGGCTCCGGCTGGGTGGCAGATCTCACGGCGTTCCAGCGCCGTGACATCGCCAAGCTGCTCTCCTTGCGCCACGGTGCCAACTTCTCTGTTCCTGGGGCTGGCAAGACGCGGGTAGGCCTTGCTGTGTTCCACTCACTGCGGCACAACAAGGGAATCGAGCGGCTTCTGATCGTTGGCCCGAAATCCTGCTATGAGTCCTGGCAGTACGAGAACCGTGAGTGTCTCCGCGAGCCCCTCAGCATGGATGTGTTCTCCAGGAGTACCGATCCTGCTGCGGAAGCCCTCATTGTCAACTATGAGCGCTTGCGCCAGGACGGGGTCGTTAATGAACTCGGCCAGTGGCTGGCCGAAAGACCGTCCATGCTCCTGCTCGATGAGGCCCACCGAATGAAGCGCGGCGCCGACGGCACGGACGGTTCCGCCTGCCTCGCTCTCGGTCCCCGCAGCAGACACCGGCTGATCCTTACAGGCACGCCGGCTCCGAACGGCGTGAAGGATTTGGAGAATCTGTTCGGCTTTGTGTGGCCTGGACATGGGCGCCAGAAGGTAGTCCAGGCTGTGGCTGGCGGGGATCTCGCTAAGGCGAGCCAGGTTCTGCGCCCCCTTTTCACCCGCACCACCAAGGGCGAGTTGGGTCTGCCACCGGTATCTACGAACCTGACTACCGTGCCTCTGCCGCCCCTCCACCAAGAGGTGTACGAGGCGCTCATCGGACGCTTCTCCGCGCGTGCCGCTGGGTCGGAAGGTGACTTCCTCGCCCTCGGCAGAGTCATCGTCTACATGCTGATGGCAGCGACCAGCCCAGCGCTGCTCGCCGTCGGCACGACACGCCACGAACCGCTGTCCTATCAGGTGCCTCCGCTTTCCGTGCCAGAGGGCACACCGCTCTTCGAACTGATGCGGGACCTGCCGAGCTACGAGATGTCGCCGAAGTACCGTGAGGTCTTGGCGATACTCCGCAGGAATGCGGCTCAAGGACGTAAAACGCTCGTGTGGTCGACCTTCGTGCGCAGCCTCAACACGCTGGAGCGCATGCTCAGTGAATTCTCGCCTGCTCTGGTTTACGGGGCGATGAATGACGTTGACCGTGATGCGGCGATCAAGAGGTTCCGTCACGACCCCGACTGCATGGTTCTCTTGTCCAACCCAGGCACCCTCGGTGAGGGCATCAGTCTCCACCATCACTGCCACGACGCCGTTTACGTCGACCGGGACTTCGCGGCTGGCAGATTCCTGCAGAGCCTTGACCGCATTCACCGTCTCGGACTTGCACCCGAGACCGAAACGCGGATCACCGTCCTTGCTTCAGAGGGCACTATCGATGAGGTCGTTGATCAACGCCTCAGCGACAAGCTGCAGTTCATGGGGAGCATCCTCGATGATCCGGCCGTCCAGCAACTAGCCGATCTGGAGGAAGTACCGGCAATCGGCGGAGGCCTGGACCACAGAGACCTTCAGGCGCTGATGGGTCACCTCCGTGCCCGTTCCGCCTGAGCCGGTCCTGCGTGCGGCAGTCCGCTGGCTGGACAGACTCCCAGCCAGCGGTACCGCGCGCGTGCGCGCCCTCTTTACCACCCACAGTGACTTCAGCGACATCACGCCGACGCAGTACGACGCTGCTTACACCTGGATAAGGGACACAGGGCTGCTGAGGGCAGTGAACAGCGGCGTGCCAGTGAACGTCAGAGTCTTCGAAGCTGCGATGGCATTGAGCGGAGTGCCATGGTTCCGGGACGCTGACTTGCTGATCCGCAGACCGGACGAGCTTCCGGAGGATGCCCTGCGCGCGTCGGAGACGCTAGGCCTGACTCCGGAACAGGCGCACGCGCTGGTGAGCACGGCGTGGGGCAAAGTGGATACAGAGGAACGCTCGCGCATCGGCTCCGCAGGTGAACTCGCTCTTCTTGAGTTGCTGTCCGAGTCAGGGGCGGGCCATGTGGAGCATGTTGCGGCATGGTCTGACGGTTACGGGTACGACATTTTCGTGCATGCTTTTGAGTACGCTGCCCACCTGGAAGTGAAGACAACGGTGCGCAGAGGGCGTCTCACTGTTTATATCTCGCGCAATGAATACGAGACTATGCTGCGTGACCCGGCCTGGGAACTGGTCACGGTCCGTCTTTCCCCGGATCTTGAGCTAAATGCTGTGGCTGCGGTGCCGAGGGACTGGATCGCGAACCAGGTTCCCAGAGACCGTACCGAACGTGGGCGCTGGCAATCGTGCCGTCTTGACATACCCCCCGAGGTTCCTGTGCCAGGCATTCCGAGCATCGCGCCGATGCTCGCTGACACCGCGCCTGAGATGCTCAGGGGGCTGCCCGGTATCTCCTGACAACGGCTACGACTGCCGAGCGGAAGATAAACTGCCGTTACGAGGCTGCGTCTCGTACGCCGGTATCCGAGAGCAGGAACTCCTCAGGCTCCGCAGACCACTGATCGTCGTTTGGCTCAGGGCACTCCGCCAGAGGCCGCGCGCCCTCGAAGGCGTCCTTGACCGCGGTTCGCCACTGATCGAGTGAGCCCCGGATGATGAAGGGGCCGAGACCGAAGGTCACGGTGTCTTCATCATCAACACGCATCGGTGCTGCCTCGTCACCTACCAGGACATCGCTCGCGATGCCAGTGGCGGCTGCGTCCAGCGCCGCTTCAAACTCGGTGGGGGCAATCCACCCGATCCAGCTCTGTCCAGCGGCACTGGCCTCCGCTACCAGCACACTCCGTCCGGCTCCTGCGTATCCAGCAAGTACAAGAGACCGTGATGCACGTGTCTCTGCTGCCGAGCTGTCCTCCGTAAGGAAGGCGGGCCGGAAACGGTCAAGGAGCCTCGTGATGTGGGCTGCAAGCAGAGTCCTGCGGGCGCTCAGGAACTCGCGGAAGCCATCTGACTCAAGTACCGCAGGGTCGTGCGGGATCATGTGGGCGGCGCGGTCACTGAAGCCGACGTTCTGCAGATACGCCGCTGGGGACCGGGTGCCGATGATGTTCTTCGCCGTCTGCTCGGAGATGAACACGATGTTCGCGAGTTCGTTGATCTCCGTTGATGAGTATCCGCTCGCGCAGCTGCGTAGCTTCGCGGCGGGGTGAAGAAGGCTGTACTGCGGCTTGCCGGATCTGTCGACACCTCCCGAGATGGGGCCCCCGTCCCACCAGTCGGTAGCGCCGGCGTGGGCTGCCGCGAGGTAACAGAACATCAGATAGGGGCTCTGATGGTTGCGCCCAGCAAGGTCGTCGGCGGTCACGGAAATGCCGCCTCGACGGATTCCCAGGTTCGAAAGCAGTGCTGCCACAGGGTTCTCAGTGTCGAGCACCCTGATGTCCTGTGTCAGAGCAGTGTCCGCGGCGCCGCCGTAGCGGTTTCGGGCGGTGGCAGCCAGAAACCAGTACAGAAGGCCGTCCTCTGCCGCGGCGTCGATCTCCGTACCCTCCGGGTGCCGTCCGTAGTAGAGGATCAGGGGGTGGAGAGCGGCGAGCGAGGGGACCAGGGCCGTGGTCGGGATGAGCAGCTTGCCCTCAAGAAGTGGAACGACGCGGGCAAGCCCGCGTTGGACCTTCTCCCATCCTGATTCGACCATGTCCCGGCTGGCAGCGGTTAGCTTCGCCACGGACGCCAGCCGCTTGCCAGTGGTTGAGAGGCTGAGTGTAAGGGCCTTGATTAGGAAGTTGACGTCGAGAGCCCCGTACCCGCGTGCCGCCCAGCGGGCTGACTCCGCCTCCAGCTGCCCCAGAAAGCCGGGCGTCCGTGCCGAGAGCGTGGCGAGCGCGAGATCCGTGGTCTTGAGCGCCCGTCCGCCGCTGTTTACGCGGACGAAGATGTCGGCGACTTCCTCGTACTCGAATTCATGCAGCACCTCCATGTGGAAGTCACGCTGGGTGATCTTCTGAAGTGCGCTGAGGCGGCGCCCGATCTCAGGGTCCGGGATCGCGAGTCCGGCTTCTTTCAGATCACCGTGGATCGCAAAAACATCTGCGCCAGGGCCTGCGACGTCATAGACCTTGATCCACTTCTTGTTTCGGCGGGTGGCGGCACTCTGGTTCTGGAAGGCTTCTGTCTCGATGTTGAAGACAACCTGGGCTTCCGCGTGATCCGTGAGGACGCGGAACAGAGAGGTAAGTCTTTGCTGGCCATCGAGCAGGTAAAGAGGCATGACACTCGGCAGTGCCTGAGACACGCCAATCGCGGCACCCCGCGTCTCGGCAGGCTGGCCGGTCTTCCAGAAGAGGAGGGATCCTGCTGGGTATCCGCGATACAGCGACTCAATGAGCCTGGCGACCTGCGATGCCTTCCACACATATCCACGCTGGATCTCGGGAAGCATGATCTCCCCGGCCGCGATCTGCGTGATGAGTGTCCGGACGTCGCGGTTTGTGCGCTCGACCGCCACCTTGCCCCCCGTGTCAGGCGCGGTCACGGCTGGATCGTCCGTACCCGCTGTGTCTTACACGAGCCCGGCCAGACGGCTTCCCCCACAGAAGTCGCTTACTGCCGCGCTCGCTGAAGACAGCTTAGGGGAGGGGTGCGGGGCCCGTGGTCTGGACGCTTACTCAACTGCTTCACCTTGATGCCCTGCTTGCCGCGCCCTTCTACCGGCCACAGCCTCACAGACCACGAGCGAGCACTGCTCGGCTGGTTCGTGTTCCCAGAAGCGCAGTACCAGCCAGCCCGCCTCCTGGAGCCGCTGGTCCGTATCACGGTCACGCTGCATGTTGCGCAAAACCTTCTCGGACCAGTAGCCGGGATTCGTCTTTGGCGGAACGTAGTGCTCGGGACATCCGTGCCAGTAACAGCCGTCGATGAAGACCGCTACCTTCGCTGGACGGAACACCATGTCCGCGGTACGGCGGAGGTCCGCCAGCGGCCGGGCGGCAACGCGGTATCGAAGGCCCTGGGCATGTACAAGCCGTCGGATCAGCTTCTCGGGCTTGGTGTCACGGCTGCGGATCGCCTGCATGTTGCGACGACGGGCTGCGGACGACGCCCAGGAGCCTTCTGGTGCTTCCCACTCGGGATCTTCGGACACATCGCTGAGCCTAGTACGGGGGGGTGGTGTGGGCACCGGGCGGTGATAGAGACGCAGCGGCTGCCGACTCAGGGGAGCGGATTGATGCCCAGCCGTGCTGGAACAGCCGCCAATCGTGAGTGCAGATCGAGCAGGTGGAGGTGCTCGCCTCCGTTGCTGCCTCTACACCGAGACTTCCGGGGAAGTGATCGTTGCGGCCGGTATCCAACCGTGTACAGCAAGTCAGTGGGCGTGCCCGGCCGTCACTGCGACTCCGGCGACGTTGGACTCTGGTTGTTGTCAGCCCCCCACTCCATGACACCCCCCATACCCCCGCCCCGACCCGCACCAGCAGGTCGCGCTCTCCCGTGGCGGCCAGGCCACCGCCCGCCCCCGGGCCGCGAGTGTCGTCGCGTACTGGGGGAGGAGGGACGTGTCGGAGGGGGAGGTGCCCTCGGAGGCGGCGAAGGCCTCGTAGGAGGGGACCGTGCCCGTGACGATGCCGAGGTTGCCCGTGCCGGAGGCGGAGAGCTCGCGGAGGGAGGACTCTATGGTCGACAGGTGCTCGGGGTGGGACGGGTACTCCGCGGAGAGGGACGGGTAGGCCTCGACCAGTTCGGAGAGTTCGAGGGCCGGCCAGTGCAGGACGGCGACCGGGAAGGGGCGGGACAGGGCCTCCCGGTAGGTGCCCAGCTCGGCGCGGAGGCGGGTGATCTCCGCCGCCAGTTCCGCCGGGTTGTCGGAGCCCAGGGACCACACCCGCTTGGGGTCGTGGAGTTCGTCCAGGGAGACCGGCGAGGAGTGGACCGTGTCCGCGAGCGAGTCCCACTCGTCGTGCGGCAGGCCCAGCATCCGCCGCACCCGGTGGCGGCCGAAGAGGAGCGGGTGCGTCGACCGGGCCGGGTCGGCCTCGCCGTCCGCGATCAGGAGCCGCACCCCCGATGTGAACGCCTCCTGCGCCGCCTCCAGCTCGTCGTGCGACTCCAGGGCCTCCGCGACGATCACCCAGGGCGCCGGGTCCCGGGGCGCCGAGGTCCGCAGGCCCTCGATGATCGCTCTGGCCTCGGCCTCATGGCCGTACTCCCACAGGTTCGACGCCTTGAGCGCGCGGATCAGGGGAGGGTTGTCCAGGTCGTCCTCGGTCGCGAGCAGGCGGTCGTAGAGCGCGGACGCCGCGGGGCGCTCGCCGGCGAGTTCCAGGTGGGCCGCGGCGCGCAGCAGCAGGGCCTCGGCGTCCTCGGGGTACAGGTCGGCGGTTCGCTCCAGGCGTGCCGCTTCGGCGGAGTGGTCGACGTTCTCGGCAGGCGTGTCGGGGCGCATGGTCAACACCGTAGCGCCGGGCGCCCCCGAAGGAGAGGCATCCCCCCACTCGGTCGCCGCACGGGCCTGGTGGTCTCCGCCCCCGCCCCTTACCGTGCGGGCGGTCCCGTCCGGGGAGGCCTCATGCGCGTGCCCGTCGTCCAGCACCGCACCCTGCGTCGGCGCGCCCGGCGCCGGAGCGTCCTGTGGGGCGGCGGGGAGGTCCTCGTCACCGTCGGGGTCGTCCTGCTGCTCCTCGTCGTCCATCAACTGTGGTGGACCAACCGGCAGGCCCGCGCCGCCGCCGAGCGCCAGGTCCACGCCCTGGAACGGGAGTGGGAGGGCAGCGGGACGCCCCGGCCGCCCGGCGGACCGGCTCCCGGGGACGCGCCGCCGGGCGGCCGGGGCGGCGACGAGGAGTCCCGGCCCGTCCCCGCCGGGGAGCCCGCGCCCGGCCGGACGGCGGCCGCCTCCCGCGGCACCCATCCCGCCTACGCCATCCTCACCATCCCCCGCCTGGACCTCCGCGTCCCCGTCGCCGAAGGCATCCGCAAGGCCGACGTCCTCGACCTCGGGTACGCCGGCCACTACCCCGGCACCCAACAGCCCGGCCAGGCGGGCAACTTCGCGCTCGCCGGCCATCGCAACACCCACGGCGAGCCCTTCCGGCATCT
The DNA here is from genome assembly GCF_055587025.1 of Streptomyces sp. NPDC048600. Taxonomy (NCBI): domain Bacteria; kingdom Bacillati; phylum Actinomycetota; class Actinomycetes; order Kitasatosporales; family Streptomycetaceae; genus Streptomyces; species Streptomyces sp. NPDC048600. The sequence continues at coordinate 189,627 of NZ_JBVJGZ010000008.1, read as the reverse complement.
CGACCGCCTGACGCGCGGCGACCGGGTCCTCGTGGAGACGGCCGCGGCCGTGTACGCGTACACCGTCGACCGGACCCTGCCGCGCACCTCCCCGCGCGACTCCGGCGTCCTGCGGCCGGTGCCCGCCAGCCTCGTCCACCCCGGCCGCGGGTACCGGGAACCCGGGTACTACCTCACGCTCACCACCTGCACACCCGCCTATTCGTCGGCGTACCGCCTCGTGGTGTGGGGAAAGCTGACCTCCGTCCGGCTCCGCTGAAGTAGCGTGGGGGCAGCCGTGGCGAGCACGAGGGGAGAGGAGCAGCCGATGACGACCCAGCGGTCGGCCGGTCTGCTGCTGTTGCTTCTGCTCGGTGCCGCCCTCCTGGACTCCGGTGGCCTGTTCGCCACCGTCGCGCTCGCCGCCACCGCCGCCGCGGGGGCCGCGCTCGCCTTCTGTGCCGTCATCGCCGCGCGCTGCGCGCCGTCCGTACCGCGCACCCGCGTCCGTACGGCGATCCGCGACCGCGACCGGCGTACGGCGTTCCTGCCGCAACGCGATCCCGACGCCCGGGGCCGCCGCAGGCCACGAGCACCCGGACACGCCCTCCCGGCGACCGTCGCGTAGATCACCCGTATCCCGCGCGCTCGGGTCGTCATGCCGCCATGTCCTCATCCGGCACGACGAGACCCCCGGAGGGCTCACCCATGTCCGTCTTCGCCACACTGGTGGAGCAGCTCGCCGATCTGCTCCAGCCCCTGTTCCACGGCTCGGCCGCCGCGGCCGCCATCGTCCTGTTCACCGCGTTCGTACGGCTGCTCGTCCACCCCCTGTCCCGGGCCTCGGCCCGTGGCGCCCGCGCCCGGGCGGCGCTCCAGCCGCGGATCGCCGAGCTGCGCGCGAAGCACGCGAAGGACCCCGAGAAACTTCAACGGGCCGTGCTCGACCTGCACACACAGGAGAAGGTGTCGCCGCTGTCGGGCTGTCTGCCGAGCCTGTTCCAGGCGCCCGCGTTCCTGCTGCTCTACCACCTGTTCTCCAGCTCGGAGATCGGCGGCGAGCCCAACGTCCTGCTCGGCCATCAGCTGCTGGCCGCGCCCCTCGGCGACCGCTGGGCCGACGCGCTGGCCGGCGGCGGGCTGTTCGGGGGCGCCGGGCTCGTGTACCTCGCGCTGTTCGCCGTGGTCGTCGCCGTCGCCGTCTTCAACTTCCGGCGGTCCAGGGTCTCCCTCGCCGACAGCGCGCCCATCGACGCGCCGGGCGCAGGGGCCGTCGCCAAGGTGATGCCGTACCTGTCCTTCTTCACGCTGATCACCGTGGCCGTCGTACCGCTCGCCGCCGCGCTGTACGTCGTGACCAGTACGGCGTGGAGTGCGGCGGAGCGGGCGCTGCTCTACCCCGCCTAGTCCGGTCTGCCTCGCTCAGTCAGGCGGTCCAGTACGTGAACGGGGTCTTGCGGAGTGGACCGCCTCCTTGGAGGATCGACCAGTCCTGGGATGACCGCACACATCGGCGGGGCGTACGCGATCGAGGGAGACGGTGACCATGAAGCTGCTGCGTGTCGGTACGGCCGGAGTGGAGCGCCCCGCGCTGCTGGACGCCGACGGGGCCCTTAGGGACCTCTCCGGGCTTGTCCCGGACATCGACGGGCCGCTGCTCGCCGACGATGCCGCGCTGGGCCGGATCCGGGCCGCCGAGGCGTCCGGCGAACTGCCCGTGCTGGACGCGACGGGGCTGCGGGTCGGGCCGCCGGTGGGGCGGATCGGCAAGATCGTGTGCATCGGGCTGAACTACCACGACCACGCCCGTGAGACGGGCGCCGAGCCGCCCGCCGAGCCGGTCGTCTTCCTCAAGGCACCGGACACGGTGGTCGGGCCGTACGACGACGTGCTCGTGCCGCGGCGGTCCCGCAAGACCGACTGGGAGGTCGAACTCGCGGTCGTCATCGGCCGTACGGCCCGCTATCTGGGGTCGGCGGAGGAGGGGCTCGCGCATGTCGCCGGGTACGCGGTGGCGCACGACGTGTCGGAACGGGAGTTCCAGATCGAGCGCGGCGGAACGTGGGACAAGGGCAAGAGCTGCGAGACGTTCAATCCGCTGGGGCCGTGGCTGGTGACGGCGGACGAGGTGCCCGATCCTCAGCGGCTGTCCCTGCGGCTGTGGGTGAACGGGGAGTTGAAGCAGGACGGGTCGACGGCGGAGCAGATCTTTCCCGTGGGGGAGGTTGTTCGGTACGTCAGTCAGTTCATGACCCTGTACCCCGGTGATGTCGTCAACACGGGGACGCCTGCGGGGGTTGCCATGGGGCGGCCTGAGCCGAAGCCGTATCTGCGGGGCGGGGATGTGGTCGAGCTGGAGGTGGAGGGGTTGGGGCGGCAGCGGCAGGAGTTGAAGGGGGCGTAGCCCTCCGGGGGTTTTACGGGGGGTGTGGGGTTCTGCGGTCGGGTTTTGGGTGCGGGTTCGTTGTGGCTGGTCGCGCAGTTCCCCGCGCCCCTTAAGGGTGGTTTCGGGCGCAGGCGTTTCGGGAGTGCTGGTGGGGGCGCGGGGGGTGCGCTTCGTTTGTGGGTGCGGGTTCGTTGTGGCTTGTCGCGCCCGCGCGGCGGTAGCCGCATGTCGAGCACAGCCCCGCGCCCCTAAAGGCGGGTCCTGACGGGGGCGGTTCGGGAGTCCTGGTGGGGGCGCGGGGCGACAGGCGGGGATCGGGCACAGCCCCGCGCCCTTGAGGGCGGTTGCGGACGCGGGGTGTCTTGGGAGTGCCGGCCCCCGGAACCTAGAGCTTCAGGTAGGTTTCCAGGGCTTCTACCACCATGCGGTGGTCCTGGAGTTGGGGGAGGCCTGAGACGGTTACCGCGCCGATCACGCCTACGCCTTCGACGGTGATGGGGAAGGAGCCGCCGTGGGCCGCGTAGGTGTCGGGGTCGAGGCGGGAGGAGTCCTCGAAGGTCGTGCCCTTGGCGCGGAAGCGGGTGCCGACCAGGTAGGACGAGGCGTGGTAGCGCTCCACGACGCGGCGCTTGCGGGCGATCCACGCGTCGTTGTCGGGTGTGGCGCCCGGCAGGGCGGCGTGGAACAGCTGCTGCCCGGCGCGGTGGATGTCGACGGCGACGGGGGCCTGGCGCTCCCGGGCCAGCTCCACCAGCAGGGAGCCGAGGCGCCAGGCGTCGTCGGGGGTGAACTCGGGGAAGACCAGGCGCCGTTCCTGCGCCTCCAGTTCCGCCACGCTCGGCGTCAGCTCGGGCGCGATCTTCGGCGTCACGGACGCCGTCCTGTGCGTGCCGGTCACAGGGACACCACCACTCCGTCTCGGGCCGAACGGCGAGCCGCCTCCAGGACGTCGAGGGCGGCGGCCGCCTCCGACGCGGTCACCGGGTTCGGGGCGCCGTCGCGCACGGCGGCGGCCACGGCAGCGTAGTACGCGGGGTAGTCGCCCGGGAGCGTCTCCACTGGGCTGCCGCCGCCGGTCGGCGGGGACTCTCCGGCGCCGAGCGCGCCCCACTGGTCCGCGGGCTCCACGCCCCAGGCCGAGCCGTCGCCGGGGCGGGCGCCCTCGCGCAGGGCCGCCTCCTGCGGGTCCAGGCCGTACTTGACGTAGCCCGCCCGCGAGCCGAGGACCCGGAAGCGGGGGCCGAGCTGGGCGGCCGTCGCGGAGACGTAGAGGTGGGAGCGGACGCCGTTCGCGTGGGTCAGCGCGATGAACGTGTCGTCGTCCGTCTGCGCGCCCTCGCGCCGCACGACCGCCTCGGCGTACACCGACACCGCCGGGCCGAAGAGGACCAGCGCCTGGTCGACGACATGGCTGCCGAGGTCGTAGAGCAGACCGCCGATCTCGGCGGGGTCGCCGGACTCCCGCCAGCCGCCCTTCGTCTGCGGGCGCCAGCGCTCGAAGCGCGACTCGAAGCGCCATACGTCCCCGAGGGCGCCCTCGGCGATCAGCCCCCGCAGGGTGAGGAAGTCGTTGTCCCAGCGGCGGTTCTGGAAGACCGACAGCAGCAGGCCGCGCTCCTCGGCGAGGGCCGCCAGCTCGCGCGCCTCGGCCGCGGTGCCCGCGATCGGCTTGTCCACGACGACCGCGAGGCCCGCCTTCAGGGCGGCCGTGGCCAGCGGGACGTGCGTCTTGTTGGGGGAGGCGATGACGACGAGGTCGAGTTCGCCGGCGCGGTCGAGGAGTTCGTCGGGGGTGGCCAGGATCCGGACGTCCGGGAACTCCGTGCGGGCCTGCTGCTGCCGCTCCGGGTTCGAGGTGACGACGGTGTCGAGAGTGAGACCCTCGGTGGCCGCGATCAGCGGCGCGTGGAACACGGAACCGGCCAGGCCGTATCCGGCGAGGCCGACGCGCAGGGGGCCGGAGGGGCTGCCGGAGGGGCCGCCGAGGGGGGTGGTGCCAGTGCCAGTCATGCAGCCACTTTCGCAACGCTGTTGCGAAAGTGCAAGCGCGGGGGAGAATGGGCGGGTGAACACGGCGAGGGCGGACGCGGCCGACGAACGCGGCGAGGACGGCGAGCACGGCAGGACCGGAGCCGGGCGGGGCCCGGGCGCGGCCGGGGACTCGGTGGCGGAGACCGGGGCCGATGCGCCGCGGGCCGGGCGTGCCCCGCGCGGCGGCCCCGGCGTGGCCGGGACCGCGCGCCCCGGCCGCCTCCCGCCGAGGAGTTCCGGGCCGGCCGCGGGCGAGGCCGGCACCGGCGCGCGGGGCGGCGGCCCGGCACGCGGTATCGGCGCGACCCGCGCGCTGGGCCCCGGCCGTCGTGTCACCGCCTCCCGTGCCGCCGGGTCCGGCCGCGCGGCCGGCGGTTCACGCGCGTACGCCGGGGCGAACCTCCCCGATCTGCGCAGCCACAACACCGCGCTCGTCCTCGGGCTGCTGAGATCGGCCGGGGCGGACGGGATCAGCCGGCTGGAGCTCGCGGACCGTACGGGGCTGACCCCGCAGGCCGTCAGCAAGATCACGGCACGGCTGCGCGCGGAGGGACTGGCCGAGGAAGCGGGTCGCAGGGCTTCCACGGGAGGCAAGCCGCGCACTGTCCTGCGCCTCGTGCCCGCCGCGGGCCATGCCCTCGGAGTCCACCTCGACCGCGACGAACTCCGCGCGGTCCTGGTCGACCTCGCGGGCGAGGTGGTGGCCGAACGCCGGGCCCCGCTGGACCTGGGCGCGGGCTCGGAGGCCGTACTGGACGCGGTGGGCCGGGAGGCCGATTCGCTGCTGCGGGAGCAGGGGCCGCCGGACCGTGGTCCCGACCGTTCCCCGGAGGCGGAGGCGGAGGCGGGGGCGGCCGACGACCGGCCCGGTCTGCTCTCCCACGCCCGCAACCTCTTCGGCCTCGGCATCGCCCTGCCCGGGCCCCTCGACCACACGCACGGCGTGCTGCACCGGGTGACGGGGTTCCCGGAGTGGGACGGGTTCCCGCTGCGGGACGTGCTGGCGGAACGGCTCGGCGTGCCCGTCGTCGTCGACAAGGACACCAACGCCGCCGCGCTCGGACTCTCCGTGGCCGGTGCGGGCGGCTCCTTCGCGTATCTGCACCTCGGTACGGGGCTCGGGGCGGGGCTGGTGATCGGTGGAACCGTGCACCGGGGCGCGCGTACGGGGGCGGGGGAGTTCGGGCATCAGGTGCTGGCCCTGGACGGGCCGCTCTGCAGCTGTGGCAACCGTGGGTGTGTGGAGGCGTTGTGCCTGACCGCCGTCGCGCGCGGCGACATCGCCGAGGCGGCGCGTGTGCTGGGGGTCGGTGCCGCGAATCTTGTGGGGCTGCTGGACATCGACGCGGTGCTGCTGGGTGGGCGTACGGTCGATTCCGCGCCGGGGGCGTTCGTGCGGGGTGTCGGCGCGGTGCTTGCGGCGCACGCGCTGCGCTCCAGCGACCAGGACACGCCCGTCCCTGTCCTCATCGCGCCCAACGGCATGCGCGGTATCGCCGAGGGGGCGGCCCAGCTTCTTCTCGCGCCTCTCTTCAACCGACCAGAACACTGAGGGTTCCGGGGCGGGGGGTGCGTGTGCCGGGGGCTGTGGAGTGCCGGCTGCCCGTGTGCGGTCGCTCTTCGCGCAGTTCCCCGCGCCCCTCAGGGCGGTGGAGTTCTCGGCGCCGGGGGGTGTTGTGTGTCGGCTGTCCGTCGGTGGTGGGTCTTTGCGCAGTTCCCCGCGCCCCTAGGGCGGTCGTAGTCTCGGTGCCTGGGCGTACAGGTCGGCGTCCCTACCGTGTCCCCCCTGACGCCCGGCTGCCAACCGCCTTCAGGGGCGCGGGCTGTGTTGATATGCGGCTCCGCCGCGTGGGCGCGATCAACCACGGCGTACGGAAAGCCGGCACCCCACAGCCCCAGGCAGACGCGCCCGGCCCCGTGTCCCCCCTGACGCCCGGCTGCCAACCGCCTTCAGGGGCGCGGGGCTGTGTTGATATGCGGCTCCGCCGCGTGGGCGCGGTCAGCCACGGCGTACGGAGAGTCGGCACACAACCGCCCTCGGCGGACGCTCCGCCGCGTGGGCGCGAGCGACCACCACGTACGGAAAGTCGGCCCACAACCGCACCTCGCGGACGCGCCCGTCCGCTGATCGAGCGGTCTTGGCACCGCCCCACGGTGCGGCACCCCCCACCCCCGCCCCACCCGTGATGCTCATGTGTTTATGCGACTAACCAAGTCCCGCGGACGACCCAGGCTCAAACTGCCCACCCCCACCACCCTCTGCCTCGCCGCCGCCGCGGCCACCCCCCTCCTCGCCCCGCCGGCCACGGCGGCCACCGCGGCAGCCACCCCCCTCACCACCCCCGCGCGAGCCAACTCCTGCACCGCCGCAGGCGGCACCGAGTTCCCCCTGGCCACCCGCATCCACGGCGGTCCCGAGACCTACGCCCCCGGCGGCGGAGCCGGTGTCTGGTACGTCGACCTGACGAACACCACCGACCGCCCCTGCACCGGCGTCCACCCGGTCGTCGTGCTGGCCGACGAGGAACGGGCCCTGCGCACCGCCCAGCCACGGCTGGAGTTCTACGCCGACGGCCGCCCCCACCCGGTCCGCTTCGAGACCACCGACGAGGACGAACTGGTGGGGGCGTTCGCGGACGACGCGGCCGGGTTCGCCGGGTTCAGCGTCGGCCCGGGAAGGACGGTCACCGTGAAGGTCCGTCTCACCCTGGCCGAGAACGCCGTACCCAACGAGGTGACCGCCACCGCGGCCGTCGTCCAGCGGCAGGACGACGACGGCGAATGGGTGGGCAGGTCGAACGACTACCGCTTCACCGTCCGGGACGGCCCCGGGGACCCGGCCGACCCGGAGGGCACGGCGGACCCCACGGCCACCCCGGCGTCCCCGCCCGTCTCCGGCGCGCCGACCGGCCCCGCCGACCCCTCGGCCCGCCCCCGCACGGACCGGTTCCCGCTGTCCGCCGAGCTGGCCAGCACCGGCCTCGCCTCCCTGCCCACCGTGCTCGCGGCCGGCGCCGCCCTGCTGCTGGCGGCAGGCGCCGCCGTCATGGCCAGAAGCCGGGGCCGCCGCTGAGCGCTCCGGAACCGGGCGGCCGGCGAACCGCAGCCGCCTCCTCTCCCCGTCACCCCCGTCTGCGACGATCACCGTGTGGACTACCCGAACGACCAGGCCCCCGGCGCCCCCGTCCGCCGCGGCATCCCCGAGCACGGCCGGATCCCGAAGTACTACGCGGTGAAGGCGGAGATCGACCGGCTCGTCGACGACCTGAGGGAGGGCGACCCGCTGCCCACCGAGCGGGATCTGTCGGAGCGTCACGAGGTCGCCCGGGAGACCGTCCGCCAGGCGATCCGCGAACTCGTACTGGAGGGCAAACTGCGCCGCCAGGGCCGCGGCACCGTCGTCGCCGGGCCCAAGCTGGAACAGCCGCTGTCCCTTGCCAGCTACACCGAGGGCGTGCGCCGCCAGGGCCGTACCCCGGGGCGGAACCTGGTCACCCTCGACCGCTTCCCCTGCCCGGACGCCCTCGCCGCCGAGACCGGGCTGACCCGCGGCGAACCCGTCTGGCACATGGAGCGCGTGCTGCTCGCCGACGACGAACGGGTGGGGCTGGAGAGCACGTACGTCGCCGTCTCCCGCGTGCCCGAACTGGACTCCGGCTTCGACCCGGACTCCTCCTTCTACGCCTACCTCCACTCCCAGGACATCGGGTTCGGCGACGCGGACGAGCGCATCGAGACCGTTCTCGCCACCCCGCGCGAGGCGCTCCTCATCGGCACCCCGCCCGCCCTGCCGATGCTCCTCATCCACCGCGTCTCCCGGGACACCGAAGGCCGCCCGCTGGAGCGCGTCCGCACCCTCTACCGCGGCGACCGCTTCTCCTTCACGGCCCACCTCGGAGGCTGACCGGGCCCACCTCCGGGCGACCGGGCCCCCTCCGGGCGACCTGGCCGACCCCCGGGCCACCCGGCCGACCTCCGGGTGACCCGGCCCGCCTCCGGACCCGCCCGCCGGACAAGCCCCCCGCCGCCCCGGAACCTCCCGCACCGCCCGGCCGAAAACCATCTCTCCCGCCCCACCAGTACATCACGAAAAGATAACGGGTCTAGCCCAAACGTGATGACCAGTTCACGCTCTCGTTGTCAGCCGGACCCTTCCGGTTCCCCGGCCCCAAGGAGCGTTGCCGTCGTGAGAGTGATAGTCGTCGGAGCAGGCGTGGTGGGCACCATGCACGCCTGGCAAGCAGTCCAGCGCGGCCATGAGGTCGTACAGATCGAACGCGAGGCCGAGGCCCGAGGAGCCTCCCTGCGCAATTTCGGCCAGATCTGGGTCAGTGGCCGGGCGGGCGGGGAGGAGCTCGACACCGCCCTGCGGGCCAGAGAGCTGTGGGAGGAGATCGGCGCCCGGGTCCCCGCCCTCGGCTTCCGGGCGAACGGCTCCCTCACCCCGGTCCGCGGCGATCTCGAACTCGCCGTCGCCGAGGCCGCCGTGGCCCGCGAGGACGCCGCCGCCCGCGGCTACAAGCTGCTGCTGCCCAGCGAGGCCCGCGCCCTGAACCCCGCCCTGCGCGGGCGGTTCACCGCCGCCCTGTACTGCGAGCGCGACGCGGCCGTCGAGCCGCGCACCGCCCAGCTCGCCCTGCGCGCCGAGCTGCTGAGGTCCCCGCTCTACCGCTTCCTGCCCGGCCGCGAGGTCCGCGACGTCGTCGGCGAGAACGCCGTACGCGACGACCACGGCGAGGTGCATCACGGCGATGCCGTCGTGCTGTGCACCGGCGCCTGGCTCGGCGGCCTGGTGCGCGAGCTGGCCGGCCCCGGACTGCCGGTGCGCCGCGTACGGCTCCAGATGATGCAGACCGACCCGCTCGGCGAACCGCTGACCACGTCGGTCGCCGACGCCGACAGCTTCCGCTACTACCCGGCGTACCGCGGCGACGCGCTCGACGAGCTCAACACCGGTCAGCCGCAGCCCGAGACGGCCGCGCGCAACGCGATGCAACTGCTGATGGTCCAGCGCGCCGACGGCGGCCTGACCATCGGCGACACCCACGAGTACGAGCACCCCTTCGCCTTCGACACGGTCGAGGACCCCTACGACCACCTCGTCGGCGTCGTCGAGTCCTTCCTCGGCCGCCCGCTGCCGAAGATCCGCCGCCGCTGGGCCGGGGTGTACGCGCAGTGCACCGACACCGCCCGCGTGGTCCACCGCCAGCGGGTGCGCGACGGGGTGTGGCTGGTCACCGGGCCCGGCGGCCGCGGTATGACCTGCTCGCCCGCGATAGCCGAGACCACCGCGAACGCACTCGGATGGTGACGAAGTTGAACCCCAAGGACATCCGTCTCGTCGTCCTCGACATGGCCGGCACCACCGTCGCCGACGGCGGTCTCGTCGAGCGGGCCTTCGAGGCCGCCGCCCGCCACCTGGGCGCCGACCCGGCCGGCATGATCGGCCATGTCCGCGCCACCATGGGCGAGTCCAAGATCTCCGTCTTCCGGCATCTGTTCGGGGAGGAGGCCAGGGCCCAGGAGGCCAACAGGGCCTTCGAGGCGGCCTACGCCGAACTCGTCGACGGCGGCAGCGTCGAGGCCCTGCCCGGCGCCCGCGAGACCATCGAGGAACTCCAGGCCCAGGGCCGCACCGTCGTGCTGACCACGGGTTTCGCCCGCACCACCCAGGACGCCGTCCTCGCCGCCCTCGGCTGGCAGGACCTGGTGCCCCTGGCCCTGTGCCCCGCCGACGCGGGCGGCCGCGGCCGCCCCTTCCCTGACATGGTCCTCACCGCCTTCCTGCGCACGGCCGCCGCGGACGGGGTGGGCCAGGTCGCGGTCGTCGGCGACACCTCGTACGACATGCTCAGCGGCGTACGCGCGGGCGCCGGTCTGGTCGCCGGGGTGCTGACCGGGGCGCACGACGCCGAGGCACTGCGGTCGGCCGGCGCCACCCATGTCCTGGACTCCGTGGCGCAGTTGCCCGGAGTGCTGACATGAGCGGCGGCATCCGCTTCGACCAGGTCACCGTCGCCTACGACGGCAACGTGGTCCTCGACCGCCTCGACCTCACCGTCGCCCCCGGCGAGGTGATGGCCCTGCTCGGCCCGTCCGGGTCGGGCAAGACCACCGCCCTGCGGGCCGTCGCCGGATTCGTGCGGCCCGCCTCCGGGCGGGTCCACCTCGGCGACCGGGACGTCACCGACCTGCCGCCGTACCGGCGCGGCATAGGCATGGTCGTCCAGCAGTACGCCCTCTTCCCGCACATGCGCGTCGAGGACAACGTGGCCTTCGGGCTGAAGGCCCGCAAGGTCGCCAGGGCCGAGATCCGCACCCGGGTCGCCGAGGCGCTGGAGATGACCGGCATGGCCGCCTACGCCCGCCGCCACCCGCGCGAACTCTCCGGCGGCCAGCAGCAGCGCGTCGCCATCGCCCGCGCGCTCGCCATCAGCCCCGAGGTCCTCCTCCTCGACGAGCCCCTGTCCGCGCTCGACGCCCAGCTGCGCTCCGGCATGCTCGCCGAACTGGCCCGGCTGCACCGCGAACTGCCGGACGTGACGATCCTCTACGTCACCCACGACCAGGTCGAGGCGCTCACCCTCGCCGACCGGATCGCCGTGATGGACAAGGCCCGGCTCCAGTCCTGCGGCACCCCGCAGGAGCTGTACCGGGCCCCGGCCGACGAGTTCACCGCGTCCTTCGTCGGCAACGCCAACCTGCTGCCGGTCACCGTGACGGCCGACGGCGTCGTCCTCGCGGGGCGCGCCCTGAAGGTCGACACCTCCGGCGCCGCCCCCGGCGCCCGCGCCACCCTGTGCCTGCGCCCGCACCTCGTCGGCCTCGGCGACGGCCCCAACCGGCTCACCGGGACCGTACGCGAGATCCAGTGGCGCGGCGCCACCCACCGCCTCTACGCCGACATCGACGGCCACCGGCTCATGGCCGACCTGCGCGAGCTGAAGCAGCCGCCCGCACTGGACGAGACGGTGACCCTGCACTTCGCGCCGGAGGACGGCGTGCTGCTGGCAGCCGGAGCGGGCGATGACTGACCGGGAACGCACCCTCGAGGTCAGCGCCCTCGAGGTCAGCGCCCTCAAGGCCAGCGCCCTCAAGGGGCGCGGGGACCTGCGCGAACCCCAGTCACAACGCCCCAAGGGGCGCGGGGAACTGCGCGACAAGCCACGACGGCGCGGCACGCAACCGGCGACGGGAGGAGACACGCCGCCGACAGCGGGGCGACTTCTCTGGACCCTGCCCCCCACCGCCCTGCTCGCGATGTTCTTCCTCTATCCCCTCGCCCTGGTCGTCAGACAGTCCCTCCAGCCGGACACCGGCGGCACCTCCCTCCAGCCCTACGCCGACGTCCTCACGGACACCTCGTTCCGCGAGGCCCTGTGGACCACCGTCTGGCTCGCCCTCGCGGCCACCGCCGGCTGCCTGCTGCTCGGCTTCGCCCTGGCCCTGATCGTCGCGTTCGTACCGTTCCCCGGCGCCCGCGCGGTCTCCCGCTTCATCGACGTCTTCCTGTCCTTCCCGTCCTTCCTCATCACCCTGGCCCTGCTGTTCGTCTACGGCACGGTCGGCATGGCCAACGGCCTGTGGACGGGCCTCACCGGAGCCGCCGAGGGCCCCTTCGCCTTCCTCACCACCCCCTGGGGCGTACTCCTCGCGGAGATCACGTACTTCACCCCGTTCGTGATGCGCCCCCTGCTCGCGGCCTTCGCGCAGCTGGACACCGCCCAGCTGGAGGCGGCCAGTTCGCTGGGCGCCCGCGCCCCGAGGATCATCCGGCAGGTGATCCTCCCCGAGGCCCTGCCCGCCCTCGCCGCCGGCGGCAGCCTCGTACTGGTGCTGTGCCTCAACGAGTTCGGCATCGTCCTGTTCACCGGCGCGAAGGGCGTCACCACGCTGCCGATGCTCGTCTACGGCAGAGCGATCCTGGAGTCCGACTACCCGGGCGCCTGCGTCGTCGCCGTCGTCAACGTCCTGATCTCCGTGGGCCTGTACGGCCTCTACCGGGTGGTGAGCCGCCGTGCTGGTGCATAGCCGCGGGGCGAGGTGGGTCGTGTGGGCCGTGTTCCTCGTCCTCTTCGTTCCCCTGTTCGCCCTGCCCCTGCTGGTGGTCCTCGCCGCGTCCTTCGCGACGAACTGGTCCGGCGTGCTGCCCTCGGGTTTCACCACCGGCCACTACGACGCCGCCACCCGCGGCGAGGCCCTCCAGGCACTCACCACCAGCCTGGTCACCGCCCTCGCCGCGAGCCTGCTCGCGCTGGCCGTCGGCACCTGGGCCGCGCTCGCGGCGAGCGCGCTGAGGAAGCGCCACCGCAGGATCATGGACGCCCTGTTCGTGCTGCCGGTCGCCGTGCCGAGCGTCGTCGTCGGCCTCGCGATCCTGGTGGCCTTCTCCAAGCCGCCGTTCCTGCTCAACGGCACCCGCGAGATCGTGATCCTCGCGCACACCGTGCTGGTCACCGCGTTCGCGTACCAGTCGGTGTCCGCCGCGATCGTCCGCCTCGACCCGGTCTACGAACAGGCCGCCGCCTCGCTCGGCGCCCGGCCCTCGTACGTGCTGTGGCGGGTCAGGCTGCCTCTGCTGCTGCCGTCCCTGACGGCCGCGGCCGGCCTCTGCCTCGCCCTGTCCATGGGCGAGCTGAGCGCCACGATGATGCTCTACCCGCCTGACTGGACCCCGCTCCCGGTCCTCATCTACGCGGCCACCGACCGCGGCGCCCTGTTCGCCGGGTCCGCGCTCGCCGTGGTCCTGATGGCGGCGACCCTGCTGGTCCTGCTCGCCGTCAACCGTCTGCGCAACCGCGCCTCCTACCGCTGACCCCAGCGGACACCACCGCGCATCCGCCCACCCACGCAAGGAGTTCGTCTCGTCATGCCCCAGCACGCCCTCAGGCCGGTCGCCGCCCTCGCCCTGCTCGCCGCCCCGCTCACCGCCTGCGGCGGCACCACCGCCGCCTCGGAGGAGAACGTCGTCACCGTCTACAGCGCCGACGGCCTCAAAGGGGAGAACGGTGACGGCTGGTACGACCGGGTCTTCAAGGACTTCGAGAACGAGACCGGCATCAGGGTCGAGTACGTCGAGGGAGGCTCCGGCGAGATGGTGCAGCGCGCCGTCCGCGAGAAGAGCAACCCGCAGGCCGACGTCCTGGTCACCCTGCCGCCCTTCATCCAGCAGGCCGACGGCAAGGGCCTGCTCCAGAAGTACGTCCCCAAGGGCGCCGAGCAGGTCAGCGGCGCCGACAAGGCCGCCGACGGCACCTGGACCTCGGTCGTCAACAACTACTTCGGCTTCGTCTACAACAAGAAGGAGCTGAAGCAGGCCCCCACCACCTGGGAGGAACTGCTCGACGGCAGGTACAGGAACAAGCTCCAGTACTCCACGCCCGGTGTCGCGGGCGACGGCACCGCCGTGCTGATCAAGGCCATGCACGACTTCGGCGGTCAGGAGCCCGCGCTGGACTACCTCGGCAGGCTCCAGTCCAACAACGTCGGCCCGTCCGCCTCCACCGGCAAGCTCGCGCCCAAGGTCGACAAGGGCGAACTGCTCGTCGCCAACGGCGATGTGCAGATGAACTTCGCCCAGGCCAAGGACATGCCCAACCTCGGCATCTGGTTCCCGGCCCGCGAGGGCGGCGAGCCCACCACCTTCGCCCTGCCCTACGCGGGCGGCCTGGTCACGGGCGCCCCGCACTCGGAGAACGGCAGGAAGCTTCTCGACTTCATGCTCGGCCAGGAGGCACAGCGCCAGGTCAGCGAGATCGGCGGCGGCTTCAGCGCCCGCCAGGACATCAAGGCCACCGACGCCAACGCCATCGCCCTGGACAAGCTCATGGACGGCGTCGAGGTCTTCGAGCCGGACTGGGCCGACATCGACAAGAACCTCGGCGCCTACGTCGACGCCTGGAAGTCCGCGACCGGCAGCTGACCCGCCCGCACCACGGCAACGTCCCCGCACCACCTGTCGCAAGACGCCCGCACGACCTCCGCGTTACCCGACCACCCACGGAGTATCACGTGTCGTCCCACCTCTCCCGTCGCACCCTCCTGCTCTCCGCCGCGGCCGTCGCCGCCTCCGCCGGCCCGCTCACGGGCCTCGCCCGGGCGGCCGCCCGTACCCCCAAGGTCCTGGTCATCGGCCTCGACGGGGCCCTGCTCACCCGGATCAAGGACGCGGACGCCCCGAACCTCGACGCCCTGATGTCCGCCGGCGTCACCGCCCCCAGCAGCATCTACGCCAACCCGCTCGCGCCCACCATGTCCGGCCCCGGCTGGTCGACGCTGATCACCGGCGTGTGGCCCGACAAGCACAACGTGAAGGACAACTCCTTCACCGGCCACCGCCTCTCCCAGTACCCCGACTTCCTCACCCGCGCCGAGACGGCGAACCCCGCCCTCAAGACGTACGCCGTCTCCTCCTGGGCCCCGATCACCGACACGGTCCTCTCCTCGAAGGTCGACACCCGGGTCTCCACCCCGAGCGCCGAGTACGACACCGGCACCACCTCCCGGGCCGTCGCCGCGCTGCGGGACGGCGACCCCGACGCGGTCCTCGTGCACCTCGACAACATCGACCACGCCGGCCACAGCCACGGCGCCGCCGGCGCCGAGTACCTGGACGCGATCCGCGGCGCCGACGCCCAGGTCGGCCAGATCGTCGGCGCCGTCAGGGCCCGGGCCACGTACGGCTCCGAGGACTGGCTGATCATGGTCACCACCGACCACGGCCACACCGACGCGGGCGGCCACGGCGGCTCCAGCCTCGCCGAACGCCAGACCTTCCTGATCGCCACCGGCCCCGGTATCACCCCCGGCTCGACGCGCCACGACGTGAAGATGCCGGACGTGGCCGCCACCGCGCTGGCCCATCTGGGCATCGCCCTCGACCCCGCCTGGAACCTGGACGGCCGCCCGCTCCAGCAGCCCCGGCCCGACGACTTCGACACCCTGCGGCCCCAACTGGCCACCCGCACCGACGAGACCGGCATCCCGGCCGCCCTCCTCGGCTACACCCGCACCCCGCCGGCCGGCTGGTCGGTCGACAACTCCGCGATGGGCGGCGGCGGGGTCACCGAGTGGCGCGGCTGGTCCTTCACCACCGACGAGTTCTGGACCCAGGCCCAGCGCGACCAGCAGCGCGAGTCCAACGTCCGGGCCCGGGGGGTCTTCGCGGTCGCCGACGGCGACGAATGGCACGACAAGGCCGTCACGGGCACCTTCGACTCCACCCTCGTCAGCCCGGCCCACCCGGTCACCGGCGGCCGTCCCGCCACCCTCACCTACACCACCTACTACCGCCAGGAGGCCCCGCAGAAGGGCGAGGTGTCCGTCTCCTACGACGGCGCCGCCCCGGTCCTCGTCCGCACCTACACCGCGGACGTCCCCTCCCGCACCGAGACCGTCACCCTCCAGGTCCCCGCCGGCGCCACCACCGCCCGCGTCCGCTTCCGCTACACCGCGGGCAACAACTGGTACTGGGTGATCGACGGGGTCCGGATCACCAGCTCCTGACTAGGCTGGGGGCGTCGGTACGCCGTGGTTCCGGCGCCCCCAGCAATGCCCGTACGCAACGCCAGGAGACCGAGCAACATGGCAGACCGCAAGCCCATCGAGTCGTGGCTCACCGACATGGACGGCGTCCTGATCCACGAGGGCGTCCCGATCCCCGGCGCCGACGCGTTCCTGAAGAAGCTCCGCGAGTCCGGCAAGCCCTTCCTGGTGCTGACCAACAACTCCATCTACACCCCGCGCGACCTGCACGCCCGGCTGAACCGCATGGGCCTGGACGTCCCCGTGGAGAACATCTGGACCTCCGCGCTCGCCACCGCGAAGTTCCTCGACGACCAGCGCCCCGGCGGCACCGCCTACGTCATCGGCGAGGCCGGCCTGACCACGGCCCTGCACGACATCGGCTACGTCCTCACCGACCACGACCCGGACTACGTCGTCCTCGGCGAGACCCGCACCTACTCCTTCGAGGCCATGACCAAGGCCGTCCGGCTGATCAACGGCGGCGCCCGGTTCATCTGCACCAACCCCGACGAGACCGGCCCCTCCACCGAGGGCCCGCTCCCGGCCACCGGCGCCGTCGCCGCGCTCATCACCAAGGCCACCGGCAAGCAGCCGTACTTCGCGGGCAAGCCCGACCCCCTGATGATGCGGACCGGCCTGAACGCCATCGGCGCCCACTCCGAGACCAGCGCCATGATCGGCGACCGCATGGACACCGACGTACTGGCGGGCATCGAGGCCGGCATGAAGACCTACCTGGTCCTCACCGGACTGACCGGCCCCGAGCAGATCGAGAACTTCCCGTACCGCCCGTCCCGGGTCGTCGACTCGATCGCGGACCTCGTCGAGCGGATCTGAAACCCGCCCGGCGGGCGAACACACCCGTTCGGAGCAGCCGGACCCCCTCCGAGGATGCGGGGTCCGGCCCGGCGGGGGAGTCTCCAGATATCTGGAGGTTCCACGATGAGTCACCTGCGCATCACTTTCTGTGCGGCGGTCCTCGGCCTCACCGCCCTCGGCATCCCGGCCGCCCACGCGGCGGACCCGGGTGTCTCGATCCGGCCCCAGTCCCCGGCACCCGGCGGCGAGGTCGCGTTCAAGGTCACCGGCTGTTCCGGCAAGACCGGCAGCGCCAGCTCCTTCGCCTTCGTCTCCGACGCCCGCCTCACCGGCTCCGAGGGCACCCTCACCGGTGAGACCAAGGTGCGCTCCGAGGTCGACCCCGGCTCCTACGAAGTGACGATCATCTGCGGTGACATCCGCGGCAAGGGCTCGATCACCGTCACCGCGCACCCGTCCGCCCCCGCCTCCCCGATCGCCCCCGTGCGCGCGGGCGGCGGCGGGGCGTCATCGGGGCTCGCGTCCGTCGACGCCCGTACCGCGGACGGTCCCGGCGTCGCCGAGACGATCACGGGGCTGCTCCTCGCGGGCAGCGCCGCCGCGGCCGTCGTCCTGCTGCCCCGCGCCCTCGGCTTCGCCCGCTCCGGCAAGACCTCCGAGGCCCGGCGGAGCCGCGGACGGAAGTGACCGCCATGTCCGGTCCAGAACGCGCCTCCGGCACCGGCCGGTTCCTGACGGGCCTGGCCTGGGCGGTCCTGCTGTTCGCCCTGTGGCTGTGGGGCCAGCAGATCACCGGTGCCCGCAACGACACCGCGGCCCCCGCCACCGGCGACATGGCCGCGGTCGGCCGCCCTCCGCAGGACGACCTGCCGGCCGCGGTGAAACCCCTCGGCGACGCCCTCCCGCAGCGCGTCGACATCCCCGGCCTCGGCATCCAGGCCCCCGTCGTGGCCCGCGGCCTCGACGGGGACGGGGCCGTGGACCCGCCGCCGTTCGACCAGCCAGGCGTCGTCGGCTGGTACGCGGGCGGCGCCGCGCCCGGAGCGCCCGGGGCCGCGGTACTCGTCGGCCATGTCGACACCGAGACCCGCCCGGCCGTCTTCTACAAGGTCAGTGCCCTCGTGCCGGGCGAGACGGTCCGCGTGGTCCGCGACGACGGCACGGTCGCAGAGTTCACCGTCGACGACATCGACGTCGTCACCCGCGACCACTTCGACGCCCAACAGGCCTACGGCGTAAGGGAGAAGGGCCGCGCCGAACTGAGGCTGATCACCTGTGGCGGCACCTTCGACAGAGCGAGCCGCAGCTACACCGCCAACGTCATCGTCTCCGCCTATCTCACCGGAACCGGCGCATGACCTGCCCACCTCGGTGTAACGGGTCATGGACAAGACCCGTCCGACCTCGTGACCCTCCCGGCTCCTATGTCAGGATTGAGCCTTGGAACAAGGCACTCCGAGGGGGAGTTCGATGTCTGGCAAGAGGGGGGCGGGGCACCGTTACGCCTCCGGAGCGCGGGTGTCCGCGGCGGCGCTGGGGGCGGCGCTGCTCGTCGCGGGCTGCTCCTCCGGGGACGGCGGGGACTCCGGCGACGACCCGGGCGCGGCCCGGATAACCCAGCAGCCCAAGGGTGCGAACCCGTTCTGGGTCAACCCGGACAGCAAGGCCGCCGGGGAGCTCGCGTCGCTCGAGAAGGACGGCAAGAAGTCCGAGGCCGAGGGCATCCGGAAGATCGCCGAGCAGCCGATGGGCGAGTGGATCAGCCCGGAGAGCCCGGAGGCCGAGGCGCGCGGCTACACCGAGGCGGCGGAGAAGGCCGACCGCACGGCCCTGCTCGTCCTCTACAACATCCCGCACCGCGACTGCGGCCAGTACTCCGGCGGTGGCGCCGCCGACGGCAACGCCTACCGCGAGTGGATCGACGGCGTCGCCAAGGGCATCGAGAACCGGCCCGCCACGGTCGTCCTGGAGCCGGACGCCGTGCTCCACCTGGTCGACGGCTGCACCCCGGACGAGTTCCACGAGGAGCGCTACGACCTCCTCAAGTACGCCCTCGGCAAGCTGGGCGCCCTGCCCGCCACCAAGGTCTACCTCGACGCGGGCAACGCCGGCTGGGGCCACCCCGACCAGATCTTCGAGCCCCTGAAGTGGGCCGGGATCGACCAGGCCGACGGTTTCGCCGTCAACGTGTCGAACTTCTACACCACGCAGGACTCCATCGCCTACGGCAAGCAGCTCTCCGCCAAGGTCGGCAACAAGCCCTTCGTCATCGACACCAGCCGCAACGGCAACGGTCCCTACGCCGAGGGCGACGAGTCCGAACGGTGGTGCAACCCCCCGGGCCGGGCCCTCGGTGAAACCCCCACCACGAAGACGGCGGACCCCCAGGTGGACGCCTACCTCTGGGTCAAGCGCCCCGGCGAGTCCGACGGCGAATGCAAGGGCGGCCCCAAGGCAGGCGAATGGTGGACCACCTACGCCCTGACCCTCACCAAGGCCTGACCCCCACCCACCGGCTCGCGCAGTTCCCCGCGCCCCCCAAAAGACCGCGCAGTTCCCCGCGCCCCTAAAAGCCGCGCAGTTCCCCGCGCCCCTATAAGAAGGCGCGAGGCCTCGCTTTCTAGGGGCGCGGGGCTGTGTCGATGTGCGGCTCCGCCGCGCGGGCGCGACCAGCCACGACGGCCCCGCACCCGCACGCCTTTGAGGGGCGCGGGGAACTGCGCGAGAAGCGATGACGGACCTGCACCCGACAACAGGCACGCGGAGGCACGCTTCTAGGGGCGCGGGGCTGTGTCGATGTGCGGCTCCGCCGCGCGGGCGCGACCAGCCACAACGGCCCCGCACCCGCACGCCTTTGAGGGGCGCGGGGAACTGCGCGAGAAGCGACGACGGACCCGCACCCGACAACAGGCACGCGGAAGCTGCTTCTAGGGGCGCGGGGCTGTGTCGATGTGCGGCTCTGCCGCGCGGGCGCGAACGGCCACGACGGACCTGCGCCCGACAACAGGCACGCGGGAGCGAAGGGCAGCGTTCACGCGCCGCCGCGGCGGCAAACGCCAACTGCCCACCCCCGCGGAGCGAACCCGCGGGAGCGGACAGTCACGTCACAGACCAAGCCCCCGGCTAGGGAACCCGTACCCACCGAGCCTCGGAAGGCACACCCTCCCCGTCGGAGACGAACAGCATGTACCACCCGGCCTGCACCAGATTCCGGTTCTTCGGCACGGTCACCGTCACCTCGTCCCCCGACACGGAGAAGTCCAGCGCGATCGACCGCTGATCCACGTCAGTGACATGCGTGGACGCCGACGGCCGGATCAACCGCACCGTCTTGACCGACTTGGCGTCCCGGGACGTGAACGTCCCCGACTCACCCCGCTCGATCGACTCGGGCCCGCCGGACAGATCCGGCCGCGCCCCCTGGTACAGATACGGCGGCGTGTAGATCTCCACCCGCTGCTCGAACTTCCCCGGCTTCGTGTTCCCCTTGTCCGCGTACAGCGAGTCGGACCCGAAGAACATCACCCGCCCGTCGGGCAGCAGGATCGACCCGGAGTGGTAGTTGCGCCCCACCAGCGGATCGGCGACCTGGTCGAAGGTGTTCGAGTCCGGGTGGTAGATCCGGGCCTGGAGGATGTTGGACCCGCCGCGCCCGCGATAGTCCTCCGACCCGCCCGACACCAGCACCGTGTCGTCCGGCAGGACCGAGGCCTGCGGGTACCGCGTGCCCTTCTCCATCGAGGGCCCGTCGACGAACTTCGGGTCGTCGGCCTTGAGGTCGACGATCCGGGTCCGCTTGGAGGACTCCCGGGACTCGCCGACACCCCCGCCCCCGATCACCATGTACTTCTCGTCCTGCGCCGGAGGCAGCAGCACGGTCCCCGCCGTCTCCATCTGGTCGGCGTCGCTCAGCCCGGGAATCTTCGTGAACTTGTTGGTGTCCACGTCCCAGACGCCGGGCTCACGCCCCACGTTGTCGGGCCCGTACCCCGCGTTGGCGCCGGAGTAGAAGACCTTGCCGTTCTGCATCAGGAACAGCGCGGGGTACGTCGGGAACTGACGCACCTTCTCCGTGTACGTCCACTTCTTGGTCTCGGGGTCGAAGATCTCGTTCTTCCCCGGCACCAGCTGCCCGATGTCGTCGAGCCCGGACACGCTGAGGATCCTCCCGTCGCTCAGGGTCGTGAGCGTCGGGTACCAGCGCGCCTCGTTCATCGGGTCGACCTTGATGTACTTCTCGGCGACCGGATCGAACTCGTAGGCGTCTCGGATGCCCTGGAAGTCCTTCTTGTCCAGGGCGAGTTTCTGCGCGATGCCGTAGGTGTTGCGCGCGGCGGCGCCGCTCAGGCCCTGCACGCGGTAGTTGTCCTGCGTGCCGGTCTCGTGCTTGGCGCCACTGCGCTGGGCCTCGACGTAGATACGCCCCAGACCGGGGTCGTTGCGCAGGAACTCGCCCGTGACCGGGTCGAAGACCTTCTTGGCGCGCGGCACCAGCACCGGGTCCTTGGAGACGAAGGTCTTGCCGTTCGCCTTGCCGGTGAACTTGGTGCCCGCGGGCAGCGTGATCGGCTTGTCCGGGTTCTCGTTGTGGACGATCATCAGGCCGCCGGCCTTGGTGACATCGCCCTTGAGCTTCTCGTACCGCTTGGTGCCGCCCGCGATCAGCAGATTGCCGTTGGCGAGCTGGGTGTGCCCGGTGCAGAACAGGTCGCTCGGCGTCGGCACCTTCTTGATGGTCCCCTTGACCGGGTCCCAGATCCGGGTGTCGAACTTCTTCGCGTCGAAGTTGTCCTGGTTGTTGCCGGACCCCGCGACCAGCAGGATCTTGCCGGTGCGCAGCAGTGCCGCGTGGATGGTGTTCTGCCGGTACTCCTCCGGGAACTCCACGATCTCCCAGCGGCCGTTGGCGGCTTTGTACTCGGGCTTGTCGATCTGGTACTGGTGGTATTTCTCGGTGCCGAAGCGGTAGAGCCACGGCCCGTTCATCCCGGCCAGCGCGAGTACCACCGCCGTGCCTATCGCGAGTCGACGGGCCCGACGGCGGCCTGCACGGTCGTTCATTCCTTACGTCCCCCAAGGGCGATCTGCATGGTCTGGTCGGTGCCCCCGTGCGCTGCGGGCCAGCCCTGCTGGGGCGGGTGCGGAGCGGTGTGCGCGGGCCCGGCGTCCGGCGCGCCCGTGGCGGGCGGCTTCGCGGCCTGGCGCAGCTCGTAGCGCCAGACGAAGATCGGCGTGGCGGTGATCAGCAGCGCGAAGCACGCCCAGATGATCATCGCGGGATGGGCGTGGCCGAAGACGAAGCCGGCGGCGATCGAGCCACCGAAGATGGCGATGAAGTACCAGTGGTAGCGGAAGGTGCCGAACCACCGGTCCGGGCTCGCCGAGTCGCCCTTGGGGGTGACCACGAACTTGCTCTTGCGGCGCAGCGCGGAGTCGATGAGCGCCTTCGCGTAGAGCGGCGCCGACAGCGCGGACATCACCATGCCGGCCACACCGCCGGAGCCCTCCGGCTCGTGCGGCGAGACGTTGTGGCGGCGGTTCCAGATGTACAGGCCGATCTGGAGCGCGGAGGCGTTGCCGTACAGCATCAGCCACACGGTCGGGTCGATGTTCACACCCGAGGCGCCCAGGCCCAGGAACAGCGCACAGCTCAGGGCCGCGAGGATCCAGTTGAGGGACGAGATCGGGTAGAAGATGATCATCATCGTGTAGTTGAAGAGCTTGCCGGGGGGCATCGTCCCCCAGCCCCTCCAGTACTGCTTGAGGATCGTCTCGTACGTACCCCGGGACCAGCGCATCTGCTGGGTGAAGAAGTCGGTCCAGGCGCTCGGGCCTTCACCGACGGCCAGCACGTCGGGCGTGTAGACGGAGCGCCACTTGCGGCCCGTCGCCGGGTTCTTGTGGCGGTGGATCTCGAACCCGGTCGCCATGTCCTCGGTGATCGAGTCGTACAGGCCGCCGATCTGCTTGAGCGCCTTGATGCGTACGGCGTTGGAGGTGCCGACGAACATCGGGGCGCCGTAGCGGTTGCCCGCGCGCTGGATCAGGGCGTGGAAGAGGAACTGCTGCGACTCGGCGGCCTTGGTGACGAAGGTGTCGTAGTTGCCGTACACCTGCGGGCCGATGACGAAGCCGATGTCCGGGTCGCGGAAGAAGCCGAGCATCCGCTCCAGGTAGTTGGGCAGCGGGATGTGGTCGGTGTCGACCGAGGCGAAGAAGTCGTAGTCGTCGCCGTGCGCCTCGAGCCAGGCGTTGTAGTTGCCGTGCTTGGTCTTGGCGCGGTGCGGGCCCTTGGCCTGGTTCCACTTGGCGACGCCCTTGCGGGAGAAGTGGTGCACGCCGAGCCGGGCGCACACCTCCTTGACCTCGGGGTCGTCGCCCTCGTCGAGCAGCCAGACGTGCATCAGGCCCCGGTGGCGGATCTTGACGGCCGCCTCCAGGGTCTTCGTCACCATCTCCAGCGGCTCCTTGCCGGGCACGAAGGAGGTGAGGAAGGCGACGCGGGTGCCGGTCTCGGGAACGACCGGGATCGGGTCGCGGGCAACCATGGTGGCGTGCGCGTTGGACACCACGTTCATGCAGCGGAAGGTCTCGATCAGACCGATCGAGACGAGCATGACGATGTCGAGGGCCGGCAGGAAGTCGTAGGCCGGGTAGTCGCGTTCCGTCCAGTGCTCGGGCTGCAGCAGCCAGAACAGCAGCACCAGCGAGAGCACCGGCGCGGCCATGAGCATCAGGGCCACCCGGATGCGGTGCGGCTCCTGGGAGATGAGCGAGCGGTACTGCACGCGGTACGGCTTGTTCGGGTCCGGCTGGGTGAGGGGGCCTGCCAGCCTGCTGTAGTGCTCGTAGTCGTAGCGCGGCAGCGTCTTCTTGATCCGGCGGAAGGCGCCGGTGTTGCCCGTCCGATGTGAGACCGCCCTGAGCTGGGTGGTCTGGGACGGGTCGGAGTTCCCGTGGGCGCCCGCAGGCGTCGACGTCATGAGTCATCCCCCCACACGCAGGTCACCGCGTGTCTGTCGGTTCCTTTCGCCTGAGATCGGTCCCCCTCGACCTGCTCAGGCGTGTCTGTGGTGGGTCCATGTCACCACGCCATCCACACCTTATAGACATGGAAACCTGACCCTCCGGTTGCATGATGCCCCCCTCGGCAACGGTTCGGGAACGAGTCATACGACCCGCCCGCCGCGCAACCGCTTTCCGCGCCGTCCCCGGTGGCGCGTTCTGTGCCACAGCCTCTTGCCCGTCAGGGTTCTACGCCGTTCGGCATGATCGCAAGACGCCACGCACAAGAAGGCCCCCCGCAGCTGCGGGGGGCCTTCTTCGTCTGTGCGCCGCCAGGGACTCGAACCCCGGACCCGCTGATTAAGAGTCAGCTGCTCTAACCAACTGAGCTAGCGGCGCCTGCTGACATCATTAACTCTACATGACCACCGGACGTGCTCCCGACCACCTGTGAGGGGGCCGGAACCCCGGCGAGGCCGGGTACACCATTCGGACCGTCAGCATGCGCACCCATAAGTCAGTTGGGAAACTGGGCAATGTGCACAGGCCTGGACAATTCCACCTGGGGTGTGAGGAGAATCGCATGGGGACTCCGGAGGCTCCGGTCTTCGAGGAATTCGATCCCGCGAGCGACTGCGACTGCCCCGGCTGTGCCGGGCGCGTCCCGCCGCGGTCCGCGGCGGCCGGCCACCCGGCCTCGCACCGGGTGCTCGCGGTGGCCGCGGTCGCCTCCGCCGCCCTCGGCGCCGGCCACGCGCTCCCGGCCGTCGCCGCCCCGCACGCCGCCCAGCACCCCGGCGCTCCCGTCGGCGACGAGCCCGAGACCCCGCAGGGCGCCACCTCCCCGCTGTACGGCCCTACCGGCCGCCCGGCGGACCCGACCGAGCTCCAGACACCCGAGATCACCCGCGCGGAGATCATCAACCGGGCGAAGCAGTGGGTGGCGGCGCGCGTCCCCTACAGCATGACCGCCTACTGGCCCGACGGTTACCGGCAGGACTGCTCGGGCTTCATCTCGATGGCCTGGAGCCTTCCGGGCAACGAGTGGACCGGCAGCCTGCACCGGTACG
Source organism: Streptomyces sp. NPDC048600 (assembly GCF_055587025.1). Lineage (NCBI taxonomy): Bacteria > Bacillati > Actinomycetota > Actinomycetes > Kitasatosporales > Streptomycetaceae > Streptomyces > Streptomyces sp. NPDC048600. Next base: position 164,811 of record NZ_JBVJGZ010000008.1, on the reverse strand, counting down.
CGGACCGCATCACGAAGGAGGAGCTCCAGCCCGGCGACATCCTGCTGTTCCACAACCCGGCCGACCCGCAGCGCGGCTCGCACGTCACCCTGTTCGGCGGCTGGACCGACTACACCCACAGCTACTACATCGCCTACGAGGCGACCCCGCCGCGCGCCCGCAGACAGGCGACGCCGTACCCGTACTGGAGCCACGCCGACAAGTACCTCGCCTACCGGTACAAGGGCGTCGTCCCCGGCACGGGCGCCGGCGGTTCCGAGCCGGAGCCCGAGCCGGAGGTGAAGTCGCCCTATCCGGGGCCGGGCTACTTCGGGACCGGCGCGAACAACGAGTACGTCACCCAGCTCGGCCGCATGCTCGTCCAGCGCGGCGCGGCCCGCTACTACACCTCCGGGCCCGGCCCGCGCTGGTCGGACTCCGACCGGCGGGCGACCCGGGCGTTCCAGCTGGCCCAGGGCTGGAAGGGCGCGGAGGCGGACGGGCTGCCGGGGCCGCACACCTGGTCCCTGCTGACCGGCGGAAAGGGACGGGACATCACCGGCGGCGCGGCGGGCCCGCCCGCACCCTCCTCGCCGAGGGTCCCCCCGTTCCCGGGACGGGACGTGTTCCGGCCCGGCGCCGACAACGCCTACGTCACCCAGCTCGGACAGCGGCTCGTGACGAAGGGGTTCGGCAGGTACTACACCACCGGGCCCGGCCCCCGCTGGAGCGCGGCCGACCGCCGCGCCGTCGAGGCCTTCCAGCGCGCCCAGGGCTGGCGCGGCAGCTCGGCGGACGGCTACCCGGGGCCGGAGACCTGGCGGCGGCTGTTCGCGTAGCGGGGCCCCGTGGCTCTCCCGAGCCACGGGTTCCCGGAACCACCCACTGTCATGACGCATCTGGCGCGGAGGCTGGAGGCACGCATGAGTACGACCACTTCTCCCACTCCCGAGTCCGGACCGCCCGAGGGCGCCGGGCCCCGGCCGGGCCGGCTCATCCAGAACGAGGCGACCACCGAGATCCCCGTCCACCTCCTGTTCCGCGACGAACCGGACCCGGAGCCGGTGCCGCTCGGCCCGGCGGTGGTGGCGCGCCGCCAGGGCACGGGCGAACAGCCCCGGGTGCGCAGGCCCATCGCGGCGCAGGTCCGCCCGGTGCCGCAGGTCGATCCCGACCTGGCCGAACGGCCCGCCCGGGTGCTGCCCGGGGCCGTGGGCATCCTCGCCGGGGCCTGTGGGGCGGCGGGCTGCGCGGTCACCTCCTGGTGGTCGGGCGCGCTGCCGCCGGCGGTGGTGGAGGCGCTCGGTCTGCCCGTGTCGGCGGCGGCCGGGCTCGGCCCCGCGCAGTGGGCGGCGTACGCCGGGGCCGGGGCGCTGGGGCTGTTCGGCGTGGGCGGGCTGGCCCGTGGGCGGACCGGGCGGGCGTGGGTGCTCGGGCTGTTCGGCCGCTACCGGGGGACCGTCCGGCGCACCGGTCTGATGTGGGTCAACCCGCTGCTGCTGCGCCGCCGGGTGGACGTCCGGCTGCGGCACTGGCGCAGCGAGGTCCTGCCCGCGGCCGACGCGAGCGGGGTCGCGGTGCGGGTGTCGGTGCTGGTGGTGTGGCGGGTGCGGGACACCGCGCGGGCGGTGCTCGGGGTGGAGGACCACGAGACGTATCTGCGCGAGTGCGTGGAGGCGGCGCTGGCCCGGGTGCCGGTGGAGATGCCCGGCGGGGCGGGCGGGTCGGTGGCGGCGACGGGGGAGGCGCTGAGCCGGCTGGTCGTGGCGGAGGCGGCGCCGGTGGGGCTGGAGGTGTTCTCGGTGCAGCCGGTGCGGGTGGAGTATGCGCCTGAGGTCGCGGCGGCGATGCATCGGCGGCGGATCGCGGCGCTGGACGCGCGTCATCGCGCGAGTGTGCTGACCTCGGTTGTCGACTCGGTCGAGGACACGGTGACGCGGCTGACCATGCGGGGGCTGGTGGAGCTGGACGACTACGAACGCAAGGCCCTGGTGAAGGATCTGACGGTGGCGTTCTGTGCGGGGCGTGGCGAGCAGTCGCCCTGAGACGGGGAGGGGTGCGGGGGGTGTGTGGCGGGGGCCGGGTGCGGGTTGTCCGTGGCTGGTCGCGCAGTTCCCCGCGCCCCTCAAAGATTGCGCCGTTCCCCGCGCCCCCAAAAGACTGCGCCGTTCCCCGCGCCCCCAAAGGACCGCGCGCCCTCGAAAGATCGCGCCGTACCCCGCGCCCCTGAGAGGCCGGGGTCTGTGATTGGTATGGACATGTTCAACTAACCGGAATACTCTGCTACTTGGTCTAGACCTGCACGGCTCACTGAACTTCCCCACGTTCTCCAGGAGCGGCAGTATGCGCAAAAAGACCAAGTTGTACGCCGCCGCGGTGGGTCTGGCCACCACGGGAGCGATCGTGCTCTCCTCCGGCGGCGCCAGCGGTCACGGTTACACCGACCTCCCCATCAGTCGGCAGAAACTCTGTCAGAACGGCACCGTCACCGGCTGCGGCCAGATCCAGTGGGAGCCGCAGAGCGTCGAGGGCCCGAAGGGCTTCCCCGCCTCGGGTCCCGCCGACGGGACGATCTGCAACGCGGGCCTGGGCCAGTTCGCCCCGCTCAGCTCGCCGCGCACACCGTCCGGCGGTGCCTGGCCGGCCACCAGGGTGACCGGCGGGCAGAGCTACACCTTCCGCTGGCAGTTCACCGCCATGCACGCCACCAGCGACTTCAAGTACTACGTGACCAAGCCGGGCTGGAACCAGAACCACAACCTGTCCCGGTCCGACCTCAACCTCACGCCGTTCCTGACCGTGCCCTACAACGGTCAGCGGCCTCCGTCCACGCTCTCGCACAGCGGCACGCTTCCGACCGGGCTCAGCGGTCGGCACGTGATCCTCGCGGTGTGGACGATCGCCGACACGGCCAACGCGTTCTACGCGTGCTCGGACGTCACCTTCTGAGGGTGACTTGAGCAAATCCTCGACCCCCCGCGGGTACGTTCCCCCTGCGCCGGTACAACCGTGCCGGCGCAGGGGAGCGTGACACGACTTCGGGGGAAGCGTGATGGACGTACTTTTCTTCCTGGTTCCCAGCCTCATGATCGCCGTCGCCCTGTTCATGGGGTACCGCGTGGTGCGGCGCTGGCTCCAGCTCAGCGCGGCCTGGAACAGCGGCCTGACCGCCGAGGCCCGCTGTCTGCGCACGTACACGACCACGTACGGCGGCGGTGGCGACACCTCCGTGCGCACGGCGATGCACCACGTCTACGAGTTCACCGCCCGCGACGGCCGCGTCGTCCGCTTCGAGGAGGAGGGCGGCCCGGGGACCGTCGTGGAGGGCGACTTCGTGACCGTGCGCTACGCGGAGGGCCCGCAGGTGGTGGCCACGGCGCTGCCCCCGAGGCACGGCAGGGCGGCGGCGGGAACCATGGGCACCCTGGTGTTTCTCGGCGTGTTCGTCGCGTTCTGCGTCGGCTTCATGGTCACCTACGCGACCGCGTTCCACGGCTTTCCCGGCTGACACGCTCGCGCCGGGCACGAGGAAGGGCCCCTCGCTCTCGCGAGAGGCCCTTCGTCTGTGCGCCGCCAGGGACTCGAACCCCGGACCCGCTGATTAAGAGTCAGCTGCTCTAACCAACTGAGCTAGCGGCGCATGACCCTCGCCTTCCGCTTCTCGCGGCCGACGACGAAGAAAATACTACCCGGTCCCGGGGGATGCTCCTGACCACCTGCCCCGGGACCGTTCCCGCACCTCAGATGGCCAGTGACAGCAGCACCGGGGCCGCGTTCCGGTTGAGGGTGTCGGCGGCCTGGCGCAGCCGGTGCGCGTGCTCCACCGGCAGGGACAGCGCGAGGCAGCCGACCGCGGAGCCCGCGGTGATCGGCACGGCCGCGCAGACCGTGCCGACCGCGTACTCCTGGAGGTCCAGCACCGGCACGGTCGGCGGCTGGGCCTCCAGGCGCGAGAGCAGCAGCTTGTCGCTGGTGATCGTGCGCGAGGTGAGGCGGGCCATCTTGTGGCGGGCGAGATGGTCGCGCCTGCCGTCGTGGTCGAGCTGGCCCAGCAGGCTCTTGCCGACCGCGGTGGCGTGTGCCGACTGACGGAAGTCCACCCACTCGTTCACCGCGGGCGTGGCCGGCCCGTCGGCGTACTGGGTGACCTTCACCTCGCCGTCGACGTACCGGCTGATGTAGACGGCGGCGCCCACGGAGTCCCGCAGCCGGTTCAGGGTCCGCTGGAGCTGGTCGCGCAGGGCCTCCTCGTGCCGGTGTGCCGAGCTCAGCCGGGCGAGGGCGTCGCCGGTGACGTACGCCCCGTCGGCGGTCTGCTCGACGTAGCCCTCGCGACGCAGCATCCGCAGGAGCGTGGTCAGTCGCTCCTGCCCGATCCCGGTCTCGCGGGCGAGTTCGGCGTCGGTGACGCCGGTGCTGTGCCGTGCCACGGTCTCCAGGACGCGCAGGGCGCCCTGTGCCGAGTGGTACGGCGCGGTCGGCTCGTGCTTCAGCGCCACGGTTCCCCCTGCGGTCGCTTTTCCTGGCCGTGATCCGGGTGTCGGATCCACTCAACGATAACCGTCAAACGGCCGATGTGGAGCGGTTGTTGGCGAGAAACGAGCCCTCTCAACTGGGACAGCGGCACACTGGCATATGCCAAAGTCATGCCCCATTGTCGAGACCTGGGGTGTTCGGCCGTTCACACCCTGTCGTCACAGGACCGCGCCGAGAAATTCCCGGGTCCGCTCCTGCTCGGGCTCGCTGAAGATCTTCTCCGGCGGACCGGACTCCACGATCCGGCCCGCGTCGAACATCAGGACCTGGTCGGAGATGTCCCGGGCGAAGTTCATCTCGTGGGTCACGCACAGCAGGGTGATGTCGGTGCTGCGAGCGACGTCGCGCAGGACGTCCAGGACGCCCGCGACCAGCTCCGGGTCCAGCGCCGAGGTCACCTCGTCGAGCAGCAGCACCTTGGGCCGCATCGCCAGCGCCCGCGCTATCGCCACCCTCTGCTGCTGGCCGCCGGACAGCCGGGCCGGCTTCGCGTCGCACTTGTCGGCGAGCCCGACCAGGTCCAGCAGCTCCCGCGCCCGCTCCTCGGCCTCCTCGCGCGACTGGCCGAGCACGGTGACCGGGGCCTCGGTGATGTTGCGCAGCACGGTCATGTGCGGGAACAGGTTGAACTGCTGGAACACCATGCCGATGTTCCGCCGCACCTCGCGGCGCTCTCTCTCGGAGGCCGGGAACAGCTGCCGCCCGTCGACCGCGATCGTGCCCGAATCGGGCTCGGTCAGGGTCATCAGCATCCGCAGGATCGTGGTCTTGCCGGACCCGGACGGCCCGATCAGGGTGACGTGGTCGCCGGCCTTCACCTTCAGGTCCAGGCCGTCCAGGACGGTCTGGCCGCCGAACTTCTTCGTGACATTGCTGATCTCAACGGACAAGGCGTCGCTCCAGGGTGCGCAGGAGTACGGAGGCGAGATAGGAGACGAGGACGAAGGCCACGCCGATCACGGTCAGCGGCTCGGTGAAGCGGAATTCCTGCTGCGAGAACAGCCGCGCCCGGCCCAGCATGTCCAGCACGGTGATCGTCATCAGCAGCGGTGTGTCCTTGAGCATCGCGATTACGTAGTTGCCGAGCGCGGGGACCACCCGGCGCACGGCCTGCGGCAGGATCACCGCGGTCCAGGTGCGGCGGCGCGGCAGGCTCAGCCCGGTCGCCGCCTCCCACTGCCCGGGCGGCACGGCGTCGATGCCGGCGCCGTAGACCTGCATCGTGTACGTCGAGTAGTGCAGCCCGATCGCGAGGACGCCGGTGGTCAGCGCCGAGAACGCGAGGCCCCACTCGGGCAGCACGTAGAAGAGGAAGAAGAGCTGCACCAGCAGCGGGGTGTTGCGGACGAACTCCGTGACCGCGCCCACCGGCCAGCGCACCCACCGGGTCGGCGTGCGCATCAGCAGCGCCCACACCAGCCCCAGCGCGAACGACACCAGCGACCCGAGCGCGAGCGCCTGCAGGGTGACCAGCAGCCCGTCCCAGAAGTGCGGCATGAAGTCCCGTACGGCGTTCCAGTCCCAGTTCATCGGGCCACCCCTGCCTTCAGCCGGTTCTCCAGGCCCTTCATCAGCCGCGTGAGCACGAAGGCGATCGCGAAGTAGATCAGGAGGATGTACGCGTAGATCTCCGAGCTCTCCTGGAGCGCGAGCCGCACCAGGTTGCCGCTGAAGGCGAGATCGCCCATGCCCATCACGGACACCAGCGCGGTGCCCTTGAGCAGCTCGATCAGCAGGTTGCAGAACGGCGGCACCATCTCCGGGACCGCCTGCGGCAGCAGCACCAGCCGCATCCGCTGCCAGGGCGTGAAACTCAGCGCGATGCCGCCCTCGTTCTGCGCCGGGTCCACCGCGTTCAGCGCCCCGCGCACGATCTCCGAGCCGTACGCCCCGTAGGTCAGGCCCAGCGCGAGCGTGCCCGCCCACAGCGGCACCAGCTGCCAGCCGAAGGCGACCGGCAGCACGAAGAACACCCAGAAGATCATCACCAGCGCGGAGGTACCTCGGAACACCTCGGTGTAGAAGCCCGCGAGGAAGCGGACGAACCACCGGCGGTGCACCCGGGCGACCCCGACGACGAAGGACACCGCCGCGGCCAGCAGCGCGCTGAGCACGAGCAGTTGGAGCGTGGTCCAGGTCCCCTTGAGTACGAGTTCCCACAGTCCCGCGGTCATGAGCGGCACAGCTCCTTCGCGGTCATATCGGTCATCTCGGCCTCGGTGAACGCGAACGGGCGCAGCACGCGCAGCAGTTCACCGCTGCGCTTCAGCTTTCGCAGCTCGGCGTTGAAGGCGTCCCGCAGCCGTGTCTCGTCCCGCCGGAAGGCGAACGCGCCGCCGTCCACATGGGGTTTGCCGTCCACGAGAGGCGCGAACGGCTTCGTAGCCTCGGCCTTGGCGGACTTCTTCACCACCTCCCGGGCCGTGATGGCCGTCCCCGCGAACACGTCGACCCGGCCCGCCTCGACGGCGTTCAGCCCGGCGACCTGGTCGGGGACGATGAGGATGTCGCTCTCCTCGTATCCCGCGCCGACCGCGTAGTCGATCTCCGCGTACCCGGTGCCGGTGGCGAAGCGGGCCTTCTTCTCGACGACGTCCCGGTAGTCCCGCAGGCCCATCGGGTTGCCCTTGCGCACGATGAACGCGTCGAGCATCTGGTAGTCGGGATCGGCGAAGAGGACCTGCTCGCAGCGCTCCGGGTTGACGTACATCCCGGCCGCGACGACGTCGAACTGCTGCGAGTTGAGGCCGGGTATGAGCGAGCCGAACTCGGTGGGCACGGGCTGCACCTCGGGCACGCCCAGCCGTTGGAAGACGACCTTCGCCAACTCCGGTGCCTCGCCGGTGAGACGGCCGTCGGTGTCGATGTACCCGAACGGGATCTCCCCGGCTATCCCCAGCCGCACGACCCCCTGGGCCCTCAGCCGGGCCAGCAGGTCACCGCCCCGCACCCCGGACGCGGTGGCCACCCTCGAACATCCCGCGACCCCCAGCGCACCGGCCGCCGCCACCCCCGCGAGCAGCGACCGACGAGATCTTGACGTGCTGTGTGATCGAACCATGGCGGCGCGGCTACCCGGGGCCGCTCCGGTTATGCCCCCGGAACCCCGGGCACGGGGCGGCGGATTCGTGACCGGTCGGTGTGCGAACCGTGGAGGGAGACTGGGAGCGGGACCGGGAGGGCGGTGTCGCCCGACCGGGTGAGCGTGGTGAGGGCACCCCGTCCACGGGGTACCCGTCCGCCGGGCCATTACCGCCCCACGACGGCAGGAAGGCACAGGACATGACCGCACTCGGAATCCTCCACCCGGGCCACTCGGCCGACGACGACTACCCGCGTCTGGAGCAGCTGCTGGGCAGCGACATCAGGGTGGACGTCGTCCGTGCGGACATCGACGACCCCGAGCCGCTCGCGCGGGCCGTGGAGCAGCTGCGGCTGGCCGGGGCGGAGGCGGTGGTGTGGGCCGGCACCCGGGAGAGCTTCACCCCCGGGTGGAGCGACGCCCAGGGCCGGGTCCGCGCCCTGGCCATGACCGCGGGGCTGCCCGCCTCCTCGACCTCCCTCGGGTTCGTCCACGCCGCGGCGGAGGTGGCCGCCCGCCGTGTCACCGTGGCCGCCCCCTACACCGCCACCGAGGCGGCCGGTTTCGCCGGCTTTCTGCGGGCGGGCGGGCTGGAGGTGACCGCCGTGCACGCCGAGACCGCCGCTGGCTGGGACGAGGCCCGTCTGCTCGCCCTCACCCGTGCCGCCGACACCCCGGACGCCGAGGCCGTGCTCGTCCCCGGCACCTCCCTGCGCACGGTCGCCCACCTCCCGGCCCTGGAGGACGCCCTGGGCAAGCCGGTCCTCACCGCCCACCAGGTGACCGTCTGGGAGGCGCTGCGCCTGACGGACCGCAGGGTGAACGCCCCGAGGCTGGGCGCGCTGTTCACCCGGGAGCCGATCGTCCAGGTCTGAGACGTGCGTACGGCCCCCCGGGAGGTGGTCCGGCGGCCGTATGCGGCCCGGTTGCGGGAGGCCGTCCGGTTGCGGGATGCGGTCCGGTGGCCGGAAATAAAACGGAGACAGTCTCCTGTTAACGACCGAAGGACCAGGCGAGCAGCACACAGGAGGCACCCGTGACGGCAGACGAGATCCGCGGAACGATCCACGGAACGGCCCCCGTCCCCCTGTCCGTACTGGACCTGGTCACCGTCGGCGCGGGCCGGACCGCCACCGACGCCCTGCGCACGAGCGTGGCGCTCGCCGGGCTCGCGGAGTCCCGCGGCTTCCACCGCTACTGGGTGGCCGAGCACCACTCCATGCCCGGTGTGGCCTCGTCCTCCCCGGCCGTGATCCTCGCCCACCTCGCCGCACACACCGACCGCATCCGGCTCGGCTCGGGCGGTGTGATGCTGCCCAACCACGCCCCGCTGGTCATCGCCGAGCAGTTCGGCACGCTGGAGGCGATGGCCCCCGGCCGGATCGACCTGGGCCTCGGCCGCGCCCCCGGCACGGACGGCGCCACCGCGGCCGCGCTGCGCCGCTCCGACACCCTGGACGAGGCCGCCGACGCCTTCCCCCAGCAGCTCGCCGAGCTGACCCGGTTCCTGGACGACGACTTTCCCGACGGCCACCCCTACCGCCGTATCCACGCCGTTCCCGGCCCGGTCCAGGCGACCTCGCCGGGCGGGGTGCAGTCCGCGCACCGCCCGCCGGTCTGGCTGCTGGGCTCCTCCGGCTTCAGCGCCCGGCTCGCCGGGACGCTCGGGCTGCCGTTCGCCTTCGCCCATCACTTCTCGGCGCGGAACACCGTCCCGGCGCTCGACCTGTACCGGGAGTCGTTCGAGCCGTCCGCCGTGCTCGCCGAGCCCTACGCCCTGATCGGTGTCTCCGCGCTCGCCGCGGACGAGGAGCGCGAGGCCCGCCGCCAGGTCAGGGCGGCCGCGCTCGGCATGATCCGGCTGCGCACGGGCCGGCCGGGCCTGGTGCCCACCCCGGAGGAGGCCGAGGCGTACGACTTCAGCCCGCTGGAGCGGGAGTTCATGGACTCCTGGAACGCCAACGTCGTCCACGGCACGGCCGACGAGGTGCGGGCGGGCCTGGACGAACTCCACAAGCGCACCGGCGCCGACGAGCTGATGCTCACCGCCAACGCCCACAGCGGCGAGATCCGGCTGCGCTCCTACGAACTGATCGCCGACGCGTACGGCCTGCCGAAGCCGGCCGCGTAGGTCGGGCCGGTCCGTGCGGGAGGTCCGTGGCGGGGCCCGCCGGGAGGTCGGCGGGCCCCGGCCGGCCTCAGCCCGCGTAGGACGCCGGTGCCCGCAGCCCGGAGATGCGGTCCGGGGCCACCGGGCGGGAGTACAGCCAGCCCTGCCCCGTGTCGCACCCGATCCGCCGCAGCCGTTCCGCCTGCGCGGATGTCTCCACGCACTCCGCTGTGACGGTCAGCCCGAGCCGGTGGGCGAGCTGGATCATGGCCTCCACGACGACCTCGTCGGCCGGGTTCGGCGGCGCGCCCTCGCCCTCGTACTGGAAGCCGCGCACGAACGAGCCGTCGAGCTTCAGCACGTCGACCGGCAGCCGGGAGAGATAGGCGAGGTTGGAGTAGCCGGTGCCGAAGTCGTCGATGGCGATACGGACGCCCATGGCGCTGAGCGCCTGGAGCACCTGGAGGGGCCGGCCCGCGGAGCCCATCACCGCAGACTCGGTCAGTTCGAGCTGGAGCAGCCCGGGGTCGAGGCCCGTCTCACCGAGCATACGGTCGACGTCGGCCACCAGATCGGAGTCCCACACCTGCCGTACGGCGACGTTCACGCTGACGAACAGGGGCTCCTGGCCGGGGTGTTCGAGCTGCCAGCGGCGCGCCTGACGGCAGGCGGTGGCCAGCACCCAGCGGCCGAGCGGGACGATCGCGCCGTCCTCCTCGGCCAGTCCGATGAACCGATTCGGCGTCAGCGTGCCGAACTGCGGGTGGTCCCAGCGCACCAGGGCCTCCACCCCGCGCAGCCGGCCGTCGGCCATGCCGACCAGGGGCTGGTACTCCAGCCGGAACTCGCCGCGTTCGATGCCGGGCCGCAGGGTGGAGGCGAGGGCCTGGCGGGTCATGCGGTGCGCGTTGCGCTCGGGGTCGAACAGGGTCCAGCGGTCCTTGCCGTCGGCCTTCGCCCAGTACAGCGTGGTGTCGGCGGCCTGCATCAGCCCGGTCGCGGTGGTGTCGGCGGCGAGGCGTTCGACCACACCGACGGACGCGGTGACCGACAGCCGCCGGCCGGACAGGTCGAAGGGGGCGCGCAGTGCCAGGAGCACCGACTCGGCGAGGTCGGCCACCTGGTCGGTGCCGGTGGAGTCCTCGACCAGCAGGGCGAACTCGTCACCCCCGAGCCGGGCCACCAGCGGCGCGCTGGCGCGGGCGTAACCGGCCTCGTCGGCGCAGCGGGTGAGCCGTTCGGCCACGGCCGCCAGCAGCCGGTCGCCGACGCGGTGGCCGAGGGTGTCGTTGATCGCCTTGAACCCGTCGAGGTCCAGGTAGCACAGTCCGATCCGGCCGGTGCTGCCGCGCTCCTCCGGCACGGCCTCCAGGGCGGCGGTCAGCCGCTCGAAGAACAGGGTGCGGTTGGGCAGCCGGGTCACCGGGTCGTGCATCTGCAAGTGCCTTAGCCGTGCCTGGAGTTCACGGCGGGCGCTGATGTCGGCGACGGACACCAGCACGCCCTCGGTGTGCTCGTCGAGCGGGGACACGGTGACCTGGACCCAGACGGCGTGCCCGTCCGGGTGTTTGATCCGGCGGGTGCAGCGCAGCCGGGCGCGGCGCCCGCGCAGGACCTCGCGATAGGCGTGCCAGGTACGGCCGTCGGAGGTGAGGTCGACCAGTTCGGCCGCGACCTGTCCGGCGACGGGTCGTTCGGCGGTGCCGAACAGATGGGTGAAGCTGTCGTTGGCGGTCGAGACCAGTCCTTCCCGGTCGACGACGGCCATGGCCAGGGGGGCCGAGGCGAAGGCGGACCGAAAGGAGTCCGGAGCCTCGGTACCGGTACGACGAGACGCTTGGAAATCACTCTCTGTGACGGCCGGCCCGATGAGGTCTGCCGCGGGTGTCGGCCCTTCGGACGTTCCGCTCACCGCTCGCTCCCGCAGTGCACTCGATCTGCTGGGTCTCTGCTCGATCTCTGTCCGGGCAGGAAGTGTCAGGAAAGTGTGCCGATCATAGAGGCTGCCCCTTGACCCTTCCAGCCGTTCTCCAGTGTCCCCCGTGTACCGGCGCGCGACCCGTCTTTCTGGTGGATCGTTTCTGCCCCCGGCTGGGACGGTTTCTTCGGCTGTCGACCGATTGTGACGGACCGTGAGCGGTTCGGGGGTGTCGCGCGTGCGGCGGCGTGGCCGGGGGCCTCAGGTGCCCCATCTCTCACTCGTCCGGTGCAGACAAACAGGGCATATGACGTGAAAGTCACACAGGCTGGGTTGCGGTGTCCCTCCCTCACCGCCTCCAGGGCGTGGGGGCACCTTCACCGCATCCGGAGGTCCCTGTGCCGCGTCCGCTCCCGCGCCCCCGACTGCGCAAGCCCGCGGCCGTCCTCACCACGATGTCGGCACTCGCCGCCACCTCCTTCATCGGCGCGCCCTCGGTCGCCGAGTCCTTCTCGGCCGCGCCCTGCGCCCTGAAGCGCACCGACGCCCACCACTCCGAAGGCGTCTCGACCTGGAACGCCGCGTATCCGAAGCCCACCCGCTCGCTGGACGCGGTGCTGGTCTTCCTGTCCTTCCCGGACGCCGAGCCGCTCACCACGCCCCAGGAGCTGACCGCCGATCACTTCCCGGCAACCAGCGACTTCTTCCAGCGGGCCTCCTACGGCAGGTTCAGCCTGCGCCCGCACGCGCTGCGGCAGTGGATCACCATGCCCCGCGCCTCCACCGCGTACGCCATACGGCGCGACTGGAACGCCTCCCATCGTGCCGCCTATCTGCGCGACGCGCTCGCGGCGGCCGACCGCACGGTGGACTTCTCGGCTTACGACGTCGTCTACTTCGTCGCCGATCCGGACGCGCCCGGCGTGGACTCCGACGCCACGAAGGTCGTCAATCTGGACGTCCCGCTGCGGGCGGACGGCACGGACATCCGGCGGTTCGTCACGGTGTTCGAGAAGCATCCGCCGGACCGGCTGGTGCTGGCCCATGAGACCGGGCATGTGTTCGACCTGCCGGATCTGTATCACCGGCCCGTTGACGGCGCCGGCGACTGGGACACCCATGTGGGTGACTGGGACCTGATGGGCAGCCAGTTCGGGCTCGCCCCGGACCTCTTCGCCTGGCACAAGTGGAAGCTGGGCTGGCTGGAGCCGCGCCAGGTGACCTGTGTGCGCGGTACCGGGCCGGTCCGGCTGACGCTGGAGCCGCTCGGGGCCGGGCCCGGGGTGCCGGTGACCGGGGCCGCCGGGGCGCCCTCGTTCGGGCTCGGCCGCGGCACCAAGCTCGCGGTGGTGCGCACCGGCGCCGACAGCGCGCTCGCCTTCGAGGCGCGCGGGTCCGTCGGCAACGACGCCGCCGCCTGCCGCAGCGGGGTGCTGGTCTACCGGGTGAACAGCTCGGCCGTGTCCGGCGGCGGCCCGGTCGAGGTCATCGACGCCCACCCCGACACCGAGGCCTGCTGGGAGACCTCCGTGTACCCGCCGCTCGCGGACGCGCCTGTCGACGTCGGGGAGACCTTCACGGTGCCGGGTGACGGCGTGCGCGTCGAGGTGCAGGGACGGACCCCGGCGGGGGCCTGGACGGTGCGGATCGTCCCAGCCTGACCTGTGGGCCGCGTCGCGGTCACGAGGCGGTAGAACGACGAGAGCCCCCCGGAAAACCGGGGGGCTCTCGTCAAGGTCAGCGACCTTTTAGCTGTGCGCCGCCAGGGACTCGAACCCCGGACCCGCTGATTAAGAGTCAGCTGCTCTAACCAACTGAGCTAGCGGCGCCTGCTGACGTCGTAGACCTTAGCATCCTGATCGGGGGGAGGAAAAATCGATATCCGCACCGCCTCACGTGCCGCCCGCACGGCCGCCCAGATCAGCACCTCCGGGCCCGGTAACCAGGGCTGACGTGTGTCGGGGCCGACCAGCCAGCGGGACCCCAGGGGCAGCCGGGAACGGGGGTCCGCGACGGGCGCGGGGACGGTCACGGCGTCGCCGGTGCCGTGGCACAGCAGGGGCGGCACGGCCGCCGTACGCCCGCCGTCCCGGGAGCCGAACTCCTCCCACTCCAGCAGCGACGGCAGCCGCTGTGCGGTGCCGGGTGCGGCGAACAGCAGGGTGCGGCCGCGGAACACCGCCACCGGGCCGGAGCCCGGCCCGTCCTCCCAGAGCCGGTCCAGCATCCGGCGGCCGAACACCGCCGGGGCGCTCACCACGTCGAACACAGAGCCGCAGGGCAGCACCACGGGGGCGTCGGGGTGTTCCCGCCAGAGCGCGAGCGTGCTGCGCGGATACGTTCCCGCCGAGGCGAGCCAGGCGGCTCCGTCCGGGGTGAGTCCCGCGCTGCCACGGCCCTCGTCGAACAGGCCGTAGGTCGGTTCGTGCCGAAAGCTGCTCATGCCAGACAGATGTACCGGGCGTGAGCGTGCCGCCTCGCAGGGTTGGGGGAAACCGGGACAGCGGCGGGTGCGGAGGAGTATCTTGCCCGCCCGCCTGGCATATGCCGGGCGGGTGTGAGGCTCAGACCGGGTCGGCGTGGCCGTTGCCGTTCTCGCCGCGCAGCAGGCCGCGGCCGAACTCGACCATCCTCTTGGCATAGTCCTCGGTCCACTCGGCCCGCTCCGCGATGTCCGCGTGCGTCAGCCGGTCGAACCGCCGCGGGTCGGCGAGCTGAGCCGCCGCGATCGCCTGGAACTCCATCGCCCGGTCGGCCGCCGCGCGGAAGGCCTGCGTCAGCTCCGTCGCCCGCGCCAGCAGCTCCCGCGGGTCGTCGATCGACTCCAGGTCGAAGAAGTGCTCCGGGTCCCCGGCGGCCTCGGCGGGTTCGAAGAGCAGGGGCGCGGGGCGTAGCCGCGGCTCGTTCGGTCGCGGCGTGGGCTCCGCCATGTCGAGTCCTCCTCGTACGTTTCCGGACGGCCCGCCTGGGGCGGACCACCCTCCATTGTCGCGCGGCCGCGCAAGAGGGCCTCGGGCGTCCGGCGGGGCGGGTGGGCCGGTCGGGGTGTTGTGTCCGTCGGTGCTGGTCAGGGGCGCCATGCGATGCGGTGTTCGGCGAGGCGGGCGAGGACGGCGTGGTTGGCCTCCCAGCCGTCCGGGCTGTGTCGTCGGGCCGCCTGCGGCGGCGTGCCGGACTCCGTCCGGCGGGCGGGTGGGCCGGTCGGTGCTGGTCAGGGGCGCCATGCGATGCGGTGTTCGGCGAGGCGGGCGAGGACCGCGTGGTTGGCCTCCCAGCCGTCCGGGAGCTTCACCACCGTGCCCAACTGGACCGGTTCCGTGGACGGGTAGTCGTCCAGGAGGTCGGTCACACCCGCGCGGCAGACCACGATGCAGGCGTGGCGGTGGCGGGAGGCCAGCACGCACAGGCGGCCCGTCTCCAGATGGAAGGCGGTGGCGTCGGGGCGCCCCGACAGGGGGTGCAGGACGACCGTGACGTCGAACTCCCGGCCCTGGAGACGGTTGGCCGTGTCGACCGTGACGTCCGCCGCGCCGAGGCCCGCGAGGGCGGCGCGGACCGCCGCCGCCTGGTCGCGATGGGCGGTACCCACGGCGATCCGGTCGGCGGTCAGCGGGGCCGGGTCCTCGGAGCGCTCCGAGGTCGCCGCGCCACCCCGGTCCAGCAGGCGCCGCACCACCGCGGCGACCGCCCGGACCGCCTCCGGGTCCGTGCGCGGGGTGTGCCGCGCGGGCAGCTCCAGCAGGCCCCAGCCGGACTCCGCCGCCTCGTCGATCACCCGGTCGGGGCCCGAGCCGTCAGAGGGCACCGCGAAGGCGAGCCGCCGGTCCTCGTGGCCCGTGCCGCTGCGGAACGGGGTGTACGGGTAGAACGCGTCCGACACCAGCTGCGCGGCCGAGGCCGGCAGCCGCCAGGACACCGGCAGCCGGTGCTGCGGCAGGCCCGGGTTGTGCGCGAGCAGCGTCGAGACCGCCGAGGACGACGGGTCGTACGACAGCCCCGCCCACTGCTCGCCGCCGACGATCGAGAACGGGTCCAGCTGGCCCGGGTCGCCCACGAACAGCGCCCGCTCGAACAGCCCGGCCACCGCCAGCAGCCCGTCCGAGCGCATCTGGTACGCCTCGTCGACGATCGCGTGCCGCCATGGCTCGTCGACCTTCACATGCGCCCACTTCGCCGCCGTGGAGATCACCACGGGCAGGCCCGCCAGCTCGGCAGCCTTCGCCGACTTCCGTACGTTCGGCAGGTCGTCCAGCGCCTTGTCGTACGGGTCGGCGTCGCTGCTGTGCAGCCGGCCCACGGGCAGCTCCGGGCTCTTCTCGGCGAGCCGTACCACCAGGTCGTCGACCTGGGCGTTGGTCTGCGCGACCACCATCAGGGGGCGGCCGGCGTCGGCGAGCTCCAGCGCCGCGCGGACCACCAGGGTGGACTTGCCGGCGCCCGGTGGGGAGTCCACGACGACGCCGCGGTCCGTGCCGTCCAGCGTGTCGCGCAGGATCGCCTCGGTGGCCCGGCCCGCCTCGGCGCCCGGGTCGAAAACGGTCTGTGTGCTCACAGCACGTCCTCCTCGGTCACGGCGTCGGCGGTCTCCGGTACGGCGGCGCCCTCGCCCGGCGGTCCGCCGTGCGTCCACGGCGTGTTCTCCGGGTCGGGCAGCTTCGCGCCGCCGCGCTGGTCGTGCTCGAACGCCGTGAAGCAGAGCGCGTCGCCCTTCTCCGGCACCGAACCGGCCTCCGGCTCCTTGCCGCGGCCCATCTTGTCCAGCACGCGCAGCACGACCAGGGCTCCCTCGTCCTCGAAGCCGACGAGCTCCGCCGTCTGCGGTCTGCCGTCCAGCGAGCGGTACACCCGGGCCCGCTCGGCCAGCTGCAGGCGGTCGTCGGTGCGGACCACGACCAGTGGGCGCGGGCTCGGGCGCCTGCCCTCGGAGTACGCCATGACGACGTCGACGACCTCCCCGGCGAAGGCCTCCCCGGCCAGTCGCCGTCCCGCCATCACCAGCTCGTCGTCGAGCGCCTCCTGCGCCTCGAGGCGGGCCTGCTCGCGCTCGCGCGCGCCCAGCTTGTTCGCCGCCGTCACCGCGTCGTCGCGGCGTGGCTGCGGGGGCTCGCCCGAGCGGACACGGTCGCGGTGCCCGGTGAACGACCAGCGGTCGCGGGTCCAGCGCTCCTGCGCGTGCGCCGCCTCGGGCAGCGTGCGCAGCAGGTCCAGGCCCTGCCAGACGGCGTCCCAGGTGGGGCGCGTGCGGCTGAGGACCAGATCGCGGATGTGCCGCTCCGCCGCGCTGAGCTCGGCGAGCCGGGCGTCGGCCTGGAGGCCGTCCTCGGCGGCGGCGAGCGCCGAGCGGGCCCTGTCGTAGCGCTCGAAGGCGGGGGCGAGCAGCTTGTTGTCGAAGGCCGGGTCGGTGGCCGGGCCGGCCGGCGGGCACTCCAGCTGGCCCTGTTCGTCGCGGGCCAGCTCCGCCCGCAGCGCCGCCTCCGCGCCGCTCGCTCCCCGGGGCGGGTCGATCCAGGCGAGCAGGGCGCCCAGATGCTGGTCCTCCAGGGTGGACTGGCCGGTCGCCCAGTGCCGCCCGAGCACCTCGGTCAGGGCCAGCAGCAGCGAGGAGCCGGGCACCCTGGCCCGCTCCCCGAAGTGGGTCAGCCAGCGCCCCAGCAGCGGCACCCGCGTCGGCGCCGGGTACGGCGTCTCGGGGTCCTGCTCGGCCGTACGCCGAAAGCGCGTCGAGCGGCCCAGCAGCCGGACGTACTCCACGCCCGCCCGGCCCGGCACGATCAGCTGCGGCGCGTCCGCGCACAGCTCGACCTCGACCTTCACCCGCTTGCCGGTCTCCGGGTCGGTCTCGGCGCGCTCGGCGGCCTCCACGTCGTCGGCGTACGACTCGACGTACGGCAGCACGACGTCCGCCAGGTCGGCGAGGAACGCGGAGCGCAGGTCGCGGTCGCGCGGCTGCGGGACCACCAGCAGCCGCGGCGTGTCGCGCTCGGTGCCGACCAGCGCGCCCAGCGGGGCGCCCGCCTCACCGGCGGTGGTGAGCGGCACGAACACCAGCGGGCGCGGCGAGAGATGCCGGTGCCGGACGGTGGCCAGCGGCTGCGCGACCCCGCTGTCGACGGCTTCCAGACGGGCGAGGGTGGCGATCAGCGACATACGGCGGCCTCCGTCCTGCCCAGCGCCTGCGCGCGCAGCCGGGCCGCCCTTCTCAGGGCCGCCACCGCCGGGTCGTCCGGGTCGCCGGTCTCGCCCCGGGCGGCGGCCAGCACCTCGGTGACGGTGGTCAGGGCGCCCAGTTCGGCACGCACCGAGCGGCCCAGCGAGGTCACCGCGTCGTCGGCGCGGGCGCGGGCCCGGCAGTGGAAGGCCAGTTCGCAGGCGGACAGGCACTCGGGGGCGTAGGCGGCCGGGATCGCGTCGACGGCCTCCGTCAGCTGCTCGGCGGGCAGCTCGGGGGAGAGGCAGAGCCCCTCGGGCAGGGCGTCGGCGATCTCGTCGAGGCGGGTGAGCCGGGCCAGCTGGCGGCGGGTGACGGCCCGCTGCCTGCGGACGTCGACCGCCGAGGCGGTGGGCTGGTTGGAGAAGTCCCTGGGGCACACCAGCAGCACGTGGTGGCGCACGCGCGGGCTGGTCTCGAGGCGCGCGGCGACGTCCTCCAGCGCCAGCACGTACACGGCGGCCTGGCGGGCGGCGGCGCCCACCTTCGCCGGGTCCGCCGAACCGTCCAGCATCGGGAAGGACTTGATCTCCACGACAGACCAGGAGCCGTCGGGGTGCACCACGACCGCGTCCGGCTCCAGGAAGGCGGGCGAACCGGCGACGTCCAGCGCGAGCATCGGGTGGTCGAGCAGGGTCCAGGTGCCCGGCGCCGTGGCGGCCTCGCGCAGCGCCAGTGCCGTACGCGCGGTGCGCCCCTCGGGTCCGGCGGCCGTCAGGTCGGGCACGGCCGCGTCCTGCGGCGGTTCGGAGCCGGGGGCGAGGACGCGGTGCGCGAGGCGCAGCAGTTCGGCGCCGCCGTCGGCCTTGACCTTCGCCTCGAAGGCGTTGCCCCTGGTGAGGGCGAACTGGGACTGTCCGAAGGCCGAGGGGGAGCCCAGCGCGCTCGCCAGCGTCGCTTTGTGCACGCCCGCGCCGTCGAGGATCGCGCGCCGTCTGCATCCGGGGTTGGCGGCCAGCGCGGCGAGGGCACGCGCGTCCAGCGCGCGGGCCGCCACCTCGGGTCCGCGCAGCTCAGCGAGCCGCTGCCGGAGCCCCGTCGTCCGCGTCGGAGGGGGAGGAGTCCGGTCCGGCTGCCGCGGGGAAGGCGGACTCGCGCTGCCGTGGAATTCGCTCACCCGGGGAAGTCTGGCATCCGCCACTGACAATCGGGGCCTCTGTGTCCCCGGAGGCCGGTGCGGAGGGCTCCGAACCGGCGGTGCCGCGCCGGAAGATCCGGTCCGCGGCCCGCAGCACCAGCGGGGTCAGCAGCAGTCCGACGCCCATCACTGCCGCGCCCGCGACCGCGTCGAGGAAGTAGTGGTTCGCGGTGCCCATCACCACGATCGTGGTCACCGTCGGGTAGACGATCGCGGCGATCTTCGTGAGGCGGTTGCCGCCCAGGCGCCACAGCATCACACCGCACCACAGCGACCAGCCCACGTGCAGGCTGGGCATCGCCGCGAACTGGTTCGTCAGACCGCCCAGGCCGCGCGGCGCGCTCGCCTCGCCGCCCCACCAGCCGTAGGAGCTGTACTGCGCCATGGTGTCCACGAACCCGTGCGCCGCGTCGAGCAGCCGGGGCGGGCAGGTCGGCATCATTGTGAAGCCGATCAGACCGAGGAACGTCGAGGTCATCAGCCAGGTGCGGGCCGCCCGGTAGTGCAGGGCCCGCGAGCGGAACACCCACACCAGCAGCACCGGCGTCACCAGGTAGTGCAGCGAGGCGTACCAGAAGTCCGCGGGGACCCCGAGCCAGGCCTCGCTCGTGAACAGCCGGTTCAGCGGGTGCTCTGCGTTGAGATGGAGGACCTTCTCGACGCGCAGGATCGCCAGGCCGTGATCCACGGCCGTGGAGGCGTCGCCCCGGGCCAGCAGCCGGCCGGCCGAGTAGCAGGCGTACACCAGCAGGATCAGCGGCAGCTCGGACCACCAGCGCAGTCGGAGCGGCCGGACCGCCTCAGCACGCACTATCTCGGACTGCGGCATCCGATCGTCCTCCCCCTGTGTGTCGCTCGGCGCCGTTGGCCGGTCGTGCCACCTTACGTGTGAGCCGCGCCCGCACGGTGCCCCGGCCCTGTAGACGCAAGCCCGGCCCTCCGGGTTGCCCGTGCGGACCGCCTGCGCACAGGGTGCGGGATGATGGTGGGGTTCCGCCTGTGGTTTCTCCGAAAGGCCTCTCATGGCACCGCGCATCCTGCTGGCCCGGCACGGACAGACCGAGTGGTCGCTGTCCGGCAAGCACACCGGCCGCACGGACGTGCCCCTGCTGGAGGAGGGCCGGCGCGGCGCGAAGCTGCTCGGCGAGCGGCTGCTGCGGGCGCCGTACGACGGACTGCCCGGCGTCGAGGTGCGCACCAGCCCGCTCGCACGCGCGCGCGAGACGTGCGAACTCGCCGGGTTCGGGGACCGCGCGACCACCTGGGACACCCTGATGGAGTTCCACTACGGCGCCTACGAGGGCATGACTCCTGACCAGATACAGGCGATCCGTCCGGGCTGGCTGATCTGGCGCGACGGGGTCCCGGACGGCGAGAGCCTCGCCGAGGTGAGCGCCCGCGCCGACGAGGTCGTCGCCTGGGCGCGCGCCGCCGACCGGGACGTCCTCGTCTTCGCCCACGGGCACATACTGCGCTCGATCGGCGCGCGCTGGCTGGGCCTGCCGATCGACTTCGCCGCCCGTATCCGCCTCAACCCGACGTCGCTGTCGGTGCTGGGCTGGGCCTACGGCGAACCGGCCATCGAGGCCTGGAACGACCTGGGGCACCTGGCCCGCGCCTGATCGGACCGCCGCGCCCGCCGTCACCCGACGCGCGGTGTGGAGGCGTGCTTCTCCAGGAACTGCGAGACCCCCGAGGCCCGCCGGTGCGGAAGCAGCACGCGCGCGGTGCCCGCCAGCATCGTCTGGATGCGGGAGGACTGGACCTCGCCCAGCAGGTCCAGGACGCGCAGCCCGGCGGCCGCGGCCTCGTCCGGACGGCCGCCGCGCGCGAGGTCGTCGGCGAGTTCGGCCGTGTAGAGGGCGAGGTTCCTGGTGAAGTGCGGGTCCTGGAGGTGGGCAGCCCTGGCCGCGTGCCGGGCCGCGCGCGGCCAGTCGCCGAGGGCCGACCAGCACTGGGCCTCCAGCAGCGCCAGTTCGGCCGCACCGTAGAAGCTCATCCACTCGGGGTCGGCGTCCGAGGGGCCCCGCTCGAAGAGGGCGTGCGCCCGGGCGAGGGCCTGTTCGCAGCCGGTGCGGTCGGCGAGCCCGGCCCAGCCGCCCGCCTCGCGCAGCGCCAGCAGGGACATCAGCCGGTCGGAGCCCAGCGGCCGGGCGATGCGCTGGGCGGCCTGGGCGGCGCGCACCGCCTCGCGCGGACGGCCCGCGTCCCGGGCGAGGAACGCCGTGTTGCAGAACGCGTGGGCCTCCAGGGCTGCGTCCCCGGCCATCCGGGCGGTGGCGAGGGCCTCGGCGTAGTGCGAGCGGGCGTCGTCGAAACGGCCCGAGTCATGGGCCAGCCAGCCCACCGAGATGGCCAGTTCACCCGCGCCGGAGTGGAGCCGGTCGGCGGTCGTCCGGCGGGTCGTACCGGCGTCCAGCAGGGCGTAGGCGGCGCGCAGCGGGGCGGCCGCGCGGCGGTAGAGGCCGTCGGCGCCGTGCCGGTCGTCGAGCAGCCGGATCCTGCGGACGGCCTCCTCCAGGGCGCCGGCCTCACCCGCGCCGACCCTGCGGCCGGGCAGCGGCCCGGCGCCGGCGTCCAGGGCGAGCCCGAAGGGGACCAGTGAGGCGGCGGCCATCGTGGCGCCCCCGCCGGTCATGAATGCGCGACGCAGCACGTCGCTCTCCTCGTAGTTGTCGTGCTTCTCGTACGGGTCCTGCGTGTCATACGGATCGTGCGCCCCACGAGTCTCACTGGTGGCATATGCGGGGCTCGCCAGACGGGTGTGCTCGTCCGGGTCGAGGCCGCCGCGCGAGCCGCGGCCGCGGACCGCCGAGCGGGGCGAGAAGCCCAGGTCGGCGAGCGTGCGGCCGGGGAACATGTGCAGGAACACCCGTTCGTACGCGTAGTTGGGGCAGCGGATCTCGCCGGCCTCCACGCGGCCGATGTAACGCGCGTCACAGCTGACCTGCTCGCCGATCTCGCGGGCGGCCCGCCGCACCTCCGCGGCGAACTCGGCCGGGGAGCGGGCGCCGCGCAGCCGGCGGAAGGCGGGATTCGGCCGGGGCGGCCGCTGGGGCTGGGACGAGGTCGCCTCGGACGACGTCATGGCCGGGTCCTCTCGTGCGAACCGTCGAACCATGCCGAATCCCGGGCCACTTGACCGATTTGTCGGTGAGGTGCCCTGTTTCCGGCGGGCAAGAACGTACCTGTTGGGACAAGGCCGCCATGCGATGTTTGGCTACAAACCGGATATCTCATCCGTGATCTGCCATGAACTGCCATCCTTTGCGGCGTACTTCCGCCGTAGCCGTTGACAAGGTGCCGCGTTGAACCCGGTGGACCGGGAGCCGCCCGACTCCCGACCCGCACGAACGAGGAGGTTCGTAGTGGATGCCGGGACGCACACCAACGCTTCGATGTCGGGGTCGCCGTCCGCCTGGGACCTGGTGACGGTTCCCGCGCGGCAGGGGCTGGAGGCGGTCGACATTCTGCGCCGGGGGTCCTGCGAGGGGGTCGGGCCCGTGCTGCACGACGACGGTTGCGGCACGCTCGGCTTCGTGGTTCCGCCGGGGACGGCCGCGGGGTGGGACATGCCGGGCAGTGTCTGTACCGAGACGGACGGGCGGGGGCTGAGCCTTGTCGCGCCCGAGCCGCCCGGCGAGGGGTCCGACTGGCTGCTGCCGCCGGGGGAGGCGGAGGTGGTGACGGATCCCGGGGTGTTGCGGGCGGCGCTCGGGGAGGCGGCGCGGTTGATCAGGGCGGCGGACAGCTGTTCCTGAGGGGGATCTGGGGGGTGCCTTTGCGTGCCTGTGCCTGTGCGGGGCGGTGGTGGTCTTTCGCGCAGTTCCCCGCGCCCCTTGGGGATGGGTGCGGGTGCGTTGGGGGTTTTGCGCAGTTCCCCGCGCCCCTTGGGGGTGGGTGCGGGAGCGTTGGGGGTTTGCGCAGGTCCCCGCGCCCCTCAGAAGCTGGGTGGGTTTGTGCAGGTCCCCGCGTCCCTTTGTGCCGTGAGCCCTGGGGCGCGCTGATCGGGGTGGGGGCTGGGAGAATGGGGGGATGGGAAAGTCCAGGGGTGCTCGGCGTGTGCGGGAGGGGGCCGAGCCCGTTGTCGAGGCTGTCGACGGCGGGCTCGCGGAGCTGATACCCGACCGGGACCGGGCGCGGGCCTGGACGCTGCTGATCGACGGGGCACCGCAGTCCCACGTGGACCTCGACGACCCCGCCCATCTGTCCTTCGAGTACCAGCGGCGGCTCGGCCACGTCGTCGACCTCGTCGCGCCGCCCGGCCGGCCCGTACACGCCGTGCACCTCGGCGGCGGCGCCTTCACCCTGGCCCGCTATGTCGCCGCGACCCGGCCCCGGTCCACCCAGCAGGTCGTCGAGTTCGACGCGCCCCTCGTCCAACTGGTCCGCCGCGAGCTGCCGTTGGAGCCGAACGCGCGGGTCAGGGTGCGCTCGGCCGACGCCCGTGAGGGCCTGGCCAGGGTGCCGGACGGCTGGGCCGATCTGATCGTGGCGGATGTCTTCAGCGGGGCCCGCACCCCGGCGCATCTGACCTCGACCGAGTTCCTCGACGACGTACGCCGTGCGCTGAGGCCGGGCGGGCTGTACGCCGCCAACCTCGCCGACGGTCCGCCGCTCACGCATCTGCGCGGCCAGATCGCCACCGCCGCCGCCCGGTTCGCGGAACTGGCGCTGATCGCCGACCCGGCCGTGCTGCGCGGCCGCCGCTTCGGCAACGCCGTCCTGGTCGCCGCCGACCAGCCGCTGCCGCTGGCCGAACTGACCCGCCGCACCGCCTCCGACCCGCACCCGGGCCGGGTCGAACACGGGCGGCCGCTCACCGACTTCGCGGGCGGAGCCGTACCGGTCACGGACGCCGCGGCGGTGGCCTCGCCCGCGCCGCCGCCCTCGGTGTTCCGCTGAGCGTCCGCCCGGCTCAGTACTCGCCGACCTCGACCCGCGGCGGTCCGTCGTGCCAGGTGCAGAACACCGACACCCGGTCCGCGCCGGAGCTGAACTCCACCCGGATCCATGACTCCGTCTTCCACACCTGCATCGACCAGCCCGTCTCCGGGGTCGCCGTGACCAGCGTCGCGTAGGACCCGCGCAGGTCGAACACCGACCGGCCGCCCTCGGTGGCGTAGCTCCTGACCTGGCCCGTGGCCGTGGGGGAGGGGGCGGCGCCGACGCCGGACGCGGTGGCGGACGCGGCGGCGTCGGACGGCGTGGCGGACGGCGCCGACGGTCCGTCCGAGGGGGAGGGCGACGCGCTGGGCGACGCCTCCGGGCGGTGCGTGCTCGCGGAGGTGGCCAGCGGCTTCGACTCCTGCGTGGTCGCCTCCGCCGTCACCGGCAGCGCCCGCGGCGGGTCGTACGCCGTGCTGTCCAGCACCGTGCGCACACCCCACAGCGACAGCGTGACCGCCGCGCCCGTGGCGAGCGACCAGGCCAGTGCGTGTACGAGTCCCCTGCGCATCGCGCCATAGTGCCTCACCCGTCCCACGGGTGTCGCCCACTCGTCCACAGTGCCGGGGTTGTCCACAGGGCCTCTTGCGGCTCGGCCGCATGGCGTACGGTGCGGCGCATGGCAAGTGTGCTCGTGGTCGAGGACGACCAGTTCGTCCGCTCGGCGCTCATCCGGCATCTCACCGACGCGGCCCACACGGTGCGCAGCGTCGGCACCGCGCTGGAGGCGCTGCGCGAGGTCGCCCATCACCACTTCGACGTGGTCATCCTCGACCTCGGCCTGCCCGACCTCGACGGGTCCGAGGCCCTGAAGATGCTGCGCGGGATCACCGACGTCCCGGTGATCATCGCCACCGCCCGGGACGACGAGTCGGAGGTCGTCCGGCTGCTCAACGCGGGCGCGGACGACTATCTGACCAAGCCGTTCTCCGTCGACCACCTGTCGGCCCGGATCGCCGCCGTGCTGCGCCGCTCCCGGGCCGGGGCGGGCGAGTCCGCGCCCTCACCGGTGCTGCAGGTGGGCGGGCTGACCGTGGACCCGCAGCGCCGCCAGGCCGAGCTCGACGGTGTGCGACTCGACCTCACCCGCCGCGAGTTCGACCTGCTCGCCTTCCTCGCCGGCCGTCCCGGAGTCGTCGTCCCCCGCCGCGAACTGCTCGCCGAGGTCTGGCAGCAGTCGTACGGCGACGACCAGACCATCGACGTCCATCTGTCCTGGCTGCGCCGGAAGCTGGGCGAGACGGCGGCCAGTCCCCGCTACCTCCACACCCTGCGCGGCGTCGGTGTGAAGCTCGAACCGCCGGGGGCCGCGCGATGAGGTGGGCACTGGTCAAGGTCTCGCTCGCGGTCACCGCCATGGTGGTGGTCGCCTTCGCCGTGCCCCTCGGTCTGGTCATCCGGGAGATGGCCCGTGACCGGGCGTTCTCGGGCGCCGAGCGGGACGCGGCGGAGATCGCCCCCGCCCTGTCCATCACCACCGACCGCGACCAGCTGGAGCGGTTCGTCGCCTCGGCCGGGTCCGACGCCGCCACCACCGCCCTGCACATACCCGAGGGCGGGGGTGCCCCGGCCGTCGAGATCGGGCGCCGACGGGCCGCCGCCGAGGACATCGCGGCGACCCGGAAGATGGGCCGCGCCTCCACCGCCCAGGCACCCGGCGGCTCGGTCCTGCTCCAACCGGTCGCGCTCGGCACGGGCCAGATAGCCGTGGTCGAGGTGTACGTCCCCGACGCCGCCGTCGACAAGGGCGTCGGCACCGCCTGGGCCGTGCTCGCCGGGGTCGGACTCGCCCTGATCGTGGGCTCGGTGGCGGTCGCCGACCGGCTCGGGGTGCGCATGGTGCAGCCCGCCCAGCGGCTGGTGGAGGGCGCCCGCGAACTGGGCGAGGGCAAGCTGGGCGCGCGGGTGCCGGAGGAGGGGCCGACCGAACTGCGGCTGGCCGCGGTCGCGTTCAACTCGATGGCCGACCAAGTGGTGCAACTCCTCGCCAACGAGCGGGAGCTGGCGGCCGACCTCTCCCACCGGCTGCGCACCCCGCTGACCGTGCTGCGGCTGAACGCCGCCTCGCTCGGCGACGGACCCGCCGCCGAGCAGACCCGGGCCGCGGTCGAGCAGCTGGAGCGCGAGGTGGACACCATCATCCGCACCGCCCGGGAGGCCAAGCCGCAGACCACCGCGGCGGGCCCGGGAGCGGGCTGCGACGCGGCCGAAGTGGTGCGCGAGCGCATGGAGTTCTGGTCGGCGCTGGCCGAGGACGAGGGCCGCAAATGGCGGGTCGCCGGGGTGGACCGGCCGGTGCGCATCCCCGTGGCCCGCGCCGACCTGGCCGCCGCCCTCGACGCCCTGCTCGGCAACGTCTTCCGGCACACCCCGGAGGGCACCGCCTTCGCCGTCGACGTGCACAACGGCGAGGACGCGGTGATCGTCCTCGTCTCCGACGCGGGCCCCGGCATACCCGACCCCGTGACCGCGATGGCCCGCGGCCGCGGCTCCGGCAGCGACGGCTCGACGGGGCTGGGCCTGGACATCGTGCGGCGCCTCGCGGAGGCCACCGGCGGCGACGTCCGCATCGGCTCGTCGGTGCTCGGCGGCACCGAGGTGCGGCTCTGGATCCAGCTCGACGGGCGCGCCGGAGCCCCGCCCCGGCGCGGTCACCGAGGGACCGTGAAACGCCGTCGGCCGGGCCGACTGGTCTCGACCTTTAACCGCCCCCGATCCCTTCCTTAAGCCCGCCATAAGAACGTCAACGGCCGTCCGGATCGGGTGCTTTGCCCGATTCCGGATCGCTAGCGTGCTGCCGCACCCCCACCCCACCGGGACCTCGTCCAGGGCCCCGACGCACCGCCCCAGAGCAGAAGGCAGGCACGCGATGAGCACGCACCGGCGCAGGATCGGCGGCAGGACCAAGGCGATAGGCGGGCTGGTCGCCGCGGCCGTGGCGGGCGGCGGGGCGTTCCTGTTCACCGGCACCGCCCAGGCCGCCGGTGTCGGCGCCGCGTACACCAGGACCAGCGACTGGTCGACCGGCTACACCGCGCAGTACGTCGTCACCAACGACAGCGGCGCCCGCAAGACCGACTGGAAGCTGGAGTTCGACCTCCCGGCAGGCAGCAGGCTCAGCTCGCTGTGGAACGCGGAGTCGAGCGTCGCCGGGCAGCACGTCACCGCCACACCGCCGAAGTGGGACACCGACGGGCTGGCCGCCGGGGAGTCCGTCACCGTCGGCTTCGTCGTCAACGGCACCGCCGACCCCACCGGCTGCCGCGTCGACGGCGCCACCTGTTCCGCGGACGGCGGCGCCACCCCCGAGCCCACCGGCCGCCCGACCCAGTCGCCGACCCCCACCGCGACCCCGACGCAGTCCGCGACCCCCACCCCGACGGCCACCGCCACGCCGACCCCCACCCCGACGCCGACCCCCTCCGGCAGCACCGGCACCGGCACCCCGGCGGGCGCGGGCTTCGCCCCCTACGTCGACACCAGCCTCTACCCGGCCTTCGACCTGGTGGCGAGCGCCCAGGCGACCGGCGTGAAGCAGTACAACCTCGCCTTCGTCACCGACGGCGGCGGCTGCACCCCGAAGTGGGGCGGCGTCACCGACCTGGCGAGCGACGCCGTGGCGGCACAGATCGGCGCGCTGCGCGCCAAGGGCGGCGACGTCCGGGTCTCCTTCGGCGGCGCGGCCGGCCGTGAGCTCGCCACCGCCTGCACCTCGGCCGACGCCCTCGCCGCGGCCTACACCAAGGTCGTCGACGCCTACCGGCTGACCAAGGTCGACTTCGACGTCGAGGGCGGCGCGCTGCCCGACACCGCGGCCAACACCCGCCGCGCCCAGGCCATCGCCACACTCCAGAAGAAGAACCCCGGCCTGGACGTCTCCTACACTCTCCCGGTCATGCCCGAGGGCCTCACCCAGGACGGTGTCAGCCTCCTCGCCGACGCCAAGGCGAACGGCGTGAAGATCAGCGCCGTGAACATCATGGCCATGGACTACGGCCCCGCCTACAGCGGCGACATGGGCACCTACGCCGAGCAGGCCGCCACCGCCACCCAGGCCCAGATCAAGGGCGTCCTCGGCCTCAGCGACAGCGCCGCCTGGAAGGCCGTCGCCGTCACGCCGATGATCGGCGTCAACGACGTCGTCACCGAGATCTTCAAGGTCGACGACGCCACCCAGCTGGTGAACTTCGCCAAGTCCAAGGGCCTCGGCTGGCTGTCCATGTGGTCGTCCGGCCGCGACCAGCAGTGCCCCGGCGGCACCAAGAACTCCGCCGACGCCACGTGCAGCTCGATCCTTCAGGACAAGTTCGCCTTCACCAAGGCCTTCGCGGCCTACAACTGACGCTCTCCGGCGCGCGTTCGGGCCCGCCGGAGAGCCGGCCGTCGGACGAGCCCGCCACTGAGCGGCACTCGTCCGACGGCCCACCACAGACCCACCAGGAAAACGGGGAAACGCGCCCCGGCCGGTCTTCCCCCCCCCCATCCGGCCGGGGCGCGTGGGCGTGCCCGCTCGTCAGACCTCGTCCACCGCCGGCAGCACCCCGCTGCGAGCCGCCCGCCCGTACCAGTACGCGCTCGACTTCGGCGTACGGGCCAGCGTCGCGTAGTCCACGTAGACCGCGCCGAAGCGCTTCTCGTAGCCGTAGGACCACTCGAAGTTGTCCATCAGGGACCACAGGTAGTAGCCGCGCACGTCGGCGCCGTCCGTGATGGCCCGGCGCACGGCGGCCAGGTGGCCGTGCAGATAGGCGATGCGGTCGGGGTCGTGGACCCGGCCGTCGGGGTCGGGCTTGTCGTCGTAGGCCGCGCCGTTCTCGGTGATGTACAGCGGGACGCCGGGCGCCTCGCGGGAGAAGCGCATGATCAGGTCGTGCAGACCGGTCGGATCGATGGTCCAGCCCATCTCCGTGCGCTCACCCGGCGTCTGGTGGAACGCCACGTCCTCGGCGCCCGGCCACGGGGAACTGTCGCTCGCGCCGTGTCCGTCGGCACGGGGGCCCCTCGGGGCGCTCTCGGGGCCGGAGACCAGGGCCGGGGTGTAGTAGTTGATGCCCAGCGCGTCCAGCGGCTGGTGCGCGGTGCGCAGGTCGCCGTCCTGGACGAAGGACCAGTCGGTGACGGACGAGGTCGCCGACAGCAGCGTCTCGGGGTAGGCGCCGTGCAGCATCGGGCCGTGGAAGACACCGTTGGCCAGGTCGTCGATCCGCTGCGCAGCGGCGAGGTCGGCCGGGTCCTGGGTGAGCGGGCGCACCACCGCGGAGTTGAGGCTGACCGCGAGCTGGTTGCGGGCCGGCATCACCGAACGCAGCGCGGTGGCGCCCAGGCCGTGCGCCAGGTTGAGGTGGTGCGCGGCGCGCAGCGCGGCCGCCCCGTCGGTACGGCCGGGCGCGTGCACCCCGGAGCCGTAGCCCAGGAACGCCGTGCACCACGGCTCGTTGAGGGTGATCCACTGCTCCACCCGGTCGCCGAGGGCCTCCCCGACGATCTGGGCGTACTCGGCGAACCGGTAGGCCGTGTCGCGCACCGGCCAGCCGCCCGCGTCCTCCAGCTCCTGCGGCAGGTCCCAGTGGTAGAGGGTGAGGGCGGGCTTGATGCCCTTCTCCAGCAGCTCGTCGACCAGCGCGCGATAGAAGTCCAGGCCGACCTGGACGGCGGGCCCCCGGCCGGTGGGCTGCACCCGGGACCAGGAGACGGAGAAGCGGTAGGAGTTCAGGCCCAGGTCGGCCATGAGCGCCACGTCGTCACGGAAGCGGTGGTAGTGGTCGACAGCGATGTCACCGGTGTCGCCGCCGGCCGTCTTGCCGGGCGTATGGCTGAAGGTGTCCCAGATCGAGGGCGTGCGGCCGTCCTCCCGTACCGCCCCTTCGATCTGGTACGCGGATGTGGCCGCGCCCCAGACGAAGGCGGGAGGAAAGGTCACCGGGGTCGCCGGCTCAACGGGCTCGGACATGGAAGCGCTCCCATCGGTGGTCGTGGAGACCTGTGGAGGAGAAGAAGAGAGATACGGAACGAGGGCGGAGGGCCATGGGCCGGGGCGACGGTGGCCCGTCCCAGGAGAGGCCCGGGGGATCTGCCCCCGTGGGGCCGGGGCGTCAGGTGCCCCGGCCCCGACGGGGCGGGGGCGGCGGGGCCGGGCGGGGACCAGGGCGGTCAGGGCCCCGGCCCCCGTGCGCCGCGGGCGGGCTCAGCCCTTCACCGCGCCCTGCATGATGCCCCCCACGATCTGCTTGCCGAAGATCGCGAAGACCAGCAGCAGCGGCAGCGTGCCGAGCAGCGCGCCGGCCATGATGAGGGACTGGTCGGGGGTGTAGCCCCGGCCCAGGCCCGCCACCGCGACCTGGACGGTCGGGTTGCCGGTCTGGGTGAGCACCAGGAACGGCCACAGGAAGTCGTTCCAGGTCTGGACGAACATCAGCATGCCCAGCACGGCCATCGCGGGCCGCGCCGTCGGGAACACCACGTGCCACACCACGCGCCAGCTGCTCGCGCCGTCCACCCGGGCGGCCTCGATGATCTCGTCCGGCAGCGCCTGGATCAGGTACTGCCGCATGAAGAACACACCGAACGCGCTGACGATCGAGGGCAGGATCACCGCCTGCAACTGGTCGGTCCAGTCCAGCTTGGCGACCATCATGTACAGCGGGATCACGCTGAGCTGCGGCGGCACCATCATCGTGCCGATCACGATCAGCATCAGCGCGTTGCGGCCCTTGAACCGCAGCTTGGCGAAGGCGAACCCGGCGATCGTCGACAGGAACACGATGGTCGCGGCGGAGATCCCGGCCACCAGCGTGGTGTTGAGGAACGCCTCGCCCAGGTTGGCGTCGGTCCAGGCCAGTTCGAGGTTGTCGAAGAGGTTGGAGCCGAACCAGAACGGCGGCGGGGTCTGCGCCAGCCGCTGGTTGTCCCGCGAGGCGGCGATCGCCGTCCACACGAGCGGGAACAGCGAGACGAGGGTGAACAGGGCGAGGATCACGTACGCGACGGGTCCGGCGTGCAGGGTGCCGCCCGCCCGGGCCGCCCGGGGCCCGCGCACCTTCTTCTGCGGCGGTCCCTCGGACGGGGGTGTGGGCGTCGGAGTCAGTGTCGTCGTCACGGCCGGGTCTCCTAACTACTGGCGCGCAGCCGGCGCGAGATGACGTAGTTGACGATCCCGATCACGATGAGGATCAGGAACATCGTCCAGGCGATGGCGGAGGCACGGCCCAGGTGCTGGTTCACCCAGCCCTGCTCGTACAGGTACAGGCCGAGCGTCTGGAACTGGTGCTGACTGCCGCCCGAGGCGCCCTTGTTGGCGTCGAACAGCAGCGGCTCGCCGAACAGCTGCGAGGCGCCGATCGTCGACACCACGACCGTGAACAGGATCGTCGGCCGCAGCGAGGGCAGGGTGACGTGCAGGAACTGCTTCCAGCGGCTGGCCCCGTCCAGGGCGGCCGACTCGTAGAGGTCCTGCGGGATGGCCTGCATCGCCGCCAGGTAGATCAGCGCGTTGTAGCCGGTCCACCGCCAGATGACGATCGTGGACACCGCGATCTGCGAGGGCCACTTGTCGTTCTGCCAGTCGACGGCGTCGATCCCGACGGTCCCCAGCGCCCAGTTGATCATGCCGTAGTCACGGCCGAACAGCAGGACGAACACCAGCGAAGCGGCGGCGATCGAGGTGGCGTAGGGGGCGAGCATCGCGACCCGGTAGAAGGTCGAGGCGCGCAGCTTGTAGTTCAGGATGTGGGCGATGCCCAGGGCGATCAGCAGCTGCGGGACCGTGGAGATGATCCCGATGGTGAGGGTGTTGCGCGCCGCGTTCCAGAAGAAGTCGTCGTCGAAGATGCGCGTGTAGTTGCGCATCCCCACCCACTTCATGTCCGTCGGCGCGGTCAGCTCCACCTGGTGCAGCGAGGCCCAGCCGGTGTACACCAGCGGGAACAGGCCGAAGGCCAGGAAGAGCAGGAAGAACGGCGAGACGAAGGCGTACGGGCTGAGGCGTACGTCCCGCTGCCAGCGGCGGGACAGCCGGGCCCTGCGCCGCGACTCGTGCTCGTCCTCCTGGGCGGTGCGCGGCAGGCCCGGGGCCGCGCCCCCCTCCTTGGCGGGGGACGCGGCGGCGGTGTCGTGCCCGGTGCTCATACGGGTCACTGGTCCAGGTTGTTGTCGATGGTCTTCACTGCCGTCTCCCAGGCCTCCTTCGGCGACTTGCCCTGGGCGACCAGGATCACGCCGTTGTCGGTGAGGCCCTGCTGGATGATCTGGTCCTTCGGACCGATCACCTGGACCGGGCTGTTCTTGGCGGCCTCGGCGAAGATCGTGCCGATCGGGGCGTCACCCGTCATGTCGTTCTTCGCGCCGGTGACCTCGGCGGAGGTGTAGGCGCCCGGGGTGCTCGGGAAGCTGCCCTGCACGGCGAACAGCTTGGACTGCTGGGCCGGGGCGGTCAGCCAGGCGGCGAGCTTGGCGGCCTCCTCGGTGTTCTTGCCGGCCTTGGGCACGGCCAGGAAGGAACCGCCCCAGTTGCCGGACTTCGGTGCCTGGGCCACGTCCCACTTGCCGGCGGACTCGGGCTTGGACTTGCCCTTGATGTAGCCGAGCATCCACGGCGGGCAGGACATCGCCGCGAACTTGCTGTTGGCGATCGTCGTGTCCCAGGCGGGCTGGAACTGGGTCTGGTTGCCCACCAGTCCGTCCTCGGCGGCCGCCGCGGTCAGGTCGAAAGCCGCCTTGACCGCGGGGTTCTCCTTGTAGACGACCTTCCCGGAGGCGTCGTAGAACCGCTCGGTCTCACTGCTGAGGATCGCGTTGATCAGTCCGCCGGGCGAGTCCATGAAGGTCGTGCCCTTGGGCGCCTTCTTCTTGTACGTGCGGCCGGTCTCGACGAACTTCTGCCAGTCACCCGCCCAGAGCTTCGCGACCTCCTCGCGGTCGGTGGGCAGACCGGCCGCCTTGAACAGGTCGGTGCGGTAGCAGATGGCCATCGGGCCGACGTCCGTACCGAGCCCGACCGTCTGGCCGTCGGCGGTGGTCGCCTGCTTCCACTTCCATTCCAGGTAGTCCGCCTGCTTGCCGTACTTCGACAGGTCGAGCAACTTGGACGACTGGGTGCCGACGACTTCGGCGATGTTGCCGACCTCGACGCCCTGGATGTCCATCAGGCCGCTGTTGGTGGTGAGGTGATTGACGAGTGCGGGGTAGTAGTTCTCGTTCCGCTCGACCACGTTCTCCTTGATCACGATGTTCGGGTTGAGCTTCATGTACTCGTCGTACAGGCCGGCCTCCTTGAAGCCGAACGTGCCGAAGAGTCCCAGGGTGATCGTGGTCTTGCCCTTGCCGCCGCCGGAGTTCGGGGAGTCCGAACCGCCGCCGTCGCCGTCGTCGGCACAGCCTGCCAGCAGGCCGGCGCCCAGCGCCGCTACAGCTGCGAGGGCCACCGTCCTGCGGCGGGTACCGATACGTGCACGCATTGCGTCCTCCTGTTGCCCTGACGTGCCGACCCCCCGGCCTGAAAGTGTTGCTAGGGCCCGTTGTTGCTTTGACTGCGGCTCGGGCGGGGAACGTGCGGGATGTGTATGAGCCAGGTACTGTGGGAGCGCTCCCATCGGTGATGTGTTGAAGGTTCGTGGCTACGGGCGAGGGTGTCAAGACAGTGGGCGGGGTCAGATGCGTTCGGTTATCGGGACGTTAACTGGAGCCGGTGCGCGGCACCGGCGCCCGGACGGTGACGGGAAGTGGGCCGTACGGTGACGGCAGCGGGACCGCGGCGCCCGTGCAGCGGCAGGTCCCACCCCGCCGCAGGCCTCCTCCCGGAACCGCGACCGGAACGTACTGTTCGCCTCGGCGAGGGTACGGGATTCCGGCTTCGGGCAGGTGAAAGAGATGCCTGGCCGGGCTGCCCGGACCCCGAAGCGGAATCCGGGGCGACCGTGCTGTCCGGTGAGGCTGTTAGATTCCAGGCCGACGTGATGTTTCGGGAGGGCGGATCCCATGGCA
The DNA here is from genome assembly GCF_055587025.1 of Streptomyces sp. NPDC048600. Lineage (NCBI taxonomy): Bacteria > Bacillati > Actinomycetota > Actinomycetes > Kitasatosporales > Streptomycetaceae > Streptomyces > Streptomyces sp. NPDC048600. Next base: position 130,915 of record NZ_JBVJGZ010000008.1, on the reverse strand, counting down.
AGCCACGGAGCACGAGGCCGCAGTGGCGGCAGGCCGACCCTCGAAGAGGTCGCCGCGCGGGCCGGCGTGGGCCGGGGCACGGTCTCCCGGGTGATCAACGGCTCGCCCCGGGTCAGTGACGCGACCCGCGCGGCGGTGGAGGCGGCGGTGGCCGAGCTGGGTTACGTCCCGAACACGGCGGCCCGCGCGCTGGCGGCCAACCGCACCGACGCGATCGCTCTCGTGGTGCCCGAACCGGAGACCCGGTTCTTCTCCGAGCCCTACTTCTCGGACATGCTGAAGGGCGTCGGCCAGGCGCTCTCCGACACCGAGATGCAGCTGCTGCTGATCTTCGCGGGCAGCGACCGGGAGCGGCGCCGGCTCGCCCAGTACCTGGCCGCGCACCGGGTGGACGGCGTGCTGCTGGTCTCCGTGCACGCCGACGACCCGCTGCCGGACCTGCTGGCCCAGCTGGAGATCCCGGCCGTGATCAGCGGCCCGAGGTCCGCGGCGGAGACCCTGACCTCGGTGGACTCCGACAACTACGGCGGGGCCCGCTCGGCGGTGGAGCACCTCATATCCCGGGGCCGTGGCCGGATCGCGCACATCACCGGCCGTCTCGACGTCTACGGCGCCCAACGGCGTACCGACGGCTACCGGGACGCGCTGAGCGACGCCGGCCGCGAGGTGGACGAACGGCTCGTGGAGGCCGGGGACTTCACCGAGGAGGGCGGGGTGCGGGCGATGACGGCCCTGCTGGCGCGCTGCCCCGACCTGGACGCGGTGTTCGCCGCCTCGGACGTGACCGCGGCCGGTGCCCGCCAGGCCCTGCGCGCCGCGGGCCTGCGCATCCCGGAGGACGTGGCGCTCGTCGGCTACGACGACTCGGCCATCGCCCGGCACATGGAGCCGCCGCTGACCAGCGTCCGCCAGCCCATCGAGGAGATGGGCCGCCACATGATCGACCTGCTGCTCGCCGAGATCGCGGACCGCCGTCCGGCGGCCTCGCGGGGGCTGGAGCGGCGGCAGGTGGAGCTGCCGACGGAGCTGGTGGCGCGGACGTCGTCCTGAGCGCGCGGGCGCCGGGACCGGAGCGCGGTGTTCCCCGGGGAGACGGGCCCGGGGGCCGTCGTGTCCGGGGCCGTCCGGTCGGCCCGGGGCCCTTCGCCCACCGGGTGGCGCGCTGCCCGGAAACGCATCGGGCGGTGACCCTCGTCAGAGGATCACCGCCCGATGAATCAGGGTGAGTGACGGGACTTGAACCCGCGGCCACCTGGACCACAACCAGGTGCTCTACCAACTGAGCTACACCCACCATGACCGGTTCTTGGATCAGTTGCTTTCCTGACCGGCCGAGAAAAAGTGTACAGGGTCCGAGGGGGTGCTCGCGCACGGCTTTTCGCCGAGGCCCACGAGGGGCCCGGCGGCGGCCGTCAGCGGCCGGGCAGCACGTGCTTGGCGGCGATGGCCTTGGCGGTCTCCGAGTCCGGGCCGGGCTGCGGGACGAAGACGGCCTCGCGGTAGTAGCGCAGCTCGGCGATCGACTCGCGGATGTCGGCGAGGGCGCGGTGGTTGCCGTTCTTCTCCGGGCTGTTGAAGTACGCCCGCGGGTACCAGCGGCGCGCCAGTTCCTTGACGGAGGAGACGTCGACGATCCGGTAGTGGAGGTAGGCCTCCAGCGTCGCCATGTCGCGCAGCAGGAAGCCGCGGTCGGTGCCGACGGAGTTGCCGCACAGCGGAGCCTTGCCCGGCTCCTTCACGTGCTCCTTCACATACGCCAGGACCTGCTCCTCGGCGTCCTTCAGCGTCGTGCCGTTCGGCAGCTCGGCGAGCAGGCCCGACGCGGTGTGCATCTGGCGCACCACCTCCGGCATCTGCTCCAGCGCGGAGTCCGGCGGACGGATGACGATGTCCACGCCCTCCCCGAGCACGTTCAGCTCCGAGTCCGTGACGAGGGCGGCCACCTCGATGAGCGCGTCGTCCGACAGCGAGAGGCCGGTCATCTCACAGTCGATCCACACCATGCGGTCGTTCATGCGTCTCACCTTACGGGGCCCGGGGTGGGGTGAGGAGTGCCCGTGAGCCGTGACGCGGGCGGGACACGGGTGCCGCAAGCGCACCGCCCCGGTGCCCCGGCCGGGAGGGCCGGGGCACCGGGGCGGCGGTGCCGTACCGGGTGGATCACATTCCGGTGCGCTGGCCGGGCAGCGTCGCCAGTGGCAGCGCTCCCGCGGCGGTGCGGCGGGCCTGCATCGGGACGGGAGCGTCCGGGTGCAGGATGTGCGGCGGCGCGGACGGGGCCAGCAGCTGGCCCGGACCCATCGGAGCGCCGGCCGTCGCAGGGCTCGGCACGCTCTCACCGGAGTCCACGCGCTCGCTCTGCGGCCGGCGCGCCCGGTAGGCCGCCCGGTACGCCGCGGGCGACGAGCCGAGCTGGCGGCGGAAGTGGCCGCGCAGCGCCACCGGCGAGCGGAAGCCGCAGCGCCCCGCGACCTCGTCGACCGAGTAGTCCGACGTCTCCAGCAGGCGCTGTGCCTGGAGCACCCGCTGGGTGATCAGCCACTGCAGCGGGGCGGACCCCGTCAGCGAGCGGAAACGACGGTCGAACGTTCGACGGCTCATGTACGCGCGGGCCGCCAGGGTCTCCACGTCGAACTGCTCGTGGAGGTGTTCCAGCGCCCAGGCGACGACCTCGGCGAGCGGGTCGGCGCCGATCTCCTCCGGTAAAGACCGATCGAGATAGCGCTCCTGGCCGCCCGACCGGCGCGGTGGCACGACCAGCCGGCGGGCCAGCGCGCCCGCCGCCTCGTTGCCGTGGTCCGTCCGCACGATGTGGAGACAGAGATCGATCCCGGCCGCCGTGCCCGCCGACGTCAGCACGTCGCCGTCGTCGACGAACAGTTCTCTGGGATCGACGTGCACCGACGGATAGCGCTTGGCCAGCGTCGGTGCGTACATCCAGTGTGTGGTCGCGGGCCGGCCGTCCAGCAGACCTGCGGCCGCGAGCACGAAGGCCCCGGTGCACAGTCCGACGATGCGGGCTCCCTCTTCGTGCGCCCGGCGCAATGCGTCGAGCGCCTCCGCCGGTGGCGGGGAGGTGATCGAACGCCAGGCCGGCACGACGACCGTGCCCGCCCGTGAGATCGCCTCCAGGCCGTGTGGCGCGGTGAGTTCCAGGCCCCCTGTGGTCCGCAGTGGGCCGTCCTCGCCGCCGCACACCAATAGGCGGTAGCGCGGCACGCCGGCGTCCTGGCGGTCAATCCCGAACACCGACAGCGGAATGGAACTCTCGAAGATGGGGCCGCCGCTGAACAGCAGCACCGCGACGATCTCCTTGCGGCGTCGCCCGGAAAGCTTCCGGGCCGCGGCTTCCGGCGCGGCAGTGGAGTCGTGGCTCATACTGCTAAGCCCCCCTCGGTGGTCGCGGCTCCTCGGTTGTGTCGCTCCTGCACGTTTCCCCTCGGTCCTGCACGAGTCCCCCGCCGTAAGACAAGATCGAATTTACTGCGTCACGCCGTGCCACGGTGACCACTCTCGGCACACCGCCCATTGTCGACTTGGCAACTTGGCGTAAAGCATTCGATCACGAAGGGTTGCACTCACGGGCCGCGCAGGGAAGTGCGCCTGTCGCCAGTGGCCGATCCCCGTAGGGTGCGCGAGGGGTCGGCGGCCCTTTCCGTGCAGGTCGAACGGGGGGTGGGGGGTGTTCGGACGGGGGGTGGGGCGGGTTTGAGAAGTTGGCTGAAAACCGGTGGGCAGGGGTATCAAAACCGGTCAGTCGGCCGGTGAAATCCCGCCCGTGCGGCGACCTGCCCGATGTGACACGGTGCCACCGCGCGGATGCCGAGCGTGCCCGGCCGGACGCCCGTCGTCGGCCGGCCCGCCCTGGGGTGGCACTGTGCGCCGCAGCGCGCAGCGCTCGGAGCGGCGCAGCAGCACCCGGCACACGGCCGTGACCGCCGCGAGGCCGAGCGCGGCGCCGGCGGCTCCCGCGAGCGAGGTGCCGTACCCGACGAGGACCACCGGGACGAGGACGCAGCTGAACGCTGCCCAGCGGACCACGTCGGTCGAGGACTCGCGGGCCGCGCCGGGCGGGGACGGATGAGGTGGGGGCATGGCGTTCTCCCTGTGCGGTCGGTCACGAGGGTCAACGTCTGTTCGACCGGTCGGTCACTCCCGGTGCCGCCGCCCGTGCGGCGCGCCCGGACGGTCCGCGCCTGCTCCGCGGGGGTGGGACGGCCTTCTCGGGCCGCCGGGCGGAGGCCGGTTGAAATTTACTTGAATCCTGACCGAAGCGCCTGTACAGAGCAGCAACCGTTGCGTTCCGGGCGCCCCCTCGTGCATGCTCCCTGGAACCCCTGCGCTGCTGGCGCGGGATCTGGGCTAAGGAGGCGTGCCGCCGTACCCTTGGGGGTATGGGGTCGGGAAGATGTTCCCCGGACACAGCTCCGCCGCACACTTCGTCCCTACCCGTATAAGGATCACGACGCCGAGACAGCCATGGCCGGTCACGAATTCTTCGAACCCGCGGACCGCAAGCGGCCCGTCGCCGATCCCACGGCGGCCGAGCCCCTGGCGGCGGAAGAGTCACGTCATCCGTGCGACCCCGCCTTCAAGCACGGCGTCGTCGTCGGTTTCGACGGCTCGACCTCCAGCGAGCGCGCCCTCGCGTACGCCATCGGCATGGCCCACCGCTCCGGTTCGGGCCTGATCATCGTGCATGTCGCCAACCGGCTGCCGACCACCGTGTGGGCCGGCTGCGAGCCGCCGGTCTTCGTGGACGTGCCCGACCACCGCACCGAGGTGCTCGGACTGGAACTCGCCTGCGCCGACTACCTCGCCGAAGTGCCGTGGATCCTCGTCGAGCGCGGCGGGGACATCTGCCACGAACTCGAAGAGGTGGGGCGGGAGTACGAGGCCGACGCGATCGTCGTCGGCTCGACGCACGGCATCGTGGGGCGCATTTTCGGCTCCGTCGCCGGGCGGCTCGCCAAGCGGGCCAAGCGGCCGGTCGTGGTCATTCCGTAACTCGGCCTTGTCCCAGGTGAGATGCGGCGTTCGCCGATCCAACTCCCTTGCGGCGGTGCGCGAATCTACTCGCGCGTAGAGGTGTTTGTGCTCTTGTGAAGGGCATATACCGGTCACCGCGCAACTGCTTGTCAGAAGGGAGCCCGCCGTGGCCAACGACGTCTCAGCGGGAAGCACCACGACCTCGATCGCCGGCCGACTCGCCCTCGGAATCACCCTGTTGGCCTTCGGGCTGGGGTCCACGGACGTGATCGACGGCGTCACGGCGGCCGACGCCGTGTCCATCGCCCACTACATAGGCGGCGTAGCACTCTTCGTCGCCGGCCTGTTCGCCTTCCGCGAGCAGGACTCCGGTACCGGTACGGCCTTCTCGGTGCTCGGCGCGCTCTGGTTCACCTGGGCCGTGACCGACGCGGGTTCCGCGAACGCGGCGGGGCTGTTCTACCTGCTGTTCGCCCTCGTGGTGCTCTCGCTCGCGGTCGCGGGCGGGGACCAGCTCTCGCAGGGCATGTACGGGCTGTTCCTCGTCGGGCTGGTGCTCATGGCTGTCGCCGCCTTCGCCGAGAGCGGGGGGTTGGCCAAGGCGGGTGGATGGTTCGCCGTGGCCGCGGGGGCCGTTGCCTGGTACAGCGCGACTGCCGCGTTGGCGCACTGGCCGACGGTGTTCTCCAAGCGCGCTGCTGGTCGGGGTGTGACGGCTGCCGGCTGAGTTCAGCGCGGGGGCGCTGCGCTTGCTTCGCCCCCTTATGGAACTGCCCCCCACGTGTTCGGTGGCGTACGTGGGGGGCAGTTCTGTTGTTCTGTGGGGTTTGCGCAGTTCCCCGCGCCCCTTAAGAGATTGCGCAGTTCCCCGCGCCCCCTAAAAGATTGCGCAGTTCCCCGCGCCCCTAAGAGGGGGCGGGGTTCCTTGCGTTCGTCTTGAGGGGTGCGCGGGTCTTCGCGGCCTCTTAGAGATTGCGCAGTTTCTCGCGTCCCCGAGGAGGGGGTTTATTCCACTGTGACGGACTTGGCGAGGTTTCGGGGCTTGTCGATGTCTCGGCCGAGGGCCAGGGCCGTGTGGTAGGCGAGGAGCTGGAGGGGGATGCCCATGAGGATCGGGTCGAGCTCGTCCTCGTTCTTGGGGACGACGATCGTCTGGTCGGCCTTCTCCTGGACCTGGTGGGCCACGGCGAGGATCTTGCCGCTGCGGGCCTTGATCTCCTCCATGGCGGCGCGGTTCTTCTCCAGCAGGTCGTCGTCGGGGACGATCGCGACCGTGGGGAGGGCCGGCTCGATGAGGGCCAGCGGGCCGTGCTTCAGCTCGGAGGCGGGGTAGGCCTCGGCGTGGATGTAGGAGACCTCCTTGAGCTTCAGGGAGGCCTCGCGGGCGACCGGGTAGCCGCGCACACGGCCGATGAAGAGCATCGAGCGGGCGTCGGCGTAGGCCTTGGCCAGCTGCTCGATCTCCGCCTCCTGCTCCATGATCTCGGCGATCTGGGCGGGGAGCTTGCGCAGGCCCGCGATGATGCGCTTGCCGTCGCGGACCGAGAGGTCACGGGTGCGGCCGAGGTGCAGGGCGAGCAGACCGAAGGCGACCGTGGTGTTGGTGAAGCACTTGGTCGACACGACACAGACCTCGGGGCCGGCGTGCACGTAGATGCCGCCGTCGGCCTCGCGGGCGATGGCCGAGCCGACGACGTTGACGATGCCGAGGACCCGGGCGCCCTTGCGCTTCAGCTCCTGGACGGCCGCGAGGACGTCGTACGTCTCACCGGACTGCGAGACGGCGATGTACAGCGTGTCGGGGTCCACGACCGCGTTGCGGTAGCGGAACTCCGAGGCGGGCTCGGCGTCCGCGGGGATACGGGCGAGCTCCTCGATCATCTGGGCGCCGATCTGGCCCGCGTGGTACGAGGTGCCACAGCCCAGGATCTTCACGCGGCGGATGCGGCGCGCCTCACGGGCGTCCAGGTTGAGGCCGCCCAGGTGCACGGTGGAGAAGCGGTCGTCGATGCGGCCGCGCAGGACGCGGTCGACCGCCTCGGCCTGCTCGTGGATCTCCTTGTGCATGTACGTGTCGTGGCCGCCCATGTCGTAGGAGGCGGCCTCCCACTCCACGGTGGTGGGCTCGGCGGTGGTGCGCGTGCCCTCGGTGGTGTAGGTGCGGAAGTCGTCGGCCTTCAGGGTGGCCATCTCGCCGTCGTCGAGGGTGACGACCTGGCGGGTGTGGGCGACCAGGGCGGCGATGTCCGAGGCGACGAACATCTCCTTCTCGCCGATGCCGAGGACGACCGGCGAGCCGTTGCGGGCGACGACGATGCGGTCCGGGAAGTCGGCGTGCATGACGGCGATGCCGTAGGTGCCCTCGATGACCCGCAGGGTCTCGCGGACGCGGTCCTCCAGCTTCTCCGCCTGGGAGCGGGAGATCAGGTGGACCAGGACCTCGGTGTCGGTCTCGGAGAGGAACTCGACGCCGTCGGCCTCCAGCTTGCGGCGCAGGTCCGAGGCGTTGTCGATGATGCCGTTGTGGACGACGGCGACCTTGCCCTCGGCGTCCAGGTGCGGGTGGGCGTTCACGTCGGACGGGGCGCCGTGGGTGGCCCAGCGGGTGTGGGCGATACCGGTCGTGCCCTTGAAGCGCGCCGGGACCTTGGCCTCCAGGTCGCGCACCCGGCCCTTGGCCTTGACCATCTTCAGGGCGGGCGTCTTCGGGGAGGAGACGACCACGCCGGCCGAGTCGTAGCCGCGGTACTCCAGGCGCTGCAGGCCCTCGAGCAGGAGGGGGGCGACGTCACGCTTGCCGATGTATCCGACGATTCCGCACATACAGACGTATTCCTAGCCGTAGACGATGCGGCGCAGCTGCCGGAGCGAGAGCTCCGGCGGTGCCACCGCCCGGTATTTCAGGTCCGCCTCGATCCGTTCGAAGATCTCCGCGTTGAGCAGGCCCTGGGCCTGGAGCTCGCGGTGGCGGCGACGGACGAACTCGGTGGTCGTCTCGTCGAAAAAGGCGAGCACGTCCTGGACCACCCGCAGCGCCTCGCCCCGGTTCAGGGGCGTGGACCGCGTCAGATGATCAACAAGTTCGTCGTGCACCCGTAGATCCTGGATTAGCGGAACGTCTCACGCAACCATCCTGCCCGATTTCGGGCAGACGGGGGCCGTTCGGGGTGGCGAATGGGCTGCTTTGTCACATTCTCTTCAGGATCGCCTGCTTCGCCACCGCGAACTCGTCGTCCGTCAGCACGCCCGAGCGGTGCAGTTCGCCGAGTTCGCGCAGTCGCCGCAGCAGGGCGTCGTGGTCGTCCTCGGGCGGGGCGGGCGCGGGGGAGATCTGGCGGGTCCCGGCGGTGTCGTCGGCGGGCGCGGCCGGGTGCGGCAGGCGGGCCTGGACGGCGGCGGCCACCAGGGCCATCAGCGGGTCCTTCTTGAAGCCCCACAGCTCGACCGCGTGCGGGTCGTACTTCGGTGACAGCTTGGTGGGGAAGTCGCGCACGGTGAAGCGCAGGTGGCCGTTCTCCAGGCCCGCGGCCGGGTGCCACTCCACGGCCGTTATGTCGGACATGTCGAGGGTGCGGCTTCCGGCGGAGGACTTCGCCTCCTCCGTCTTCCAGTTCCACTCCAGGCGCACCCGCTCCCCGTCGAACGCGGCGGTGCCGTCCCCGGCGGACGCCGACAGGGGCACCCGCGGGCCCGGCAGCAGATAGCGGTCCACCGGGTCGGACGGCACCTGGTCCAGCAGCAGGGCGTTGCGGACCTCGTCCGTGAAGTACTCGGCTACGCCGTAGCGGTCGGACTCGACGGTCAGCTGGTACGGGTCGTGCGGTTCGGCGAGGCGTCCGCCGGTCGCCTGGAGCAGGGGGTCGGCGCCCTCGCGCAGGCGGAGTCTGAGGCGGCCGGTCTTCTTGCCCTGTTCGAACGAGATCCCGGCCAGGGCGCGCAGCGGTACGAGGAGTTCACCCAGTTCTCGGCGGAGCAGGCCTACGGTTTTGTCTCGGCCGGGGGTCAGGCGCAGGGCGTCGCCGTCGAAGATCCACGTGCCGTCCTTCTGGATGATTTCCGCCATGGGGGGATTGTTTCATCGGGGAGGGTGGGTCTGGGTGGGGACTTCGACTGTGGGGTGGTGGGGGTGTTCGCGCAGTTCCCCGCGCCCCTGTTTTGCGCAGTTCCCCGCGCCCCTTTCTTCGCGTTTCCTCGCGGTCTCTTGTTCCGTGCGGGGCGGTGGGGGTTGCTCGCGCAGTTCCCCGCGCCCCTGAAAGACGAAGGCGGGCACCCCTTCGGAGGACGGTCTCCGGAGGGGTGCCCGCTTGGGGGAGGGGTGGGTCAGAAGTCGGCGAGGGGGTTCTTGAGGGTGCCGATGAGTTGGAGGGCGGCCGAGGGGTCGGAGAGGTCGACCATCTGCTTGTTGTTGCGCAGCTGGAGGCGGTTGAGGCAGGAGAGGATGAACTCGGGGGCGAAGATGTCGTACTGGCGGAACTTGTCGGCCAGTTCGGGGGTCGCCTCCTGGTACTCCCGGGTGACCTCGGCGACCGTGCGCCAGAAGCCGTCCTCGTCGAGGACGTCCTCGGCGGCGAGGTTCGCGGCGAGGAAGCGGAAGAAGCAGTCGAAGACGTCCGTGAAGACCGAGAGGAGCTTCTGGTCCTCCGGCACCTCCACGCGGATGCGGGTGACCTCCGGAGGGAGCACCGCGTCCGGGTCCATCACCACGATCTCCTCGGCGATGTCCTTGTAGATCGCGCGCTGGACGACACCGTCCTTGAGGACCAGGATCGTGTTCTCGCCGTGCGGCATGTAGGCCAGGTCGTAGGCGTAGAAGCTGTGCAGCAGCGGGACGTAGTAGGCGCGCAGATAACGGCGCAGCCAGTCCGCCGGGGCAAGGCCCGAGCGCTCGATCAGCGCGGCCGCGAGGCCGCGGCCCTCGTGGTCGACGTGCAGCAGCGAGGCCATCGTGGCGAGGGACTCGTCGTCCCGGAGGGAGGCGACGGGGCTCTCGCGCCACAGCGCGGCCAGCATCTTGCGGTACGGCGAGTAGCGGTCGGTCGCCCGCTCGTACTCCAGGTGCCGGTAGCCGACGGCCGCGCGCTCGCGGATGATCGTCAGGCCGGTCGACTTCAGCACCGGGTCGTTGTCGATCAGCTGGGCGAGCCAGTCGTTGATCGCCGGGGTGGCCTCCATGTAGGCGGCCGAGAGCCCGCGCATGAAGCCCATGTTGATGACGGACAGGGCCGTCTTGACGTAGTGCTTCTCGGGCCGGGAGGTGTTGAAGAAGGTCCGGATGGACTGCTGGGCCAGGTACTCGTCCTCGCCCTCGCCCAGGCACACCAGGTGCCGGCGGGCGACCTCGGCGGCGAAGGTGACGGTGAGCTTGTTCCACCACTGCCAGGGGTGGACGGGGATGAGCAGGTACTCGGCGGGGTCCAGGCCCTGGTCGGCGAGCCGGCGCTCGAAGCGCTCGACCGTGTCCTCGCCCAGCTCCTGGCGAACGAACGACTCGTACTCGATGCCGGCCCCGGCCGTGAACGCGGCGCGGGTGCGGTGGGCGGCCAGCCACACCAGACGCACCGGGTTCGCGGTCTCCGGCGCGTACGCCAGGTACTCGTGGACGCCGAAGCCGAGGCGGCCGTTGTTGGCGACGAAACAGGGGTGGCCCTCGGTCATCCCCGTCTCGATGGCCTGGAAGCCGGCGCGGGCGAGTTCGGCGGACGGCAGCTGAGGCTTGGTGAGCTTGTAGCAGGTGCCGGAGAGGGTGGAGGAGATCTCCTCCAGGTAGACCGGCAGGATCTCGTCGCTGAGCCCCAGCGCGTCCTTGAACTCGATGAAGAAGTCCAGCGCGGCGAGCGGGAGTTCGGTCCCGTCGCGGTGGCGGGATATGGAGTCCGCGTCGATCTGCCAGTGGTCCAGGGCGCGGCGGACGGCGGTGAAGCGGTAGCTCGTCAGCCCGTCGTCGCCGCGGACGGTGTACGTCTCCCCGTCCCGCTCGGGCGTGAGCAGCCGCTCGTGCGCGAACTCGGCGAGGGCCTTGCGGATCAGCTGGCGGTTGGCCAGGTCCCAGTGCTCGGGGGTGAGGTGGGCGACGGAGTCGGCGAGGGTCACGCGGCCACCGCCTTCTCGAACTGCGCGCGGGTGCAGAAGCTCAGCAGAGCCCTTTTCTCCGGCTTGTCGATCTCCCGCTCGGGCACGAAACCGACGGCCTCGTTGAGGGCGTGCACCGCCTTGTTGTCCACGTCGGGCTCGACGACCACCCGCTCGACGGCCGGGTCCTCGAAGAGGCGGGCCATCACCGAGGTGATCACGGCCCGGGTGAACCCGCGCACCGGAGTGTCCGTCGGCGGGGTCAGGAAGTGCATCCCGACATCGCCCGGCAGCGGCTCGTACAGTCCGACCAGCTCACGGTGGCGCGGGTCGTAGTACTCCATCAGGAAGGCGGGGACGCCGTCCTGGAGCGCCAGCAGGGCGTGGTGGTGCTCGTCGGCGGCGATCTCCATGTACGCCCGCTCGACGTCCTCCAGCCGGGCGTCCTGCATCATCCAGAACGCGGCCTTGGGATGGGTGACCCAGCCGTGCAGCAGCTCGGCGTCGCTGAGCGGGTCGAGGGGGCGGAAGGTGAAGGTGATGACGCTCATACGGCGAACTCCTGGAACGCGATGGTCTTCTCGACCGGGTAGTACTCGGAGCCGAGCAGCTCGCTGATGATGTAGCTGTTGCGGTACGCGCCCATGCCCAGGTCCGGGGACGTGATGCTGTGGGTGTGCACGCCGGCGTTCTGGAGGAAGATGCCGCGGCCGGTGATGTCGATGGAGTAGTTGCGGGCCACGTCGTAGCGGCCGTGGCCGTCCAGACGGATGCGGTCCTCGACCGGCTCCAGGAAGGCCGGGGCCCTGTAGTGGTAGCCGGTGGCCAGGATCAGGCCCTCGGTGTCGATCTCGTAGTCCTTGCCCTGCTCGTCCTGGCGCAGGCCCAGCTTGTAGGTGCCGTCCTCGTGACGGGCGCTGTGCAGGGTGGAGTTGGTGAGCAGCCGGGTGGGCACCGGGCGGTCGCCGCTCTCGACGTTCTTCTGGTAGAGCAGGTCGAAGATCGAGTCGATGAGGTCGCCGTTGATGCCCTTGAACAGGCCCTTCTGCTGCTTCTCCAGCCGGTAGCGGGTGTCCTCGGGCAGCGCGCTGAAGTAGTCGATGTAGTCCGGGGACGTCATCTCCAGGGTCAGCTTGGTGTACTCCAGCGGGAAGAACCGCGGGGAGCGGGTGACCCAGTTGAGCTGGTAGCCGTGGACGTCGATCTCGGACAGCAGCTCGTAGTAGATCTCCGCGGCGCTCTGGCCGCTGCCGACGATCGTGATCGACTTCTTGTCCGCCAGCTCCGCCTTGCGGTGCATGTACTGCGCGTTGTGGAAGAAGTCGCCGCCGAGGTCCTGGCAGGCCTCGGGGACGAAGGGGACGGTGCCGGTGCCGAGGACGAGCCTGCGGCCGCGGTAGACCTCGCCGTCCCGCGTCCGGACGGCGTACAGCTCCTCGCTCTCGTCGTACGTCACCTCGGTGACGGTCGTGCCGAAGCGGACGCTGCTCAGCTTCCCGGCCGCCCAGCGGCAGTAGTCGTCGTACTCGACGCGCAGCGGGTAGAAGTTCTCGCGGATGTAGAACGAGTACAGCCGGCCCTTCTCCTTCAGGTAGTTCAGGAAGGAGTACGGCGAGGTCGGGTCGGCCAGCGTGACCAGGTCCGACATGAACGGCGTCTGGAGGTGGGCGCCGTCCAGGAACATGCCGGCGTGCCACTCGAAGTCCGGCTTGGACTCCAGGAAGACGCCGTCCAGTTCGGCGATCGGCTCGGTCAGACAGGCCAGGCCGAGGTTGAAGGGGCCGAGCCCGACACCCACGAAGTCGTAGGTCTTGTTCGTGGATTCAGCAAGCGCGGTCAAGGGACTCTCCCAGGTACTGCTCGGCGTGGCCGGCGATCAGGTCGAGGACGGCGGCGATGTCGGACGCCTTCGTCTCGGGATTCAGCAGGGTGAACTTCAGGTAGTGGCGGCCGCCGACCTTGGTGCCCGCGACGATGGCCTCGCCGGAGGCGAACAGGGCCTTGCGGGCGTAGAGGTTGGCGCGGTCGATCTCGGCCGGGTCGGTGACGGCCGCCGGGATGTAGCGGAAGACCAGGGTGGACAGCGAGGGCTCGGTCACCACGTCGTAGCGCGGGTCGGCGGCGAGCAGCCGCCAGCCCTCCTCGGCCAGGTCGCAGACCTCGTCGAAGAGCTGTCCGATGCCGTCGGCGCCCATGACGCGCAGGGTCACCCACAGCTTGAGCGCGTCGAAGCGGCGCGTGGTCTGGAGGGACTTGTCGACCTGGTTGGGGATGCGCTCGGCCACCGCGCGGCGCGGGTTGAGGTAGTCGGCGTGGTACGTGGCGTGGGTCAGGGTGGCGGCGTCGCGGACCAGCAGCGCGGAGGAACTCACCGGCTGGAAGAAGGACTTGTGGTAGTCCACGGTGACGGAGTCGGCGCGCTCGATGCCGTCGAGGAGCTCGCGGCGCCTGAGCGAGGTGAGCAGACCGCAGCCGTAGGCGGCGTCGACGTGCATCCAGGTGCCGTACTGGGCGCACAGCTCGGCGATCTCGGGGAGCGGGTCGATGGAGCCGAAATCGGTCGTGCCGGCGGTGGCGACGACGGCCATGGGGACCAGTCCGGCCTCCCGGCAGCGCTCCAGCTCGCGGGCGAGGGCGACGGTCTGCAGGCGCTTGTCGTGGTCGACGGGGACGGAGACGACCGCGTCCGGGCCGAGACCGAGCAGTTTGGCGGACTTCTTGACGCTGAAGTGGCTGACCTCGGAGGCGAAGATCCGCAGTTTCGCCAGGTCGTTGCCCTTGGCCTCCTCGCGGGCCAGCAGCAGCGCCTGGAGGTTGGACTGGGAGCCGCCGGAGGTGAACACGCCGTCGGCGGCGGGGCCGAGGCCGATGCGCTCGGCGGTCCAGTCGATCAGCTTGCGCTCGATCAGGGTGCCGCCGGCCGACTGGTCCCAGGTGTCCAGGGAGGAGTTGACGGCGGAGAGGATGGCCTCGCCCAGCACCGCGGGGATGACCACCGGGCAGTTGAGGTGGGCGAGGTAGCGGGGGTGGTGGAAGTAGATCGCGTCACGGAGGTAGACGTCCTCCAGCTCGTCCAGGACGGCCGTGGTGTCGTGCAGCGGCCGGTCCAGGTCGATCCCCTCGATCCGGGGGGCGAGGGCGTCCACCGTCACACCGGTGAACGGGCGGTCGGTGGTGGCGAGTTTGGCCGCCACCCGCTCGACTCCGTCGGTCACGGAGCGGCGGTAGAGCTCCGCGGTCGTGTCATTGAGCAGGTGCGAGCGCATGCGGGGGGCCTCCGGGTGGGGATGGACCGTGAGGAAATCCGTGGGGACGTACAAGAAGAGGGGCGGAGCCCCGGCTTCGAACTTAGGTTAGCCTAACCTAACTTCAAGTCGGAATACTCCGCCCCTCAAGTGACTGCGATCACTCCGCTTCGGGCCGTGACTGCCCTGCGGAACAAGGCAGTTCACTCACCCTGTTCACGCAGCTGTTCCTCCGTCAGGCCGCGCCGCCAGTAGCCCACGAAGGTGACCCGGCGGCGGTCGACGCCCCGCTCGCCCACGAAGTGGCGGCGCAGTTCCTTCATGGAGCCCGACTCGCCCGCGAGCCACACGTAAGGCCGCTCGGCGGGCGGGAGTTCGGCCGCCGCGATGGGACCGAGGGCCATGGGGGCGGGGGCACCTCCCATGCCGTCAAGGCTGTGGGGGACCTCGGTGTGATGGGTGTCCCGCACCAGCCAGGTCACCTCGGCGTCGGCCTTGGTCTCGACGTCCTGGATGTTCCCGGCGTCCTCGACCTCCAGCCAGGCCCTGACCGGCATCCCGGCGGGCAGGCTCTCCAGACAGGCGAGCAGCGCGGGCAGCGCCGTCTCGTCGCCCCACATCAGCACCAGGTCGGTGTCCTCGGCGGGGCGGAACCGGATCGCGCGGTTGTCGGCGACGGCCGGGCCGATCAGCTGGACCTTGTCGCCCCGCTTCGCGTCGGCCGCCCAGCGGGAGGCGGGCCCGGCCGGGACGGCCGCCCCCGGCTCCACGCCGTGCAGCACGAAGTCGATGTCGATCTCGTCCGGCGCCCGCCGCAGCGCGCGCAGCGTGTACGACCGCATCACCGCCCGCGTCTCGTCGGGCTGCTCCCGCCAGGCCTGGTACCAGTTCTCCCCCTCCTCCACCGGCACCCCGGGCTCGGTGCACCCGGGCGCCGGAACGAAGAGGGACAGCGACTGGTCGAGCCCGTCGGACTCGAAGTGCGCGAGATCCTCCCCACCGAAGGTGACCCGGACGAGAGAGGGCCCGAGCGAAGCGGTCCGCACGACCTCGAGGGAGAAGAAGCGGAACGCGAGGGCGTCGGCAGTCACTAGAACTCCAGTACCGATCAATCAGGGGGCGGGGATACCTCTAGGGGCGCGGGGCTGTATCCGATTGCGGCTACCGCCGCGGGGCGCGACCAGCCCGATCCGGCCCGCAGTCACCCCACAACCCCAATGGGCACTCAGGTCAGGCGACCTTCTTCGCCGTCTCCAGCGCAGCGGCCAGGTTCTCGACCAGAGCGACACACTTGTCGTACGACAGAATCGGCTCCGGCGACCGCGGAATGACCTGCCCCGCCTTCACCGCCGGCAGCTTCTTCCACGTGCCCTCGGTGATGTCGGCCGGCTGGATCGTCGCGGAGCGGTCGTCCATGATGATGATGTCCGCGCCGTACTTGTCGACGTTCTCCCAGCTGAGGCCCTCGTACCAGCCGCCGCCCTCGGCCTTCGCCTTCTCCGACGGCTCGATGAAGTTCACGCCGAGCGCCTTGAAGTACTCCAGGTCCAGGGAGAGGTTGGAACCGGAGACGTAGAACAGGTCCTGGCTCGCGGAGCCCGCCATCACCTTGATGTTCGGCTTGGCCTTGGCGGCGGCGCGCAGCCGCGCGGAGGCCTCCTCGAAGCGCTTCTTGGCGTCGGTGACCTTCGCGGAGGTGACGTCGCCGCCGAGGGACTTGGCGAGCTCCAGCATCCGGGAGAGGGAGACGTCGAGCTTGCGGTCGTAGGCGGAGATGGCGACGCTCGGGGCGAGCTTGGCGATCTTGTCCTTGGACTCCTCGGGGACGTACCAGAGGGTGCCCGTGGCATCGAAGGTGGTGGTGAGCAGGACGTCGGGGGCGAGCGCCGCGTACTGCTCGACGTTGAACTGGCCCCAGACGTTGCCGAGGACCTTCACCTTGGTGATGTCCATGTCGCCGGCCTGGACGTCCGGCTTGCCGTCCTGCGTCTTGGTCGGGCCGAAGACGCCCTTGACGGAGACGCCGTAGTCGTGGAGGGCGGCGGCGACACCGGTGAAGGCGACGATGTTCGCCGGGACCTTGTCCAGCTTCACGGTCGTGCCGCGGTCGTCCTGGAAGCTCCAGGGACCCGAGGACTTCGCCGCCGACTTGCTGTCCGAGCCACGGCTTTTCTTCTTGTCGTCGCCGCAGGCCGTGAGGACGGCACCGAGGCCGAGGGCGCCACCGGCGGCGAGAATGCCGCGGCGGGAGACGAGGGTGGCACGGGCATTGGACATGGCTGTGGCTGCTTTCGAACAGGGCGGAAGGCCCGCCGGACAAGTCGAAAGGTAGGTTAGCCTAACCTCAGATCTTGTCCAGAGGGCGGGTCGGGTACGACTCCGTCCCGCCGCCCTCCCGGGGCCTTCCCGCACTGTCCTCGCGGGCCGGGGCGGATCAGCCCACCAGGCCCAACTCCCTTGCGATCAGCATCCGCTGGACCTCGCTGGTGCCCTCGCCGATCTCCAGGATCTTGGAGTCGCGCCACATGCGGGCGACCGGATACTCGTTCATGAAGCCGTAGCCGCCGTGGACCTGGGTGGCCTCACGGGCGTTGTCCACCGCGATGGTGGAGGAGTACAGCTTCGCCAGCGCGGCCTCCTTCTTGAACGGGGCGCCGGACACCAGCCGGACGGCCGCGTCGCGCCAGGCGAGCCGGGCCGTGTGGGCCTTCATCTCCATGTCGGCGATCTTGAACTGGATCGCCTGGTTCGCCCCGATCGGACGGCCGAACGCGTGGCGCTCCTTGGCGTACTTGACCGACTCGTCCACACAGCCCTGCGCCAGACCCGTCGCCAGCGCGGCGATGGCGATGCGGCCCTCGTCCAGGATGCGCAGGAACTGGGCGTAGCCGCGGCCCTCCTCGCCGACCAGGTTCGCCGCGGGCACGCGCACGTCCTGGAAGGAGAGTTCACGGGTGTCCGAGGCGTTCCAGCCGACCTTGGAGTACGGGGCCGCGACCGTGAAGCCGGGCGTGCCCGAGGGGACGATGATCGCCGAGATCAGCGGCTTGCCGTCCGGCTTGCGGCCGGTGACCGCGGTGACCGTGACCAGGCCGGTGATGTCGGTGCCGGAGTTGGTGATGAAGCACTTGGTGCCGTTGATCACCCATTCGTTCGTCTCGGCGTCCAGCCGGGCCGTCGTCCGGGTCGCCCCGGCGTCGGAGCCGCCGTCCGGCTCGGTCAGCCCGAACGCGCCCAGCATCTCGCCCGAGCACAGCCGGGGCAGCCACTCGCGCTTCTGCTCCTCGGTGCCGAACAGATGGATCGGCATGGCGCCCAGCGAGACACCTGCCTCCAGGGTGATGGCGACCGAGGAGTCGACGCGGGCCAGTTCCTCCAGGGCGATGCCGAGGGCGAGGTAGTCGCCGCCCATGCCGCCGTACTCCTCCGGGAACGGCAGCCCGAACAGGCCCATACGGCCCATCTCGCGGACGATCTCGTAGGGGAACTCGTGCCGCTCGTAGAAGTCGCCGATCTTGGGGGCGACCACGTCGTGGGCGAACTCCTCGACCGTGCGGCGCAGTTCTTCCAGTTCGGGGGAGAGTCGGTAGTCCATGTCGTTCACTGCTCCTGGTGGGAGAGGGCTCTGACGGTGCGGGACGGGCTGGGTCGGCCCAGTTGTCCGGCCATCCACTCGCTCGTGGCGACGAGGCGGCCGAGGTCGACGCCGGTGTCGATGCCGAGGCCCCGCAGCATCCACACCAGGTCCTCGGTGGCGAGGTTCCCGGTGGCAGACTTGGCGTAGGGGCAGCCGCCCAGGCCACCGGCGGAGGCGTCGACCGTGGTGACGCCGTGTTCCAGGGCGGCAAAGGTGTTGGCCAGGGCCTGGCCGTAGGTGTCGTGGAAGTGGACGCCGATCACATCGGTGGGCACGCCGTTCTCGTTGAGTGCGGCGAGCAGCGCGCGCACATGACCCGGTGTGCCGACGCCGATGGTGTCGCCGAGGCTCAGCTCGTCGCAGCCCATGTCCAGCAGCGCCTTGCAGACGTGCACGACCTGGTGGACCGGGACCGCGCCCTCCCAGGGGTCGCCGAAGCACATGGAGACATAGCCGCGCACATGGGCCTGTTCGTCCTTGGCGCGGCTCACGACCGGCTCGAAGACGGCCAGCGACTCCTCCAGCGTGCGGTTGAGGTTGGCCTTGGCGAAGGTCTCGGTGGCGCTGGCGAACACCGCGAGCCGCCGGGCGCCGAGCGCCAGCGCGCGGTCCAGGCCCCGGCTGTTGGGCACCAGGACCGGCAACTGGACCCCTTCGAGATCGCTCACCAGCGGGTACAGCCGCTCGGCGTCGGCCAGTTGGGGCACCCAGTCGGGGTGCACGAAACTGGTGGCCTCGATCGTGGTCAGGCCCGCGTCCGCCAGGCGGCGGACGAACTCGGCCTTGACCTCGGTCGGGACGGTCGCCTTCTCGTTCTGCAGTCCGTCGCGCGCGCCGACCTCGTGGATGCGCACCCGGGCGGGCAGGCCCGCGGCCGGGACGGGCATGGGCAGTTCCCGGGCGGTCACTGTTCCGTCTCCTCGTGGGGCGCGATGACCGCGAGCACCTGGTCCATGGCGACCGTCGTGCCGGGCGTGACGTCCAGCTCGGTGACCGTGCCGGCGTGCGGGGCGGAGATGACGTGCTCCATCTTCATCGCCTCCACGACCAGCAGGCTCTGGCCGGCGATCACCTCGTCGCCGACGGCGACCTTCACCACCGTGACCGTGCCGGGCATGGGCGCGGTCAGCGAGTCGGAGCCCCCGTGGGCGGCCCGGTTCAGCGCGGCCTCGACCGGGTCGTGGTCGCGCACCTGCCAGGCGTCGCCGTCGCGGCCGATCCAGTCCCCGGCGCGGTGGAAGGTGTGCCGCACGCCGTCCAGGGTCACCGAGACCCGGTCGGCGGTGACGGTGTGACTGCCGCGCAGCTCATGAGTGACGGGTTCGAGTCCCGGTACGCGCAGCGGGAACCCCTGCTTCCTCGGCTCGCCCCCGAGCCGCCAGCCGCTCGGCACCGAGAACGGGTCGGTCCAGCCCTCGCCGGAGGGCCTGAGCCGCTCCAGGCGTACGGCGGCGGCCGCCTCGTAGACCTCCTCCGGGACGGTGTCGGGCACGAGCCCGTCGACCTCGCGCTCGACCAGCCCCGTGTCCAGCTCGCCCGCCACCACGTCCGGGTGGGCCAGCAGCCGGCGCAGGAACCCGGCGTTCGTCTGCACGCCCAGGGTGACGGTCTCGGCGAGGGCCGCGCGCAGCTTGCGCAGGGCGGTGGCCCGGTCGGGGCCGTACGCGATGACCTTGGACAGCATCGGGTCGTAGAGGCTGCCGACCTCGGTGCCCTCGCTGAGCCCGGAGTCGGTGCGCACGCCGTCGCCCTGCGGCTCGTCGAGCCGGAGCACGTGCCCGCCGGAGGGGAGGAAGCCGCGCGCGGGGTCCTCGGCGCAGATCCGGGCCTCGATCGCGTGCCCGGTCAGGGAGATGTCCTCCTGCGCGAAGCCGAGCGGCTCACCGGCCGCCACCCGCAGCTGCCACTCCACCAGGTCCAGGCCGGTGATCAGCTCGGTGACCGGGTGCTCCACCTGGAGGCGGGTGTTCATCTCCATGAAGTAGTACGCCGAGGGGTCGCCGCCGGGGACGATGAACTCCACCGTGCCCGCGCCCCGGTAGCCGCAGGAGCGGGCCGCCTGCACGGCCGCCTCGCCCATCGCGGCGCGCGTGGCCTCGTCCAGGAGGACCGAGGGCGCCTCCTCGATGATCTTCTGGTGGCGGCGCTGGAGGGAGCACTCGCGCTCGCCCAGGTGCACGACGTTGCCGTGGCCGTCCGCGAGGACCTGGATCTCGATGTGCCGGGGGCGGTCGATCCAGCGCTCCACCAGCAGCGTGTCGTCGCCGAAGGAGGCACGGGCCTCGCGGCGGGCGGCCGCGATCTCCTCCTCCAGCACGCCCAGGTCGCGCACCAGGCGCATGCCCTTGCCGCCGCCGCCCGCGCTGGGCTTGAGCAGCACGGGGGCGCCCAGCTCCCGCGCGGCCTCGGCCAGTTCGGGGTCGCGGCCGCCGGGGACCACGGGCACCCCGGCCGCCTTCACGGTCTCCTTGGCGCGGATCTTGTCGCCCATCAGGGAGATGGCGTCCGCGGGCGGGCCGATGAACACCAGCCCCGCCTCGGCGCAGGCCCGAGCGAACCCGGCGTTCTCCGCGAGGAAGCCGTAGCCCGGGTGGACGGCCTGCGCGCCGGTGCGGGCGGCGGCCTCGAGCAGCCGCTCGACGGAGAGATAGCTCTCGGCGGCGGGCGCCGGACCGATCCGTACGGCGGTGTCGGCCTCCCGGACGTGCCGCGCGTCGGCGTCGGCGTCGGAGAAGACCGCCACCGAGCGCACGCCGAGCCTGCGCAGCGTACGGATGACCCGGACGGCGATCTCGCCGCGGTTGGCCACGAGCACGGTGTCGAACATCGTCGTCAAGCCCTTCACATCCGGAAGACGCCGAACTGGGGGTCTCCCAGCGGGGCGTTCGCACAGGCGGTCAGTGCCAGGCCCAGCACCTGCCGGGTCTCCATCGGGTCGATGACCCCGTCGTCCCACAGCCGGGCGGTCGCGTAGTAGGCGTTGCCCTGGCGCTCGTACTGCTCGCGCACCGGAGCCTTGAAGGACTCCTCCTGCTCGGCGGGCCAGTTCTCGCCGCGGGCCTCGATCTGGTCCCGCTTGACGGTGGCGAGCACCGAGGCGGCCTGCTCGCCGCCCATCACGGAGATCTTGGCGTTGGGCCACATCCACAGGAAGCGGGGCGAGTAGGCGCGGCCGCACATGGAGTAGTTCCCGGCGCCGTAGGAGCCGCCGACGACGACGGTCAGCTTGGGCACCCGGGCGCAGGCCACGGCCGTCACCATCTTGGCGCCGTGCTTGGCGATGCCGCCCGCCTCGTAGTCCCGGCCCACCATGAAGCCGGAGATGTTCTGGAGGAACAGCAGCGGGATGCCGCGCTGGTCGCACAGCTCGATGAAGTGCGCGCCCTTCTGGGCGGACTCCGCGAACAGGATGCCGTTGTTGCCGATGATCCCGAC
Organism: Streptomyces sp. NPDC048600; assembly: GCF_055587025.1. Taxonomy (NCBI): domain Bacteria; kingdom Bacillati; phylum Actinomycetota; class Actinomycetes; order Kitasatosporales; family Streptomycetaceae; genus Streptomyces; species Streptomyces sp. NPDC048600. The sequence goes on along the minus strand of NZ_JBVJGZ010000008.1, from coordinate 109,540 downwards.
CGGGTGGCCGTGGATCCGGGCGAAGCCGGTGACCAGGGTCTGCCCGAACTCGGCCTTGAACTCGGCGAAGCGCGAGCCGTCGGTGATCCGGGCGATGATCTCGCGCACGTCGTAGGGGGTGCGGGAGTCGACGGGCACCGCGCCGTACAGCCCGGCCGGGTCCACCTTGGGCTCGGCGGACGGGCGCACCTGCCAGGGCAGGGCCCCGCGCGCGGGCAGCGTGCCGACGATGTCGCGCACGATCCGCAGCGCGTGCGCGTCGTCCTCCGCGAGATGGTCGGTGACACCCGAGACGCGCGAGTGCACCTCGCCGCCGCCCAGCTCCTCGGCCGTGACGACCTCGCCGGTGGCGGCCTTCACCAGCGGGGGACCGCCGAGGAAGATCGTGCCCTGGTTGCGCACGATGACGGCCTCGTCGCTCATGGCCGGGACGTACGCCCCGCCGGCCGTGCACGAGCCGAGGACGGCGGCGATCTGCGGGATACCGGCGCCGGACATCCGGGCCTGGTTGTAGAAGATCCGCCCGAAGTGCTCCCGGTCCGGGAACACCTCGTCCTGCATGGGCAGGAAGGCGCCGCCGGAGTCGACCAGGTAGACGCACGGCAGGCGGTTCTCCAGGGCCACCTCCTGGGCGCGCAGATGCTTCTTCACGGTCATCGGGTAGTAGGTGCCGCCCTTGACCGTGGCGTCGTTGGCGACGACCACGCACTCGCGTCCCGAGACCCGGCCGATGCCGGCGATCACGCCGGCCGCGGGGGCCTGGCCCTCGTACATCCCGTCGGCCGCGAGGGGAGCCAGTTCCAGGAACGGCGAACCGGCGTCGAGCAGGGTGTCCACCCGGTCGCGCGGCAGCAGTTTGCCGCGCGCGGTGTGCCGAGCGCGTGCCTTCTCGCCGCCGCCGAGGCGGGCGGCGGTCAGTTTGCCGCGCAGTTCCCCGACGAGCGCCCGGTGGGCCTCCTCGTTGGCCCGAAAGGCCTCCGACGCGGGGTCGGCCGCGCTGTGAAGCTCCGGTGCCTCATCCATCCTTGCGGATCCCCTCACCTTGTTAATGAGCGTTAACGCATTTCCAACAGGTTAACGACCGCTAACCTCCCTGTCTAGAATTGCTCGCATGGCCACCAGAACCGACGCCCCCACCCGCCGCGAGCAGATCCTCAAGGAGGCCGCCCGGCTGTTCGCCGAACGCGGCTTCCACGGTGTCGGCGTGGACGAGATAGGTGCCGCGGTCGGCATCAGCGGCCCCGGCCTCTACCGCCACTTCCCGGGCAAGGACGCGATGCTTGCGGAGCTGCTGGTGGGGATCAGCGGCCGGCTGCTGACCGGCGCCAAGCTCCGGGTGGCCGAGGCCGACGGCATGCCGGGGCCGGAACTGCTGGACTCGCTCATCGAGGGCCATATCGACTTCGCCCTCGACGACCGGCCTCTCATCACCCTGCACGACCGCGAGCTGGACCGCCTGCGCGACAGCGACCGCAAGCTGGTGCGCCAGCTCCAGCGGCAGTACGTCGAGCTGTGGGTCGAGGTGGTCCGGACCTGCTACCCGGGCCTCGCCGAGCCCACCGCCCGCTCCGCCGTCCACTCGGTCTTCGGCCTGCTGAACTCCACCCCTCACCTCGGCCGTCCGGGCTCCCTCCCCGGCCGGGGCGCGACGGCGGAGCTGCTGCACCGGATGGCGCGGGGGGCGTTCGCGGCGTCCGCGGGAGGGCCCGCCGAAGGGCCGGCGTGACGAGCATTACGGGGTGGCATCCCTGGACGCCTCTCCCTACCGGCCGGTACGGTGTCTGAGCAAGCGCTTAGCCATGAAGGTGCCGCGACCATCGTGCGCGGACCCCGACGGCTGGCAACCAGGTAGGCGAGAGCGGCGCCGGTCCAGGCGCAGAGGAGGGCGGCGGCGTGCGTCGTACGGTGTTCAACGAGGACCACGAGGCGTTCCGGGAGACCCTGCGGGCCTTCATCGAGGCCGAGGTCGTCCCGGTCTACGACGAGTGGTTCGCCGCCGGCCAGGCGCCGCGCGACTTCTACTACAAGCTCGCCGAGCTCGGCGTCTTCGGCATCCGCGTCGACGAGGAGTACGGCGGCGCCGGCATCGACTCGTACAAGTTCGAGGCCGTCCTGTACGAGGAGACCGCCCGCGCGGGCGTCAACTTCGGCGGCTCCGGCGTGCACGTGCTGCTCGGCCTGCCCTACATCAAGCTGCTCGCCAACGACGAGCAGAAGAAGCGCTTCCTGCCGAAGTTCGTCTCCGGCGAGGAGATGTGGGCCATCGCGATGACCGAGCCGGGCACCGGCTCCGACCTCGCGGGCATGAAGACCACCGCCAAGCTCTCCGAGGACGGCACGCACTACGTCCTCAACGGCGCCAAGACCTTCATCACCGGTGGCGTCCACGCCGACCGCATGATCGTCTGCGCCCGCACCTCCGCGCCCACCAAGGAGGACCGCCGCCACGGCATCTCCCTCTTCGTGGTGGACACCAAGGCCGAGGGCTACTCCGTCGGCCGCAAGCTCGACAAGCTGGGCCTGAAGACCTCCGACACCGCCGAGCTGGCCTTCGTCGACGTCAAGGTCCCGGTCGAGGACCTCCTCGGCGAGGAGAACAAGGGCTTCTACTACCTCGGCCACAACCTCGCCTCCGAGCGCTGGGGCATCGCCTTCGGCGCCTACGCGCAGGCCAAGGCCGCGGTCCGGTTCGCCAAGCAGTACGTCCAGGAGCGCGTCGTCTTCGGCCAGCCGGTCGCCGCCTTCCAGAACACCAAGTTCGAGCTCGCCGCCTGCCAGGCCGAGGTGGACGCGGCCGAGGCCGTCGCCGACCGCGCGACGGAGGCCCTCGACGCGGGTGAGCTGACCCCCGCCGAGGCCGCCTCCGCGAAGCTGTTCTGCACCGAGGTCGCCCATCGCGTGATCGACCGCTGCCTCCAGCTGCACGGCGGCTACGGGTTCATGAACGAGTACCCGATCGCCCGCCTGTACGCGGACAACCGCGTCAACCGCATCTACGGCGGCACCAGCGAGATCATGAAGACGATCATCGCCAAGGACATGGGCCTGTAAGGCCCCGGCAATCACTGGCGTATACAACTGACTTCATGAGCCAGGCACTCCAGGATCTCCTCGATCTGCTCGACCTCGAGCAGATCGAGGAGAACATCTTCCGCGGCCAGTCCCGGTCCGCCGTCGTCCCCAGGGTCTTCGGCGGCCAGGTCGCGGCCCAGGCGCTGGTCGCCGCCGGGCGCACCGTCCCGGCCGACCGGCCGCCCCACTCGCTCCACGCGTACTTCCTGCGCATGGGCGACCCGGGCGCGCCCATCGTCTACAACGTCGAGCGCATCCGCGACGGCCGTTCCTTCACCACCCGCCGGGTGGTCGCGGTCCAGCACGGCAGGCCGATCTTCTCGCTCTCCGCGTCCTTCCAGGAGCACGAGGAGGGCATGGACCACCAGGCGCCCATGCCGCCCGCGCCCGACGCCGAGGCACTGCCCACCTCGCAGGAACGCTTCCGCGGCTACGACCACCTCGACCCCCGGGTCGTCGAGCACTTCCTCGCCGCGCGCGAGGCCATCGACCTGCGTTACGTCGAGGAGCCGCCCTACGGGCAGTACGGGGAGCCGCGCGAGCCGCACTCCCAGGTGTGGTTCCGCGCCAACGGCAAGCTCGACGGGCCCGTCGACAGCCCGCTGCTGCACATCGTCCTCGCCACGTACGTCTCCGACATGACCCTGCTCGACTCGGTCCTGCTCGCGCACGGCCGCGGCGGCTGGGCGGTCGGCGACGTGGTCGGGGCCTCCCTGGACCACGCCATGTGGTTCCACCGGCCCTTCCGCGCCGACGAGTGGCTGCTGTACGACCAGGAGTCGCCCTCGGCGTCGGGCGGCCGCGGCCTCGGCCAGGCCCGCATCTACACCCAGGACGGCCGGCTCGCGGTGTCGGTGATCCAGGAGGGCGTCGTCCGGGTACCTCGGTGAGACTGGGGCCATGGCAGAAGCAGCGGACGCAGGCCCAGGTCCAGACGCGCGACCCGGCGGCGGCGAGTCCACCTTCACGGTGATCGTCGCCGCCGTCGCCAATCTCGGCATCGCCCTCGCCAAAGCCGTGGCCGGTGTGATCAGCGGTTCCAGCGCGATGCTCTCCGAGGCCGCGCACTCGGTCGCCGACACCGTCACCGAGGTCCTGCTGCTGACCGCGCTCAAGCGCAGCGAGAAGCCGGCCGACGACGACCACCCCCTCGGCCACGGCCCCGAGCGCTACATCTGGGCCCTGCTCGCCGCCGTCGCCACCTTCGTCGGCGGTGCCGTCTTCTCCCTCTACGACGGCATCCACACCCTCGTCGAGGGCGAGGAACCCGGCGATCCGCTCATCTCCTACATCGTGCTCGCCGTCGCGGCCGTCCTGGAGGGCTACTCCCTGCGCACCGGCCTGCGACAGGCCGGCGGCGAGGCGGCCCGGCTGGGCACCCCGTTCCGCCGCTATCTGCGCTGGACCCCCGACACGGCGGTGAAGGCCGTGGTCATGGAGGACTCGGCCGCGCTCGTCGGCCTGGCCCTCGCCGCAGGCGGCCTGCTCGGCGCCCAGCTCACCGGCTCGGGCGTCTGGGACGGCACCGCCTCGCTGCTCATCGGCCTGCTCCTGCTGTACGTCGCCTGGGTGCTCGGCCGCTCCAACGCCGAGCTGCTCATCGGCCGGCCGCTCCCACCCGCCCTGCGGGACCGGGTCCGGGCCGAACTGCTGCGCTCCGGGCACATCGAGGCCGTCCTCGAACTGACCACGCTGGTGCAGGGCCCCGACGAGGCGCTCGTCGCGGCCAAGGTCGACTTCCGCGACGTCTCCACGGCCGCCGAGGTCGAACTGGCCTGCGAGGCGGCCGAGCGGCGGCTGCGCGCGGCGGTTCCGGCGATCCGGCGGGTGTATCTGGACCCGACGCCGGGGCCCGCGCCCACGAGGGAACCCGGGCCGGGCCCGGCTGAGCCGGGCCGCCGGTCCGGAGTCGGGGGAGCGCCACCCGACTCTGCCCGGCCGGGGCTCAGTCCAGGCCCGCCGCCGCCAGCAGATACGCCGTCATCGGGTCGTAGTAGCGCGGACTGACCACGTGGTCGTCGAGCGGCACCGTCACCTGGACGGTGCCCTCGGACTCGGCGAGGAAGAGGGCCGGGTCGTTGCAGTCGGCGTAGCCGACGGAGTCGACGCCGTGCCGGCCGGCGTAGCCCGCCCAGCCGTGGTCGGCGACCACCAGGTCGGGCAGCGGACGGCCCTCGCGCTCCAGGGCGGTCAGGATGGCGCGCATGGGTTCGCCGGAGTGGGTGTGCCACAGGGTGGCGCCGTGCTCCAGGACGGCGACGTCCGCGAACTGCATGACGTAGCCCTCGTCGGTCTGGAGCCCGTCGGGGATGACGACGATCTCGCAGCCCGCCGCGCGCAGGGCGGCGGCGGTCGCGCGGTGGACGTCGAGCAGACCGCCCGGGTGACCGGTGGCGAACAGCACGCGCTGGCGGTCCTCGGCCGCCTTGCGCAGCCGCGCCGCCAGCCGGTCCAGGGCGTCGACGGTCAGCTCCGGGTCGATGGTGTCCTGGCCGTAGCGGTACTCGGGGTCGTCGTTGACGCCGCAGCGCTCCGCCATCACCGCGAGCACGTCCTGCTCGTCGGTCCAGCGGTCGCCCAGCTCCAGGCCGAGCCAGAAGTTGCGGACGCCGTTGGCGAGCTGGCGGTAGTGGGAGAGGTTGTTCTCGCGCGGGGTGGCGACATCGCCCGCGATACGGGTTCTGACGAGGTGTTCGACGAGCTCGTCGCGGCTGGGAGTCCCGGGTATCGGCATGGTCCCCATTGTGAGGCAGACCTCCCCGCCGGTCCCGGCCGTCCCGCACGCTGGGACATGCGTCACTTCGCTCTGTGACACCCCTGTCACATCAGTGCTCCTGCCGCAGCGCGAACCACAGCTCCATCCGTACGTCGGGGTCGTCCAGGTCCGTGCCGAGCAGGGCCGCGCACCGCCCGACGCGCTGGCGCACGGTGTTGCGGTGCACGGACAGGGCGACGGCCGTGCGGTCCCAACTGCCGTGCAGGGACAGCCAGGTGCGCAGTGTCTCCACCAGGGCCGGACTGTCCGCGAGCGGGGCGAGCAGCGTGGCCGCCCAGTTCTCGGCGTCCGCCCGGGGCACCAGACCGGCCAGCCCGCCGCGGGTGCCGTGCCGGACCAGGGCCTCCCGGGTGGCGCGGGCCCGGGCCAGCGCGCGGGCGGCCTGGGTGTCGGCGGCAGGCCACTCGGCCGGCTCGACGGCGGCGCTCACCCCGAGCGCCCACCCCGGCTGCGGTCCGGGCTCGCGCCCGGCGGGCAGCAGCACCCGGACGATCTCCTCGCCCAGGTCGACCAGCGGGGAGCCCAGCGCCGCCCCGAGCGCGGACGCGGCCACCGGGTCGACCGCGCCGGAGCCCTCCGGGCGGGCGTGCGCCACCCGCCACGGCCCGGTGCCGAGCAGCCCCGCGACCTCGCCCGGCGTGGCGCCCAGCAGCAGCCGGACGAGGGCGGAGGAGCGGGCCGCGCCCGTGCCGCTCTGCTGCTCGCCGGTCAGCAGCGTGAGCAGCACGGCGGCGACCGAGGCGATGGTGTGGTCCCCGGGGTCGCGCCGGGGCGCCGCCACGGCCAGCACGAACCCGGGCTCGGCGCCGAGCACGTACGCGGTCAGGTGCGCCCCGGCGACGGTGTCGCTGGCGCTCGCGGAGGAGCGCGCGAGGAGCGTCCCGGCCAGCTCCGCCAGGGCCGCGTCCGTGCCGGGCCCCGGCGCCCGCCCGGCCGAGGCGATCTCCGTGCCCTCCGGGCCGAGGAGCACCACTCGCCCCGCCACCCGCCGGGCGAGCTGCCGCAGCACCGACGGCACCGGGTCGGGGCGGGCCGCGGCGGCCGCCAGGGACTGCTGGGCCTCGGTGACCCGGCGCAGCTCGGCCGTGCGGGCCCGCGCCATCAGCTGCCACACGGCCCGCGCGATCCCGGAGAACGTGGTCCGCGGCGGCACCTCCAGCAGCGGCAGCCCGTACCGGTCGCAGGCCGCGACCAGGGCCCGCGGCACGGTGTCGTGCACGGGCACCAGCCCGAAGCCGAGGGCCGCGCCGCCCGCGGCGACGATCCGGGACACATACGCGTCGAAGTAGTCCCCGGGGTCCGCGGCGGCCGGCACGTGCACGCCCGCCGTCAGCAGCAGCTCCCCGCCCAGCAGATACGGGTAGGGGTCGGACATCTCCGAGGTGTGCGCCCCGTGGATGACGGCACCCGGCTCCGAGGGCCCGGCGATCTGGCGCAGTCCCAGGTCCTCACGGGCCAGCAGGGCGGTGAGGGGCACGGGTGGCGTGGGCGGGACGGCCGGCTCCGGCATGGTGTGCGTTTCCTCCATTCCGTACGGCTCGAATGGATGAAACGTACTCTTCGCAGCCGCCGCCCTGCCACCTACTGTCGATCGCGCGCGGGCGGCCGCCGCCACGGTGGGACCGGGTCGGCGGGCCCCGTAGAGTCGTATGAAAGCAGTACATGCGCGAGGAAGCGTATGAAGCGCAGAAAAGCGTATGAAGCGCAGGAAAGAAGGCATCTGACCATGAGCAGCAACGCGACGCCCCGCGGCCCCGTCGACTCCTCGCGCATCCCGCGGTACGCCGGTCCCGCGACCTTCGCGCGGCTGCCCCGGCTGGACGAGGTCGGCACCGCCGACGTCGCCGTGGTGGGCGTGCCGTTCGACTCCGGCGTCTCGTACCGGCCCGGCGCCCGCTTCGGCGGCAACGCCATCCGCGAGGCCTCCCGGCTGCTGCGCCCCTACAACCCGGCGCAGGACGCCTCCCCCTTCGCCCTCGCCCAGGTCGCGGACGGCGGCGACATCGCCGTGAACCCGTTCAACATCCACGAGGCCGTGGAGACCATCGAGGCCGCCGCCGACGACCTGCTCGGCACCGGTGCCCGCCTGATGACCCTCGGCGGCGACCACACCATCGCGCTGCCTCTGCTGCGTTCGATGGCGAAGAAGCACGGCCCGGTCGCCCTGCTCCACTTCGACGCCCACCTGGACACCTGGGACACCTACTTCGGCGCCGAGTACACCCACGGCACGCCGTTCCGCCGCGCGGTGGAGGAGGGCATCCTCGACACCGAGGCGCTCTCCCACGTCGGCACCCGCGGCCCGCTGTACGGCAAGCAGGACCTCACGGACGACGAGAAGATGGGCTTCGGCATCGTCACCTCCGCCGACATCTACCGCCGCGGCGCCGACGAGGTTGCCGACCAGCTGCGCCAGCGCATCGGCGACCGCCCGCTGTACATCTCCATCGACATCGACTGCCTCGACCCGGCCCACGCGCCCGGTACCGGCACGCCGGAGGCCGGCGGTATGACCTCCCGCGAGCTTCTGGAGATCCTGCGCGGTCTGGCATCGTGCAACCTGGTCTCCGCGGACGTCGTCGAGGTGGCCCCCGCGTACGACCACGCGGAGATCACGTCGGTGGCGGCCTCGCACACGGCCTACGAACTGACCACCATCATGTCCCGCCAGATTGCCGAGGCTCGCTCGAAGTGACTCACGACCACGACCTGGTTCTCCGCCCGACGGCCGCCCAGACCGAGGCCGCGCTGAACCCGCCGCCCGGCCGGTGCGGCGGAGACCTGGTCGTGGAGACGCTGGCCGGACTCGGTGCCACCACCGTGTTCGGCCTGCCCGGGCAGCACGCGCTGGGGATGTTCGACGCGCTGCGCCGCTCGTCCCTGCGCTATGTGGGCCTGAGGATCGAGAACAACGCGGGCTTCGCGGCCGACGCGTACGGCAGGGTCACCGGCGAGGCGTCGCCCCTGCTGCTGTCGACCGGTCCCGGCGCGCTGACGTCCCTGGCCGCCCTCCAGGAGGCGGCGACGGCCTCGGCCCCGGTCCTCGCGATCAGCAGCCAGATCCCGATTGCGGGCCTCGGCGGCGGCCGCCATGGCTACCTCCACGAACTCCCCGACCAGGCCGCCTCGTTCCGGGGCGTGGTCAAGTCGGTCCACACGGTCCGCACCCAGTCGCAGATCCCCTCCGCGATCGAGGCCGCCTGGAAGTCGGCGCTGACCGCCCCGCACGGCCCGGTCTGGGTGGAGATCCCGCAGGACGTCCTGCTGGCCCCCACCTCGGTCCCGGTCGTCACGGGCGGCGACGCCTTCCCCGAGGAACTCCCCCCGCGCCCCGAACTCACGGCCCTCGCCGCCCACTTGCTCTCCACCGCCGAGCGTCCCGCGGTCATCGCGGGCGGCGGAGTGGTACGTGCGGACGCCTCGGGCAAGCTGAGGAAACTGGCGGAGACCCTCCAGGCGCCGGTCGTCACCACGCCCGGCGGCAAGGGCGCCTTCCCCTGGACCCACCCGCTGTCCCTCCAGTCCTGGATCGAGGACCGCCACACCACGGACTTCCTGGAGGACGCGGACGTCCTGCTCGTGGTCGGCTCGGGTCTCGGCGAACTCTCCTCGAACTACCACACGTTCAAGCCCCGCGGCCGCGTCGTCCAGATCGAGGCCGACCTCGGCAAGCTGGAGTCCAACCACCCGGCGCTCGGCATCCACGCGGACGCGCGCCTCGCGCTCCAGGCCCTGCTGGAGACCGTGTCGCGCCGGGAGGACCCCACGGCCCCCGAGCGGGTCCGCACGGTCCTGACGAAGGTCCGCGACCGCATCGCCGCCCAGGAACTCACCCTGGAGCAGGAGGTGCTGGCGTCCGTACGCCGCGCCCTCCCCGCCGACTCCCCGTCCTTCTGGGACATGACGATCCTGGCCTATTGGGCCTGGTCCGCCTTCGACGCCAAGGGCCCCAACCTGATGCACTCCGCCCAGGGCGCGGGCGGCCTCGGCTACGGCTTCCCCGCCGCCCTCGGCGCGGCGGTCGCCGACCCCACCCGCCCGGTCCTCGCCGTCTCCGGCGACGGCGGCGCCCTGTACTCGATCGCCGAGCTGGCGACCGCGAAGCAGCACGACCTGCCGGTGACCTGGCTGATCGTCGACGACGGGGGCTACGGCATCCTGCGCGAGTACATGACGGACTCCTTCGGCGAGACGACGGGCACGGAACTGTCCCGTCCGGACTATGTGGCCCTGGCGGACTCCTTCGGCGTACCGGGCGTGCGCACCACCCCCGAGACCCTGGAGGCCGACCTGTCGAAGGCCCTGGCCGCGCCGGGCCCGTCGGTGGTCGTACTCCCTGCCGTGCTGCGGATGTTCGCGCCTACGCATCTGGGCTGAGGCGGTCGGGCCGGGCATCGGCCGTCAGGGTCCTGCGTCCGCGGCAGGCCTTGTCTGGCAGCTCGCCGACAGGTGAGGTGGTCACCATGACCACCTCGTATCCCGCCGCGCTGTTCCTGCTGCCCGGCATCCTCGTCGCCGCCGTGACTGCCTTCGGTCTTCTCGGGTACGTCTTCCCGGCGGTCGGCAAGGGCGGCCCGGGGGCAGTGGCACGCGGCGGCGCCGCGCTCTTCGGAGCTCTCGCCGCGCTGGCCTACGCCTGGGGCCTCGTCTCGCTCTTCCTCGACGAGAGCGGCACCGCCCAGGCCTGCCTGGACGCGAACCCGTCGCTGTACGGGCAGGTGAACGAGTACCGCGTGTCCTATCTGCCACCCGCCCTCGACTGCCGTATGTCGTCGGGTGGTTCATACGCGGCGGCAGTCCCCGGCTTCGTCACGCCCTTGATGACGGGCTGCGCGGTCATCGCGGTGACGCTCGTGCTGATCGCCGTCACCGAGCACCGCAGCACTGCTACGCGCCCGAGCTGAACGCGCTGTCCTTCACGGCCGCGACGAAGCTCGCCCAGTCGGCGGGGGAGAAGACCAGCGCCGGGCCGTGGGGGTGCTTGGAGTCGCGGACGGGGATGCCGGAGTGGTAGCCGTCCAGGACTTCGAGGCAGCTGCCGGCGTCGGAGTTGCTGTATGACGACTTGCGCCAGCCGTCCAGTATCGCGGCGTTCGGGATGATTCGGTCAGTCATGGTGCCCGTAGTCTTTCGCAGCGTCCCGGAGCATGGCTAGCGATTCCTGCAGCGGAAGTGCGTCGCTGAGTGCGAGGTCGTAGCGAAACTGCAGTTCACGCACTACGGACGGGGAGTCGTGCAGTCTCCCCATCCGATCGCCCTCGCTGTACGCCAAGGGCGGCTGGTCCACGAACCACATGAGCGCGAGCATGTTCTGCATGAGTGGGTGATGGCCCGAACGGAACGGCAGCACGTGCGCCCGGATGCGCCGAGACTCGGCGAGACGGACGACATGCATGATCTGCTCCGCCATGACGTCTTCAGCGACCACAGGGCGTCGCAGCAGCGTCTCGTCCAGCAGCGCCCACACCACGGGGGACGTCGGGTTTTCGAGGATCTTCGAGCGCTCGATGCGTGTGACAACGCGTCTGTCACATTCCTCCACGCTCACCGGAGGGAACGCCGCGCCGAGAACCGCACGCGCGTATCGTTCCGTCTGGAGAATGCCCGGGAAGTACGCCAGGGCGAACTCGCGGATGGTCACCGCCTGTTGTTCGAGTTCTCGCACCGCCTCGAAGTAATCGGCGGTCGCCGCATCGTCCTGAGGCAGAAAGCTGCTCAACACATCCCCCGTGTTCAGCGCCCCATCCAGCCGCCGCGCGTCCTCGCGGGACGGCACCCGGCGGCCCGCCTCGATGTGCGCGATGTGCGAACGCGTCATGACCGCCATGTCGGCGAGCTGCTGCTGCGTCAGCCCCGCCGTCTCGCGCTGCTGCCTGAGCCAGTCACCGTATGTGTTGGTCATGGCCAACTCCCTTGTGACAAATGCCTGGTCACATCCGACCCCCTGGCGAGGCTAACCCGGCACCTCTCACTCTGTGAGTGGATCGCTACACAAAGCGAAGACCCCCGCGACCGTCCGACCGGTCCGGGGGCATGGTCATCAACTTTCCCTAGGGGTCGACGACATGGGTCACCGTATCGCCGTTCTGTTCCGTCCGTGGCTCGAGCGGACGCGCCGCCGCCGGGTCGCCGGGCCGACCGTCCACCACACCGGCTTCCGGCCCCCGGAGCCGGTGCGGGCCGTGCCGGGCATCGGGATGGGCTCGTGCGGCTGGCCCCGTGCCGAGGTGACCAGGTGAGCGACGCGCGACTGCTGCCCTGGGCCGGGGTGGAGGGAAAGCCCTGCTATCTGGTCACCGACGGGGGCGGCTATCTCTCCCGGATGGCCGACACCATCGAGTCCGTGCAGCTCGGGATGGCCGGTGATCTGCTCGGGCACGCCGCCGACCTGCTGGCCGATCGCCGGGCGACCCCCGACCAGCTCCGCTACATGCTCGCCCGCATGCACGAGGCGCTGACGGACGTGCGGCGGGTCGCGGAGAGCCGGGGCGCCCGCCTGCCCGAGCCTGCCCGCGGTCGTCATGACGAGCTCGACCTCGACCTCGGTCCTGACCATCAGGACGACGCCGACGTCGGCATCGAGGCGCCACCGCCCTGACGCCCGGGGCCTCGCGGCCTCAGTCGCCGAAATCCCCGCCCCCCGTGTCCACGTCCCCGAACTCCGGCCCCCCGGAGGCGCCCGGCGGGCCAGGGCTGTCGCCGGCCACCCGTCGGCCGGCCCGGTGGGACAGGGCGACCCCCGCCATCAGGCCCGGCACGCAGGCCATCATCAGGGCGAATCCCGAAGCCATGTCGGCGACGACCGGAGTGCTGTCGACGTCGCCCGTGATGTAGGTCAGGATCGGCAGGGCGGGGATGTACCAGAAGATCCAGGTGCCGCACACCAGCATGAGGGTCGCACCCTCGTGGGTCTCGGAGATCTCCTTGACGTCGCCGCGGGTGGCCCCGCGGCCCGGCCACGCGACCGGGAACAGGGCCAACGCCTGGCAGGCCAGGCACGCCGCCTGGAGGACGGCGTACCCGGCGAGCGTCACGGGACGGGACCAGAAATAGACGAGTCCGAGTACGGCGCACAGCAGCAGGGCCATGTCGCCGATGACCACCAACCCGCGCCGGGACGTGAAGAGTTCGGCGAGCGCTTCACCGAGATCCAGCCAGTCCTCGAGCCAGAACTCCACTCTCTGCCTGAACCGCGAATCCCCGCTCATGAGCTGCCCCCGTCCAGCCGTCGTCGCGGCCATCCTGCCCGCGACGGGGGCGGCTCAAGTGCGTACCGGGCCTACCGGATCGCGCCCGGCCGACGGCTCAGCGCACGTCGACGTAGTCCCCGGCCGACCTCGCCGTGGAGGTCGCGGAGTCGCCGCCGAAGTACCAGCGCCAGTAGCCGTCGGCCTTGGCCTTGACCGTGGTCTTCAGGGCGCCGCCGGTGCCGCTGGTCACCGTCCTGACGGTGGTGTACGCGGTGGTGCCCGCCTTGCGGAACTGGAGCTTGACCGAACGGCCCGCGTAGGTCGCGTACTTGTGGGACTTCCAGTCGGCGCGGGTCAGCTTGCCGGTCACGGTGAGGTTGGTGTTCAGGGCCACCGGCTCCGGCCCGGCGTTGGCCGTCAGCTTGGCGAGGCGCCGGACCTTGAAGTTGGCGGCCCGGTCCGTGCTGAACCAGTCGCCGTCGTCGGCCGTGACGTAGGCATGGACGAACCAGGCGTCGTCGGCAGGGCCGTTCCCGTAGAAGTTGCTGGTGTCCACCGTCCAGTCGCCCTTGCAGGTCGTGGTCGTGGCGTTGACGGCGGTGCAGGTCAGGCCCCGGTCCGAGGACAGGTAGAGGTAGGACGGCAGGCTCACGTTGAGCTTCATTTCCTTGATGCCGGAGTTGTCCTGGGCCGTGACGCTCACCGGGAAGGTCCTCGGCGCGGTGGGGCCGAGCGCGAGCTCGCGCCCGCCGTTGACGACCACGTCGGTGATGGTCGTGTCGCCGTAGCCGGCGGAGTGCGCGGCCGGGGCGGTGAGGGCGGTGAGGCCCGTCAGGGTCAGGGCGCCGGCCAGGACGCCGGTCGACGCGATGGTCAGGGAACGGTTGCGCATACGGGTACCCCCCAGGGTCGGTTGGCGGCCCACCGATGTCCGGTGGGCCGTCGACCTCTTCGCCGCCCGCGGTCGGCGGGCGGGGAAGAGGACGCCACCGATCCTTCCAGCGCGGATCCCGGAGGATCAGTGAACTACCGAACTGGGCAAGTCCGTTCGGGTCCTACCAGATCGCCTCGACCCACTCCGGGTGGTCGATGAACGGGTTCCGGTTGTGCTGGTACGTGTCGTAGATGACCTGGTTGCGACGCTCCTCGAAGGCGTCCGGCGGGTCCTCGTCGTTCCAGGCCTTCAGGACGGAGAGGCGGCCGTGGTACGGCGTGCCGCCCGTGTTCACCGCGTCCCTGGGCTCGAGGTTGGGCCAGCCGTCGGTGCCCTCGTAGCGGACGGCCATGTAGAGGATCATCCGGGCCACGTCGCCCTTGACCGCGTCGCGCGGCTCGAAGGAGTCGGAGTCCATCAGGCTGCCGCCGCTGTTGGTGAAGCTGCTGCCGCCGTTGTCGAAGTCCAGGTTGCCGCGCCGGGCGTTGACGGTGACGTCCTCCGGCCGGATGTGGTGCAGGTCCGTGCCGGGCCCGGCGGAGGTGCCGAAGTCGCCGTGGGACTGCGCCCACACGTGCTCACGGTTCCAGTTGCCGGTGTTGCCGCCGTTGAGCGACTTGCTGCGGGATATGCCCGAGTAGAGCAGCTTCACGTTGCTGCTGTTGTTGGGGTCCTGGTCGGTGACCTTCAGGGCCTCCCAGAGCGCCGAGTACGACAGCTTGGTCTGGCTGCTGATGATGGTGTTCAGCGACGACTTCAGGCTCGTACCGGTCTTGCCGATCGCGTTCTTGTAGTACGTCGAGTCGTACGCGGTGGTCGTCGCCGCGGCGGGGGTCGCGGTGAGGGCGGGGACGGTCAGGCCGGCCAGAAGCGCGGCGGTGGCGAGCGCCACCGGCTTCCAGCGGCGAACACGTGACGTCGGCATGTGGGGTCCGATCTACGCGAGTTGATTGAGCGGCATCCGGAGGGTGACATGGACATGCGCTCAGTTGGATGAACGCATGATGACGCATGCATGACATGGTGGGAATCTCCGGGTCGGCTTCACCGGCTTCGCACAACAGTGCGTAGGCGTAGTACAACTATTCGTTGAACCCGCGAGTCATCTGGGCATGACTCACCGCAGACGCACGAAAGCGCTTGTCGTCGCCCTGGGCGCGGGCGTACTGATACCCGTCGCCGCGGCGCCCGCCGGGGCCGCCACTCCGACGGTCAGCTGTACGTCCGCCAAGGCGGGCCTCGCCGACAAGCTGAGGAAGGACATCCAGGCGGCCGTCAACGCCCGCGGCGGCACGATCGCGGTCGGCGTGTACGACCGCAGCACCAGGACCATCTGCACCCTGCGCCCGACCATGCGCTACGACTCGGCGAGCGTCGTCAAGGCCACCGTCCTCGCCGCCCTGCTGTACGACACGCAGAAGCAGGGCCGCGGGCTCACCGAGCGCGAGATGACGCTGGCCAGGGCCATGATCACCAAGTCGGACAACGCCTCCACGACCACCCTGTGGAAGCAGCTCGGCGTCACGAAGATCAAGAGCTTCCTGACCGCCGCCGGAATGACTCACACCGTTCCGGGCGCCGACGGCTACTGGGGCCTGACGCAGATCACCGTCACCGACGAGCAGAGGCTGCTGAAGCTGCTCACCGGCACCAGCGCCACCGTCCTCAGCGACGCCCGCCGCGCCTACGCGCTGAAGCTGATGCGCGAGGTCGTCTCCTCGCAGCGCTGGGGCACCCCGTACGGCGCCCCGTCCACGGTCACCAAGGCCCTGAAGAACGGCTGGCTGCCGCGTGCCAGCTACGGCTGGCGGGTGCACAGCATCGGCGCCTTCAAGGGCAACGGGCACGACTACTTCATCAGTGTTCTCACCCACGGCAACAGCTCGATGGACTACGGCATCGGCAGCATCCAGAACATCGCCAAGGTCGTCCACCGCGACCTGCACGCGAGCTGACCCCTGGCGGCCCGCCCCGGCCGGAGCCCCCGCCTCCGGCCGCCGTCCGCGGCCCTCGCCGCCGCCGTCTGTCCGTCTGCCGCAGGGCCCGCGAGGGGCTCGCCGTCGACAGCGGGCGGCACGTGTCCGATCTTCTCCGGGATCTCGCCCATCGCAAGGGCCGGGAGGCCGATTGCTGCGGAGGGATGAAATCCGCCTTCTCGGGCGTTGGTGCCTTCCGGTAGATCAGGACGACTGGAGGGCACCGGCGTGGACGCGCAACGGGGATGGGCACGGAGACTGGCGGGATACGCCTGGCGGTATCCGAAGGACGTGATCCTGGCCCTGGCGTCCTCCCTGCTGGGCATGGCCGTGATGGCGATCGTGCCGCTGATCACCAAGGTGATCATCGACGACGTCATCGGGGACCGGACCCGGGACATGGCGCCCTGGGCCGGAGGCCTCATCGGCGCGGCCGTGATCGTCTACGCCCTCACCTACGTCCGCCGCTACTACGGCGGCCGGCTCGCGCTCGACGTCCAGCACGACCTGCGCACGGACATGTTCGAGACGATCACCCGGCTCGACGGCCGCCGCCAGGACGAGCTGTCGACCGGGCAGGTCGTCGGCCGCGCCACCAGCGACCTCCAGCTGATCCAGGGCCTGCTCTTCATGCTGCCGATGACGATCGGCAACTTCGCGCTGTTCATCGTCTCCCTGGTCGTGATGGCCTGGCTGTCCCTCCCGCTCACCCTCGTCGCGATCGCCGTCGCGCCCGCCCTGTGGTGGATCGCCCGGCGCAGCCGCGCCAAGCTGCACCCCGCCACCTGGTACGCCCAGGCCCAGGCCGCCGCCGTCGCGGGCGTGGTCGACGGCGCCGTCAGCGGCGTCCGCGTGGTCAAGGGCTTCGGCCAGGAGGACCAGGAGACCGGCAAACTGCGCGAGGTCGGGCGCAGGCTGTTCGCCGGGCGGCTGCGCACCGTCCGGCTGAACAGCCGCTACACCCCGGCCCTTCAGGCCGTCCCCGCCCTCGGCCAGGTCGCGATGCTGGCCCTCGGCGGCTGGCTGGCCGTGCGCGGCAACATCACCCTCGGCACCTTCGTCGCCTTCTCCACCTACCTCGCCGCGCTCGTCGGCCCGGTCCGCATGCTCGCGATGGTGCTCACCGTCGCCCAGCAGGCCCGCGCCGGCAGCGAGCGGGTCCTGGAGCTGATCGACACCGAGCCGTCGATCCAGGACGGCACCAAGGAGCTGCCCGCCGACGCGCCCGCGACCGTCGAGTTCGACGACGTCTCGTTCGGCTACGACGACGAGCGCCCGGTGCTCAAGGGCCTCTCCTTCGAGATCCGCCCCGGCGAGACCCTCGCCGTCGTCGGCTCCTCCGGCTCCGGCAAGTCCACCGTCTCCCTGCTCCTGCCGCGCTTCTACGACGTCACCCACGGCGCCGTCCTGATCGGCGGGCACGATGTGCGCGAGCTGACCCAGGACTCCCTGCGGGCCGCGATCGGCCTGGTCCCCGAGGACTCCTTCCTCTTCTCCGACACCGTCCGCAACAACATCGCCTACGGCCGCCCCGACGCCACCGACGAGCAGATCGAGCAGGCCGCCCGCGCCGCCCAGGCGGACCGTTTCATCGCCGAGCTGCCCGCCGGTTACGACACCAAGGTCGGCGAGCACGGCCTCACCCTCTCCGGCGGCCAGCGCCAGCGCGTCGCACTCGCCCGGGCGATCCTCACCGACCCCCGGCTGCTCGTCCTGGACGACGCCACCTCGGCCGTGGACGCCCGCGTGGAGCACGAGATCCACGAGGCGCTGCGCGAGGTCATGGAGGGCCGCACCACCCTGCTGATCGCCCACCGCCGCTCCACCCTGAACCTCGCCGACCGCATCGCCGTCCTCGACGGCGGCCGCCTCGCCGACCTCGGCACCCACGAGGAGCTCCAGGAGCGATCGGCGCTCTACCGCCGGCTGCTCACCGACCCCGACGAGCTCGGCGGAGTCTCCCCGGGCCACATCAGGCCCGTCGAGCCCGCCGAGGACACCTCCGTGCGGGACGAGCTGGACGCCGAGTTCGACGCCGAGCGCGGCATCACCCCGAGGCTGTGGGCCGGCGAGCGCGAACCCCGCGACGCCGCCCTGGCCGGCACCCCGGCCACGCCCGAGCTGCTCGCCCAGGTCGACGCGCTGCCCCCGGCCACCGACACCCCGGAGGTCGACGAGGCCCGCGCGGTGAGCGCCGAGGACCACTACGGCCTGCGCCGGCTGCTGCGCGGCTTCGGGCCGCCGCTGCTGATCAGTCTCGCCCTCGTCGCCATGGACGCGGGCCTCGGACTGCTGCTGCCGGTACTGATCCGGCACGGCATCGACAGCGGCGTCAGCGAGGCGGCGCTCGCCGCGGTGTGGGCCGCCTCCCTGCTCGGACTGGTCGCCGTGCTGGCCCAGTGGGCCGCGCAGACCGCCGAGACCCGGATGACCGGCCGTACCGGCGAGCGGGTGCTCTACGCGCTGCGGCTGAAGATCTTCGCCCAGCTCCAGCGGCTCGGGCTCGACTACTACGAGCGCGAGCTGACCGGCCGGATCATGACCCGGATGACCACCGACGTGGACGCCCTGTCGACGTTCCTCCAGACCGGCCTGGTCACCGCGTTCGTCTCGCTCGTCACCTTCTTCGGCATCATGGTCGCCCTGCTGGTGATCGACCTCGAACTCGCCCTCGTCGTCTTCGCGAGCCTGCCGCTGCTGATCGTCGCCACGTACTACTTCCGCCGCGCGAGCGTGAAGGCGTACGAGCTCGCCCGTGAGCGGGTGTCGGTGGTCAACGCCGAGCTCCAGGAGACCGTGGCCGGGCTGCGGATCGTGCAGGCCTTCCGGCGCGAGCGGGACGGCGCCCGGCACTTCGCCGAACGCAGCGACAGCTACCGCCAGGCGCGTGTGCACGGCCAGTGGCTGATCTCGGTGTACTTCCCGTTCGTGCAGCTGCTGTCCTCGGGCGCCGCGGCCGCCGTGCTGATCGCCGGGTCCGGGCGGGTCGCCGAGGCCACGCTGACCACGGGCGCGCTGGTGGCGTACCTGCTCTACATCGACCTGTTCTTCGCCCCCGTCCAGCAGCTCTCCCAGGTCTTCGACGGCTACCAGCAGGCCGCCGTCTCCCTCGGCCGCATCCAGGAGCTGCTCCAGGAGCCGACCTCCACCGGGGCCGCCGACGAGCCGCGCGAGGTGCGCTCGCTGCGGGGCGAGATCGCCTTCGAGGACGTGCACTTCGCGTACGGTTCCGCCGACGAGCCGGAGGAGGCGCTCACCGGCATCGACCTGCGCATCCCGGCCGGGCAGACGGTCGCTTTCGTCGGCGAGACCGGCGCGGGCAAGTCGACGCTGGTCAAGCTGGTCGCGCGGTTCTACGACCCGACCGGCGGCCGGGTCACCGTCGACGGCGCCGACCTGCGCGGCCTGGACCTCACGGCGTACCGGCACCGGCTCGGCGTGGTGCCTCAGGAGGCGTATCTGTTCCCCGGCACCGTGCGCGACGCCATCGCCTACGGCCGCCCCGGAGCGAGCGACGCCGAGGTGGAGGCGGCCGCCCGCGCGGTCGGCGCGCACGAGATGATCGCCACCCTGGAGGGCGGCTACCTCCACGAGGTCGCCGAGCGCGGCCGCAACCTGTCCGCCGGACAGCGGCAGCTGATCGCCCTGGCCCGCGCCGAACTGGTCGACCCGGACGTCCTGCTGCTCGACGAGGCGACCGCCGCGCTGGACCTGGCCACCGAGGCACAGGTCAACCAGGCGACCGACCGGCTCGCGGGCCGTCGTACCACCCTTGTCGTCGCGCACCGGCTGACGACCGCCGCGCGGGCCGACCGGGTCGTGGTGATGGACCACGGCCGGGTCGTCGAGGACGGCACCCACGAGGAACTGCTCGCCCTCGGCGGCCGCTACGCCGCGCTGTGGGCGACCTTCGTGGGCGAGCCGGTACCCGCGACGAGCTGATCCGAGGGCCCTGGGGCCCGGGCGCCCCCATGCCTCGGGCCCCAGTGGCCCGGGGGCCGGTGACCGCCGGCTCCCGGGCCCGTGCAACCATCCGGCACACGTCCCGCGTCCGTACATCAGTACGGTGAGGACCGTGATGCTGGAGGGGCGACAGTGGACACGAGCGCGATTCGACGGCGGTTCGCCGTCGGCATGGCCGTGCTGACCGCGTCCGGACTGCTCGCGCTCGGCGCGCCGGGCGCGGCCCAGGCGGCCTCCGCGGAGAACTGCCCCGGACGCAAGGTGCGCACGCTGTCCTTCTCCACCGGTGCCGTGCACGTCTACAAGAGCGGCGGCCTGGTGTGCGCGGTCACCCGCGCCAAGCGCCCCGGCCCGCAGCGCTGGATGACCGTCAGCGTCCAGGCGCGCGGACTGCGCGCCGCCCGTCTGGAGGGCCTGCGCTCGCGCAGCATCGGCCCGGTGGACACCTACGCCGGACAGCGCTGCGTCCGCGTCAAGGGCTCGCGGGGCGGCGCCTCGGTGAGTTCCGGATGGATTCTCTGCTGACCGGTCAAGTCCTGTCGGTATATGGCCTTTTTACGCACCTCCCTGCTCAACATCCCCTGGTGTGAACCGTGTTGCTCCGATAGCTTCCGGCGCACATATGTTTCCCAGGGAGGGTGCATGCGCAAGGCGCTCAGATGGCTGCTCGCGCTCGCTGTGTTCATAGGCACGCTGAGCACGGCCGGGACGGCCACCGCCGCCCAGCCGGAGGCCACCGGAACCGGCGACATCAAGGACCAGCTCCTGTCCATCCCGGGCATGAGCCTGATCGAGGAGAAGCCCTACACCGGCTACCGCTTCTTCGTCCTCAACTACACCCAGCCGGTCGACCACCGGAACCCGAAGGCGGGCACGTTCCAGCAGCGCATCACCGTGCTGCACAAGGACGTCAGCCGTCCGACCGTCTTCTACACCGGCGGCTACAACGTCTCCACGACGCCCAGCCGCCGCGAGCCGACCCAGATCGTGGACGGCAACCAGGTCTCCATGGAGTACCGCTACTTCACCCCGTCCCGGCCCGCCCCGGCCGACTGGAGCAAGCTGGACATCTGGCAGGCCGCCAGCGACCAGCACCGCATCTTCAAGGCGCTCAAGCCGCTCTACGACCGCAAGTGGATCTCCACCGGCGGCTCCAAGGGCGGTATGACCGCCACGTACTACGAGCGCTTCTACCCGCGTGACATGGACGGTGTCGTCGCCTACGTCGCCCCCAACGACGTGGTCAACAAGGAGGACTCCGCCTACGACCGCTTCTTCGCCTCCGTCGGCACGAAGGAGTGCCGCGACCGGCTGAACGCGGTGCAGCGCGAGGCGCTGGTGCGCCGTGAGCCGCTGGAGAAGAAGTACGAGGCGTACGCCGCCGAGAACGGCTACACCTTCAAGACCGTCGGCAGCCTGGACCGCGCCTTCGAGGCCGTCGTCCTCGACTACGTCTGGGGCTTCTGGCAGTACAGCCTGCTCTCCGACTGCGACACGATCCCGGCGGACGCGGCGGGCGCCACCGACGACGAGATCTGGAACTCCATCGACACGATCTCCGGCTTCTCCTTCTACGCCGACCAGGGCCTGGAGCCGTACACGCCGTACTACTACCAGGCGGGCACCCAGCTCGGCGCGCCGACGATCGGCTTCCCGCACATCGAGAAGCGGTACGTCCGCTACGGCTACCAGCCGCCGCGCAACTTCGTGCCGCGCGACATCCCCATGTCCTTCCAGCCCTGGGCCATGCGGGACGTCGACACCTGGGTCCGCCACAACGCGCGCCAGATGCTCTTCGTCTACGGCGAGAACGACCCCTGGGGAGCGGAGCCTTTCCGCCTCGGCAAGGGCGCCCGTGACTCCTACGTCTTCACCGCCCCCGGCGCCAACCACGGCGCCCGGGTGTCGGGCCTGACCGAGGACCAGAGGAACCTCGCCACGGCGAGCATCCTCAAGTGGGCCGGCCTCTCCGCCACCACCGTGGCCGAGGCGAAGCCGCTGGCGTCCTTCGACGCGAAGCTGGACCGGCGCACGCCGGAACGGGGACTTCGGCCGTAAGGGGCCCTGTCCTTCTGCGTACTGAGCCGACGGCGGGTCCTGCGGGACCCGCCGTTCGGTCTTCCCGGGCAGCCGTGAACGCGACGGTCACATCCGCCGCGCGCAGCCCACCGGGGACCTCCCGCCCAGCCGGACGTACAGCGCGGTCGTCGTGGGGCAGTCGGCCCGGTGCCGTACCGCCTCGGTGACCTGGAACTGCGGAGCGTCGCCGTGGCGGCCGTCGCAGCGGGTCTCGTGGACCTGGTCAGGGCCGGTGGCGTGCAGGCAGTCGCCGGGGACGGTACGGGGGCCGCCGCCGGCGCCCGGGTCGCCGGGATGGGGCGGCCGGAGGTTGCGCATACAGGCGTAGCCCCGGGCGGCGACACCCCGCTGGACGTCGATGTGCAGCACGAAGTCGGTCGTGCCGGGGCAGGGCGGGCCCTGCCGGGCGGTGCCGTCGTGACGGGCCGTGACACGGGCGGCGGCGCGCCCGCCCGCGCAGGAGACCTCGGTGAGACGCGTGGTGCCGAAGGAACTGCACTCGCCGACCGAGAGGAACCGCGCCCCGTGACCGGCGGGCCGGGGCGACGGCGCGGGTGCGGGAACGGCACCCAGGGCACCCTGACAGCCGGTCAGGACCGCCACCCCCACCAGCACGCACCACAGCCCCGCGACACGTCGTCCCCGCATGCACCCACCCCCGCCCAGCGTGGCCCGCGAGGACGGGCGCACGCCAGACGCGCAGGGCGGTCCACGCCCGGTGCGGGTGGTGCGACGGGGGCGCGAGATACGAGGCGTACGCCCTGTACACCCTGTACGCCCTAGTACGTCAGCCCGTGGCCGATCGGGTACAGGACCTGGGCGGGGTCGTCGGCGCGCTGTACCGGGACGGGCAGGGCTCCGCGGGGTGCCACCGCTCCGGCGATCACCCGTGCGGCGGCGCGCAGTTCGACGTCGGTCCAGGAGTAGGTCGCCAGATACGCGCGCACGCCCGGCAGCCGGGACACGTCGTAGGGGTTGCGGACGGCGACCGCCACCACCGGCCTCCCGGTCGCCAGCAGGCGTTCCACCAGGGTCTTCTGGGTGCTGGTCGCCGTGACGTTGTACGTGGCGACCACCACCGCGTCCGCCTCCGCGGCCGCCGCGACCGCGCTGTCGATCACCGTGGCCGAGGGCGCCGTGCCGGTGGACAGGGCCGTGGCCCTGAAGCCCAGTTCGCCGAGCGCGGCGGCGAGGACACCGGTCGGCGGGCCGGTGGTGCCGGAGGGCGAGGCCGGGTCGGCGCCGAGGACGAGGACCCTGCCGTGCGAGCCGGGGGACAGGGGCAGCAGGCCACCCTCGTTGACCAGCAGGGTCGTGGTGCGCTCGGCGATACGGTCGGCGCTCGCCAGATGGGCCTCGGTGCCGACCGTTCGGCCGACTCCGGAGGGGCTGACGTAGGGCTCGGTGAGCAGTCCGAGCCGCGCCTTGAGCCGCAGCACCCGCAGGATCGACTCGTCCAGCCGCTCCTCGGTGAGCTCACCGTCCTGGACGGCCTTCAGCACCGCGTTCCACGCCACGTCCAGCCGGGGCGGGTTGAGCAGCTGGTCCACGCCCGCCTTCAGCGCCAGCACCGGCACGCGGTCGTCGCCGTACTTCTGCCGTACCCCGGCCATGTCGAGCGCGTCGGTGACCACGACCCCGTCGTAGCCGAGCTGTTCGCGCAGGATGCCGGTGAGGATCGGGCGGGAGAGGGTGGCCGGGTCGCCGGAGTCGTCCAGGGCGGGGACCAGGATGTGCGCGGTCATGATCGAGTCGATGCCGGCCTCGATCGCGGCCCGGAAGGGCGGGGCGTCCAGCGCCTCCCACTGCTCACGGGTGTGCGTGATGGTCGGGAAGCCGTAGTGGCTGTCGACCTCGGTGTCGCCGTGCCCGGGGAAGTGCTTGGCCGTCGCCGCGACCCCCGAGTGCTGGTAGCCGGCCACCTCGGCGGCCGCCAGCCGGGACACCGCGGCCGGGTCGGCGCCGAACGACCGTACGCCGATCACCGGGTTGGCCGGGTTGACGTTCACGTCGGCGACCGGCGAGTAGTCCTGCCGGACGCC
Source organism: Streptomyces sp. NPDC048600 (assembly GCF_055587025.1). Lineage (NCBI taxonomy): Bacteria > Bacillati > Actinomycetota > Actinomycetes > Kitasatosporales > Streptomycetaceae > Streptomyces > Streptomyces sp. NPDC048600. The sequence goes on along the minus strand of NZ_JBVJGZ010000008.1, from coordinate 85,508 downwards.
CATCGCGCGCAGCTCCCGGCCCGCGATCCGGCCGAGGGTGCGCGCGTCGGTGCGCGAGCCGCCCGCGCCGATCGCCATCGCGCCGGGGAACAGCGTGGCGGGACTGCCGATCCGGCAGACGATGCCGTGCTCCTGGTCCGTCGAGATCAGCAGCGGCAGACCGCGCGGGAGGCCGAGGGAGGCGCGCTGGAGGCCGTTGGACAGGTCCGCGATCTGGCGCGGGTCACGGGTGTTGTGCGCCCACACGAAGTAGATGACGCCGCCCAGGCGGTACTTGGCGATCACCTCGGCGGCCGTGCCGACGCCGAAGTCCCTGACGTTGGCGTCGATGTCGGCCTGGTCGGGGGCGGTGGCGGAGTGGCCGTGGACCCGGGAGACGAACAGCTGGCCGACCTTCTCCTCCAGCGTCATCCGGGCGATCAGGGCCCGCAGCCGGGCCGGGCCGAACGCCTCGTCGGCGACCGCGTCCGTGCCGACCGTGATTGCCGCGGTGATGCCCGCGCCCGCGGCGAGGACCGAACGTCTGGAGGGTTTCGCGGTGCTTCCCGTGCTGATGTCGTGCACGTGCACTCCTTCCGGAGGGCTGCGGTGGTCCGCTGAAGGAAACTTCCGAGGAGTCACCAATATCCTGGAAGTTTCTGCCGGTCAAGGGAAGCCACAACAACGGGGCGAGCCCCACCCCAACGCCTCGCCCCCGCACCGCGACCGGCCTGCAGCCGCCTGACGGCAGGTCACACGGCGACCGACCCGGAACTCCAGACACGCCGGGCAGACACCGCCCAAAGGGGGCGCGGGGCTGTATCGATGTGCGGCTCCGCCGCGCGGGCGCGACCAGCCACGACCGGCCCGCAGTCGCCCGACGGCAGGTCCCGCCCGCCCAGGGGCGCGAAACCGTGTCGATCCGCTGCCGCGCCACGCGGCCGCGACCAGGCCGGTCCACCCCGTGGACGCCCCCGCCCCCGACGAGCCCGTCGGCAGATCATGAGCCCATGCCTGTAGCCGAGATCCCCGGTTCCAAGTCCATCACCGCCCGCGCCCTCTTCCTCGCCGCCGCCGCCGACGGCGTCACCACCCTCGTACGCCCCCTTCGCTCGGACGACACCGAAGGCTTCGCCGAGGGCCTGGCGCGCCTCGGCTACCGGGTCGGCCGCACCCCGGACAGCTGGCAGATCGACGGCCGCCCCGAGGGCCCCGCCGTCCCCGAGGCCGACGTCTACTGCCGCGACGGCGCCACCACCGCCCGCTTCCTGCCGACCCTGGCCGCCGCCGGCCACGGCACCTTCCGCTTCGACGCCTCCGCCCAGATGCGCCGCCGCCCCCTGCTGCCCCTCACCCGCGCCCTGCGCGACCTCGGCGTGGACCTGCGCCACGAGGAGCACGAGGGCCACCACCCGCTCACCGTGCACGCCTCGGGCGTGGAGGGCGGCGAAGTCGTCCTGGACGCCGGCCAGTCCAGCCAGTACCTCACCGCCCTGCTGCTGCTCGGCCCCCTGACCCGCACGGGGCTGCGCATCCGCGTCACCGACCTGGTCTCCGTGCCGTACGTCGAGATCACCATGGCGATGATGCGGGCCTTCGGCGCGCGGGTGCGGCGCGAGGGCGAGGTGTTCGCGGTCGAGCCGGGCGGCTACCGCGCCACCACCTACGACGTGGAGCCCGACGCCTCCACGTCCAGCTACTTCTTCGCGGCGGCCGCCCTCACCGGCGGCGAGGTCACCGTCCCCGGCCTCGGCAAGGGCGCGCTCCAGGGCGACCTGCGGTTCGTGGAGGTGCTGGAGAGGATGGGCGCGCGGGTGTCGGTCGGCCCCGACGCGACGACCGTACGCGGCACCGGCGCACTGCGCGGCCTCACGGTCAACATGCGCGACATCTCCGACACGATGCCCACCCTCGCCGCCATCGCCCCCTTCGCCGACGGCCCGGTCCGCATCGAGGACGTCGCCAACACCCGGGTGAAGGAGTGCGACCGCCTGGAGGCCTGCGCGCGGAACCTGCGGGCGCTCGGCGCGGACGTGGCCACCGGCGAGGACTGGATCGAGATCCGCCCCGCCGAACGCCTCACCGGCACCGAGATCGCCACCTACGGCGACCACCGCATCGTCATGTCCTTCGCGGTGGCCGGCCTGCGCGTGCCGGGAATCTCGTTCGACGACCCCGGATGCGTGCGCAAGACTTTCCCCGGCTTCCACGAGGCGTTCGCGGAACTGACAAGGGGTTTGGAGCGGGAATGATCTTCACGTCGGCCGGTCCGGTCCTCGAGGGCGCTCTGGTACGTCTGGAGCCGCTGGAGCACCGTCACGCGGCCGACCTGGCCGCCGCCGCGGAGGAGAACCGCGGCGGCTACACCTACACCTGGGTGCCGAGGGCCGACGAGGTCGGCGAGTACATCGACACCCAGCTGGCCCGGGCCGCGAACGGCCTGCTGGCCCCGTACGCCCAGATCTCCCTGGACACCGGCCGGGCGGTCGGCACGACGTCCTACTGGGAGCCGCGCTCCTGGCTGGGCGACGACCGTCTGGACGCGATCGAGGTCGGCTTCACCTGGCTCGCCGCCTCGGCCCAGGGCACCGGCCTGAACACCGAGGCCAAGTTCCTGCTGTTCCGCCATGCCTTCGAGGAGTGGCGGGTCTCCCGGCTCGAGCTGAAGACGGACGCCCGCAACGCCCGCTCCCGCGCCGCCATCGAGAAGACGGGCGCCCGCTTCGAGGGCGTCCTGCGCAACTTCTCCCGCTCCTGGGTGCCGGGCGAGCGGGACCGCCTGCGCGACACCGCGGTCTTCTCGATCACGGCGGAGGAGTGGCCGAGCTGCCGGGAGCGGCTGACGGCCCGGCCGGCGGCGGGTCCGTCCGGGCGCTGACCAGTCCGGGGCGGGAGTTGATCGGGGCGGGAGTCGACCGGCCTCACCCCGTCCTGTCGTCGGGCCCCGGCCCGTCCTCCTCCACCCGTACCACCGAACCCGCCCGCAGCCCCCACCCCGCCATCGCGCCCGCCTCCGCCTCCAGGACGTGGCGGGCCCGCGGCCGGGGCAGGCCCAGCCGGCCCGGGGGCATCGTGCGTACGGCCAGGACCCGGAGCCGGCGGTCCAGATAGGCGACGTCGATGGGGATGCGCATGCCGAAGGTGTGGATGCCGCTCGCGGGGGAGAGCAGCAGCGCGCCCTCGATGCCGTCCCGGCCCAGCAGCCCCTTCGCACGGGCACGGTAGGACGCGGCCACCTCCAGCGGCAGCGTCACCGGCCGCTCCGCCTCCACCGTCAGGCGTGCCCGCCCGTCCCGCCAGCGTCGTCCCGCGGCCATCCGCCGAGCCTCCCTCGCGCCTCGTACTCGCCACGACCGTAAAGGAGTTGTCCTCGCCCCGGGCCCCGGATAGGAAGGTTCCATGACCGAACTGGGTGCCGTCTTCCGTCCTCAGCTGCCGCCCGAGCGTCTGCGCGAGGTGGCCCGGGTCGCGGAGGGGACCGGTCTGGAGCAGCTGTGGCTGTGGGAGGACTGCTTCCTGGAGGGCGGCATCTCCACGGCCGCCGCCGCGCTGGCCTGGACCGAGCGCCTGAGGGTCGGCGTCGGACTGCTGCCCGTGCCGCTGCGGAACGTGGCCGTGACCGCCATGGAGGCCGTCTCCCTGCACCGGATGTTCCCGGGCCGTGCCGTGCTCGGCGTCGGGCACGGCGTCCAGGACTGGATGGGCCAGGTGGGCGTACGGGCCGACTCCCCGCTGACCCTGCTGCGCGAGCATCTCGACGCGCTGCGGGCACTGCTGGGCGGCGAGCGGGTCACCCGCGAGGGCCGCTACGTCCGCCTCGACGACGTGGCACTCGACTGGCCTCCCCGGGAACCGGCCGAGGTGCTCTGCGGCGGCACCGGGCCCCGCACGCTGCGGCTGTCCGGCGAGGCCGCCGACGGCACGATCCTGCACGCCGGGACGTCCCCGGAGGGCGTGCGCGCGGCCCGGCGTGTCATCGACGAGGGCCGCGCGGCGGCCGGCCGAACCGGCCCGCACCGCCTCGTCGTCTACCTCGTCACCGCCACCGGCCCCGGCGCCGCCGGGCGGCTGCACGCCGAATTGACCGCCGAGCGCGTCGCCGACGTCCCCGGCCTCGGCGCCGCGGGCGACGCCGAGGCCGTCGCGGAAGCCGTAGGACGGCTCGCGGACGCGGGCGCCGACGCGGTGATCCTCCAGCCGACGGCCGAGGAGAAAGACATGGAGGGGTTCGTGCGCTTCGTCGCGGAGGGCGTACGGCCACTCGTTTCCTAGGGACGGAAGGGCGGCTCCAGGGCCTGTCGTCCCCCTCCCGTCGTCGCCCGAAGGGCCCGGCGCCTGTCGGAAAAGCGGCGGCGCGGCCCGTGTCCCGGCTGACACGATCTCCTCATGGACACCCGGTATCGCGACCGCTCGTTCGAGGACCTCGTCGCCGACGGCGCCTCGGCGCCCACCGAGGGCTGGGACTTCTCCTGGTTCGAGGGCCGCGCCACCGAGGCCCGGCCCTCCTGGGGGTACGCCGTCTCCCTCGCGCGGCGGCTCGCGGAGGCCGATGCCGCGCTGGACGCCCAGACCGGCGGCGGCGAGGTGCTCGACTTCGCCCTCGGCCGCGCCGCGCGCTCGCCCCGCCTCCGCGCGGCGACCGAGGGCTGGCCGCCGAACGTCGCCAGGGCCGCCGCGCTGCTCGCCCCGCGCGGGGTCGTGGTGGTGGACGCCGCCGAGGACGCGCCGCTGCCGTTCGCCGAGGGCACCTTCGACCTGGTCTCCAGCCGTCACCCGGTGACCCCGCGCTGGGCGGAGACCGCCCGGGTACTGGCCCCCGGCGGCACCTACTTCGCCCAGCACGTCGGCCCCGGGAGCGTCCTCGAGCTGGTCGAGTTCTTCCTCGGCCAGCTGCCCGAGGAGGTCCGCCAGGCCCGCCACCCCGACCGGGAGCGCGCCGACGCCGAGGCCGCCGGGCTGGAGATCGTCGACCTGCGCGCCGAGCGGCTGCGGGTGGAGTTCTTCGACATCGGCGCCGTCGTCCACTTCCTGCGCAAGGTCGTGTGGATGGTGCCGGGCTTCTCGCCGGAGCTCTACCGGCCGCAGCTGCGCGCGCTGGACGAACGTATCCGCGCCGAGGGCTCGTTCGTGGCCCACAGCAGCCGGCACCTGTTCGAGGCCCGCAGACCGAAGGACTGACCCGCCGCCCCCGCCCGCTCACGCGTGCGGCCCCGTCGTCACCTCGCCCCGCACCAGGTCCGCCCGCGCCTGAAGCACCTCACCCACCCGCTCGGCCTGCGCGGCCAGTTGCCGTTCCTGGCGGGCCGTGAGGGCGGTGAGCGACTCGACCGTCACCGTCGTGACCCGGCCCCGGCGCCGCTGGTGCCACACCCCGGCGACCACGCCGTCGACGAGCAGCACCGGATAGTTGCCCGCCTGGCCGCGGGCGAGGGCGCGCTCGTAGGCGGGTCCGGGGAAGAGCCGTTCACGCGGCTGGGCGGCGATGCCGTAGCCGTCGAAGTAGGGCAGGAGGCGGACGCCGCGCGGCGGGTCGTCGGGGAAGGCGGTGTCGCCCGCGGCCACCCACGCCCGGCCGCCCTCGAAGTCGACCGCCTCGATCTCCCCGGCCTCCTCTGCGGCCGTGAACAGGCTGCGCGTCCAGGAGGGCGGCGCGGCCAGCCAGCCGGCGAGGTGCCGCGAGGTCGCGGGCCCGTAGGCCAGCAGATAGCGGTGCAGCAGCGTGCGCAGGGCGTCGTCCGCCGGGACCGGCGAGAAGCGGGGCGGGCGGGTGTACGTCACCTTGCGGCCGCGGTCGGGGCCGAAGCACAGGGCGCCCGACTGCCCGGCGCGGTGGAGCACCGTGCGCCAGCGGGGCCACATGCCCTGGAAGGCGGGCATGACCAGGTCCCCGGCCCAGGGCCCGGTGCGGGCGACGACCTGCTCGCCGAGTTCGTCGGCGGTCAGGCACACCCCGTCGAGCGCGTCACCGATCGCCTCGACGACCCGCGCGGCCTGGTCCTCGTCGAGCCCGGCGGCGGGCGGGAAGGGGTTCGGCCCCATCGGCACGGCGGACAGGGCGGCGGTGAGGAGGGGGAGGTCGCGCGCGGCCAGCAGATGCACCGTGCCGCGCGGCCCGAACGTCTTGATCAGCGTGCCGTCGCGCCACAGGGCGTCCCGCACGTCCGCGCGTGTCGCTTCCGCGGTACGCAGCCCTACCGACAGCTCGGCCGCGGACAGCACCTGGGCGTGCGCCGCGGGCATCGTGGCGACGACATCGGCGAGCGCCGTACCGGGCGGCGCGGGATTGGCCAGGAACTGTCGTCCGAGCCGCCGTGCCCCCGCCGCGTCCCAGGTGATCTTCGAAAGCGTCATACGAGCGACGCTAGGCCGTGAAGAGGACAGATCCTGTCCGCCAGGACCTTCTCTTACACCTCTTCCGCCTCAGTGTTCACAGCTTTTCCACATCGTTACCGCGAACGGGTCGCAAAGGATCACCGATCTGGCGTAAGTTCAGACCAAGGTAATTCGCGTGAGCAAAGCTGCGCGGGCGGCACCGCGCAGTGGAGGGGGCTGCGCGGTGCCCTGCCTTCCTGGGCGTCAAGTGCGTGTTCATCCCCGGGTAGCCCGTCGGAGGGACCCCGCCGCACCAGGCGCCCGCACCGTGTTCCGGCCATGAACAGCCGCTGAACCGGGCGTTCCACGGCCATCGGGCCGTCGTCATCCGAATTCGGAGAGTAATTACGGCACGCCGATGCACGCAGCATCACTTACAAAGGGTTATGGTGGAAACCCCCCCTCGGGCCGGTCCGTCTCCCCCCCACGGACCGGCCCGTTTTTCTGCCCTCGCGCGGACACGCGCCCGGCGGTGCTGCCAAGGCTCGCGCGAGACCCGCGCCCGGCGGCGGCGCCGAGGCCCAGGCGGGACCCGCGCCCGGCGGTGCGACGGGGGCGTGCGGAAGCCTCCACAGAAGGCACCCACCCCACCGGCTCTAGCAATCCTCTAGCAGCGGTAGGCTGCGCCTCGCGGGGACCACATCCGCACAGGAGGGGCTGAACATCACGTGAACCTGCGCGACAAGCTGCGCGGCCTGCTCGTCAGGCTGTACGCACGCCGGGTGGAGGGCCACCTGGACCACGCTCAGGTGCCCCAGCACATCGGCGTGATCATGGACGGCAACCGCCGCTGGGCGAAGGCCGCCGGCTCCACCACCGTGCACGGCCACCGCGCGGGCGCCGAGAAGATCGAGGAATTCCTCGGCTGGTGCTCCGAGACGGATGTCAGGAACGTCACCCTCTGGCTGCTGTCGACCGACAACTTCGACCGCCCCAAGGATGAACTGGTCCCCCTTCTCGGCATCATCGAGGACGTCGTGCGCACCCTCGGCGCGGACGGCCGCTGGCGTGTGCACCACGTCGGCACGCTCGACCTGCTGCCCTCCGGGATGCAGCACACCCTCAAGGAGGCCGAGGAGGCCACCCGTCACGTCGACGGCATAACGGTCAACGTCGCCATCGGCTACGGCGGCCGCCAGGAGATCGCCGACGCGGTCCGCTCGATGCTCCTCGACGCGCAGGACAAGGGCGCCTCCCTGGAGGAGATCGCCGAGACCGTCACCGTCGACATGATCGGACGCCACCTCTACACCGGGGACCAGCCCGACCCCGACCTCGTCATCCGCACCAGTGGCGAACAGCGGCTGTCGGGTTTCATGCTCTGGCAGACGGCTCACTCGGAGTACTACTTCTGCGACGTCTTCTGGCCGGCCTTCCGCAAGGTCGACTTCCTGCGGGCCCTGCGCGACTACGCGGCGCGCCACCGGCGTTACGGCGGCTGAGAACGTCCGGTCGCACGACCGGACGACGCCGCCCCGCGCGTGAGGACCGCGCGGCCGCCGGCGCGAGGACCGCGGGGTGACGACCGCGGGTGCGGACGCACCACGCGTCACAAGGAGTTCACCGGTCCGCCGTCATATGCCCTGGCATGGCGGCGGGTGTTCGAGGGCATAAGCCAAGCAGGTCGACACCCGAACCACGGGTGTCGGTTCTCAGCGGACGGCTCGGAGCCGTCCGCCCGGGAGGCCCTTTGCACCAGCCCCACCGCGCGGTCGCCGCGCGGAAGCAGTCGCGGAGGGCCGGTTCTCGGCCCGCGGCGCACAAGGGTCGTCGACCGGTCGGGTATCGCCCGCCCTCCCGGCCCAGCTTCCACCTCGTCGCTCCCCGACCTCATCCGAGGGGGTACGTCCTTCCGTGGTGACCAGCGCAAAGCGCCACAAGTCAGACCGGCGCACCTATGTTCTCGACACCAGCGTCCTGCTGGCCGACCCGAACGCCCTGACCCGCTTCGACGAGCACGAGGTCGTGCTCCCCATCGTGGTGGTCACGGAGCTCGAGGCCAAGCGGCACCATCCCGAACTCGGCTATTTCGCCCGCCAGGCGCTGCGCCTGCTGGACGACTACCGGGTCCGGCACGGCCGTCTCGACGCCCCCATCCCGATCGGGGAACTCGGCGGCACGATCCGTGTCGAGCTCAATCACTCGGACCCCAGCGTTCTGCCGAGCGGCTACCGCCTGGGGGACAACGACTCCCGCATCCTCGCGGTCGCCCGCAATCTGCAGGCCGAGGGGTTCGACGTCACCGTGGTGTCGAAGGACCTGCCGCTGAGGATCAAGGCGTCCTCCGTCGGTCTGGTGGCCGAGGAGTACCGGGCCGAACTGGCCATCACGGAGAACTCCGGATGGACCGGAATGTCCGAACTGGTGCTCCCGGGCGAGCAGGTGGACATCCTGTTCGAGGACGGACACGTGTACGTCCCGGAGGCCGCGAACCTGCCGGTGCACACCGGCCTGACCATCCAGTCCGAGCGCGGCAAGGCGCTCGGCCGGGTGACGGCCGACGGCAACGTCCGTCTGGTGCGCGGCGACCGCGAGGTGTTCGGCATCAAGGGCCGCAGCGCCGAGCAGCGCATCGCGCTGGACCTGCTGCTCGACCCGGACGTCGGCATCATGTCGATGGGCGGCCGGGCCGGCACCGGCAAGTCGGCGCTGGCGCTGTGCGCGGGCCTGGAGGCCGTGCTGGAGCGGCGCCAGCACCAGAAGGTGATGGTCTTCCGTCCGCTCTACGCGGTCGGCGGGCAGGAACTGGGCTATCTGCCGGGCACCGAGGCCGAGAAGATGAGCCCGTGGGCGCAGGCCGTCTTCGACACGCTGTCGGCGGTCACCTCCCGGGACGTCATCGAGGAGGTCACCGCCCGGGGAATGCTGGAGGTGCTCCCGCTCACCCACATCCGCGGCCGCTCGCTGCACGACGCGTTCGTGATCGTGGACGAGGCCCAGTCGCTGGAGAGGAACGTCCTGCTGACGGTTCTGTCCCGTATCGGGGCGAATTCACGGGTGGTTCTGACCCACGATGTGGCGCAAAGGGACAATCTGCGCGTCGGGCGATATGACGGTGTCGTCGCCGTCGTGGAGAAACTGAAGGGCCATCCGCTCTTCGCGCATGTCACCCTGACCAGGTCCGAAAGGTCCCAGATCGCCGCACTCGTGACAGAGATGCTGGAAGACGGCCAAATCTGAGGTCCCAGAAGGCGTTTGGCGCCGCCCCGTAAAGGCCGAGAGCCTAGCGGGGCGGCGCCTTCGTATGTGGGCTTTCCATGAAAACGCCTGGGCCGAAAGGGATGTGAGCTTTCACACGCAACTCGGAATTGCCTTGCGTACTTCGGTTACGGCAGAGTCTCACTCCTGTCAGGCCCCGCATGCGGCACACCTGTATCTGTACCCCCAGCGGTACGGGACAACTGAAGCAGTAACGCCAACTCCATAGCGCCGCCGTATGCCGCCCGAGCACCACGCGGCGCTCCCCAGCGGGGAGTTGCCCACCGGGCCCGTGCCTCCCGTGACCCGGTTAGTGGGGAGGCCAGCGTTCAGGGGCAAGATTGCGTCCGCCAGGGTCACCGAAGCGGGCGATGCTGGAAGGAAACCGTGTGAGCCGGATCTCGGTCCGGGGATTCGCAGTGGCCTCGGCCACCGCGGTCACCGCAGTCGGAAGCGTCGTCGGCGTTGCCACGGGCAGCACCGCGCAGACAAACGACGCCGAGGCGACGGCGGCCGACGCCACGCTCCTCGCGGACATACCCGCTGGCCAACATGCCCAGGTGCAGACCGCGTCGCTGACGCAGCAGGCCGACGCCCAGGCCATCGCCGCGGATGTGACCGCGAAGAAGGACGCGGAGGAAGCGGCTCGCAAGGCCGCGGCCGACACCGCCGTCGCGAAGAAGGAGGCCGCCGTGAAGGCGGCCGAGAAGGCCAAGGAGCGCGAGGAGGCCGAGAAGGCCGCCGCGAGCCGCAGCGCCACCCGTGACGCCTCCACCTTCTCCGTCCAGAGCTCGTACAGCGTGTCGCAGATCCAGGCCATGGCCCGGCAGATGGTGCCGAGCGACCAGTGGACCTGCTTCAGCAACATCGTGGACCACGAGTCGAGCTGGAACTACCAGGCGGTCAACCCGTCCTCCGGTGCCTACGGTCTCTTCCAGGCCCTGCCCGGCTCCAAGATGATCTCCGCGGGTGCCGACTGGCAGACGAACCCCGCGACGCAGATCAAGTGGGGTCTGAGCTACATGGACGACCGCTACGGCAGCCCGTGCGGCGCCTGGTCGTTCTGGCAGGCCAACCACTGGTATTAAGCCTGCCGCCTCAACCCGCACCAGCCCCTTGCCGTCCTAACGGTGAGGGGCTGTCGGCATGTACGGTCTCTCACGACGACTCCGGGGGGAGTGGTGGGGCGAGACGGGGGAAGAAGGCGGATCATGTCGCGAGTGCCAGGGTGGCTCGGCCGGTTCGGGGCCGGACTGACCGAGATGGGGGCGCGGTTGGACGAGCGCCGGGCCGAGGTGGAGCACGAGCACGACGAGCCCGTGCCCGACCGGCCCGCCCCGGCCGTGGTCCCCGACCGCACCCCGGTCGCCCCGGCACCCCGGCCCGACCCCGCGCACGCCGTGCCCTGGGGGGTCAGGGTCGCCGCCGAGGCGGGCTGGCGGCTGCTGGTCCTGGCGGGCACCGTCTGGGTGCTCATGCGGGTCATCAGCGCCGTGCAGCTGGTCGTGCTGGCCTTCGTCGCCTCGCTGTTGATGACCGCCCTGCTCCAGCCGAGCGTGGCCTGGCTGCGCCGGCGCCGGGTGCCGCGGGGGCCCGCCACCGCGCTGACCGCGATCCTCGGCTTCGTCATCATGGGACTGATCGGGTGGTTCGTCACCTGGCAGGTCATGGAGAACATCGACGACCTCTCCGACCAGGTCCAGGACGGCATCGACGAGTTGCGCCGCTGGCTGCTGGACAGCCCGTTCCATGTCACCGACAAGCAGATCAACGAGATCGCCAAGAACCTGCGCGAGGCGATCGGCGCCAACACCGACCAGATCACCTCGGCCGGCCTGGAGGGCGTCACGGTCGTGGTCGAGGCGCTGACCGGCATCCTGCTGGCCGTCTTCTCGACCCTCTTCCTGCTCTACGACGGCCGGCGCATCTGGGAGTGGACGCTGAAGCTGGTTCCGGCGGCGGCCCGGCCGGGCGTGGCCGGGGCGGGTCCGCGGGCCTGGCGGACGCTGACGGCGTATGTGCGCGGCACGGTGATCGTCGCCCTGATCGACGCCATCTTCATCGGCCTCGGCATCTACTTCCTCGATGTGCCGATGGCCGTGCCGCTGGCGGTGTTCATCTTCCTGTTCGCCTTCATCCCGCTGGTCGGCGCGGTGGTCTCCGGCGCGCTCGCGGTGGTGGTGGCGCTGGTGACACAGGGCGTGTTCACGGCCGTGATGACGCTGGTGGTGGTGCTGGCCGTGCAGCAGATCGAGGGCCACATCCTGCAGCCGTTCATCCTGGGCCGGGCGGTGCGGGTGCACCCGCTGGCCGTGGTGCTGTCCGTGGCCGCGGGCGGCATGGTGGCCGGGATCGGGGGAGCGGTGGTGGCGGTGCCGCTGGTGGCGGTGACCAACACGGTCGTCGGATATCTGCGGGCGTACGCCCAGGAACCCGCGCTGCGTACGGCGCCCGACCCCCGGGGCGCGACCGTGATGGACGCGGCCCCCGTCGAGGCGCCCGGCACCAGGGCAGCCGAAGGCCCCGCCCACCCGCAGGGGTGAACGGGGCCCGGAGAGCGGCCGGTTTATCCGGCGAGGACCGCTTCCGCGTCGAGCGTGGCGCCCACGGCCTGGACCACCGAGGCGATCTTGAAGGCCTCCTGGACGACCTCGCGCTCCAGGCCCGCCTTGCGCAGCACCTGCTCGTGCGAGTCCAGGCACATGCCGCAGCCGTTGATGGCCGAGACGGCGAAGGACCACAGCTCGAAGTCGACCTTGTCGACGCCGGGGTTGCCGATGACGTTCATCCGCAACCCGGCGCGCAGGTTCCCGTACTCGTGGTCCGAGAGCAGGTGGCGCGTGCGGTAGAAGACGTTGTTCATCGCCATGATCGCGGCGGCGGCCTTGGCGGCCTGGTAGGCCTCGGGCGTCAGGTTCGCCTTCGCCTCAGGCTCCAGCTCGCGCAGCACGATCGCGGAGCGCGAGGCGATGGCGGTGGCCAGCACCGTGCCCCACAGCTGCTGTGCGGGCAGGTCGGAGTTGCCGATGACCGAGCCCAGGTTGAGCTTCAGGTCCTTGGCGTAGTCCGGTATGCGGGACTTGAGGGAGTCGAGGGACATGCCTCACTCACCGGCCAGCAGGGCGACCGGGTCGAGGGTGTTCTCGCCCTTGGTCCAGTTGCACGGGCAGAGCTCGTCCGTCTGGAGGGCGTCCAGGACCCGCAGGACCTCCTTGGGGTTACGGCCGACGGAGCCGGCGGTCACCATGGAGAACTGGATCTCGTTGTTCTGGTCGACGATGAAGACGGCGCGCTTGGCGAAGCCGTCCTCGCCCTCGATGCCGAGGTCGCGCATGAGCTCGTGCCGGGAGTCCGCCATCATCGGGAACGGCAGGTCGCGCAGGTCGTCGTGGTCCTTGCGCCAGGCGTGGTGGACGAACTCCGAGTCACCGGAGAAGCCGAGGACCTGGGCGTCACGGTCGGCGAACTCCTCGTTCAGCTTGCCGAAGGCGGCGATCTCGGTCGGGCACACGAAGGTGAAGTCCTTGGGCCACGCGAAGACGATCTTCCACTTGCCCTCGTAGGTCTTGTGGTTGATCGTCTCGAACTCCTGGCCCTTCTCCAGCGAGACGCAGGCGGTCAGTTCGAACTCGGGGAACTTGTCACCGACAGTGAGCACTAGCTCTCCTTGCAGCGAGGAAACGTCCCCTTTTGAGGGCTGTCTCCCATGGGTTGGACGTCGATGATGTTGGCACAGCGAGCATTGATTCAAGAAATAGCTACACTGGGATCTGTTGATCGGAGGTGGTTATCAGTGACGGTGAGTGCCGCTGGAGCCAAGAGGCGTCAGCCGAGCCTGTCCCAGCTGCGGGCCTTCGCCGCGGTGGCGGAGCATCTGCACTTCCGGGACGCGGCCGCGGCGATCGGCATGAGCCAGCCCGCCCTGTCCGGAGCGGTCTCCGCGCTCGAGGAGATCCTCGGGGTCGCCCTCGTCGAGCGTACGACGCGCAAGGTGCTGCTCACCCCCGCCGGAGAGCGCCTCGCGGTCCGGGCCAAGGCCGTCCTCGCCGAGGTCGGCGCACTCCTGGAGGAGGCCGAGGCGGTACGCGCCCCCTTCACCGGGGTGCTGCGCCTCGGGGTCATCCCCACCGTCGCGCCCTATCTGCTGCCGACGGTGCTGCGGCTGGTCCACGACCGGTATCCCGACCTCGACCTCCAGGTCCACGAGGAGCAGACCGCGAGCCTCGTCGAGGGGCTGGGCAGCGGCCGGCTCGACCTGCTGCTGCTCGCCGTGCCGCTCGGGGTGCCGGGGGTCACGGAACTTCCGCTGTTCGACGAGGACTTCGTGCTCGTCACGCCCCTCGGGCACGGGCTCGGCGGGCGGGAGGGGGTGCCGCGCGAGGCCCTCAAGGAGCTGAATCTGCTGCTCCTCGACGAGGGGCACTGTCTGCGGGACCAGGCCCTCGACATCTGCCGCGAGGCGGGGCGTGAGGACGCCGACGTCACGACCACGGCGGCCGGGCTGTCCACGCTGGTGCAGTTGGTGGCGGGCGGGCTGGGGTGCACGCTGCTGCCGCGTACGGCGGTGCGGGTCGAGACGAGCCGGAGCAACCAGTTGCTGACGGCGTCCTTCACCGAGCCCGCGCCTACGCGGCGTATCGCCTTGGCCATGCGGGCGGGGGCGGCCCGGGGTGCCGAGTACGGTGAGCTTGCAGCGGCTTTGCGGGATGCGTTGCGACCACTGCCGGTACGGGTCCTTCCGACGCCCTAGCGGGGGCACGCCGGGGTCCCCCCCGCCCTGGGGATGGGCGGTGCGCCGGCTTCCTTGCCACAACCGGCGGCGGCTGCTCGCGCAGTTCCCCGCGCCCCTGGGGGGTGGGTGGTGTGGCGAGTGTCCGGCCGCGGGCCGGTGGGGGTTGCTCGCGCGGTTCTCCGCGCCCCTGGGGGAGTGGGTGTTGCGCAGTTCCCCGCGCCCCTGGGGGTTTGGCGAAGGTCCTCGGGATCTTGAGGGGGCCGGGCTGGGGCGCCGCTTCTTGGGGGCGCGGGGAACTGCGCGACCAGGCACGACGTGCCCGCACCCGCCCACCGGCCCCAGGAAGCGGCGCGGGGGACTGCGTGAGCAGCCCCCGGTGGGACTACTCCGTGCGGAGGCCGTCCGGGCGGAGGAGGCGGAGAAGCGGAGGCAGGCTGAGAAGCGTCACCGCGGCGACAACCCCCGCCCCGATCCCCGCCATCGACAGCACACTCACCCAGTCCACCCGAACCGTCGTATCCGTCATCCGCAACAACACCGCCCCCAGCGTCAGCCCCACCAGCGAGGCCAGCGCGAGCCCGAGCGCCACGGGCAGAGCCGTCTGCCACAGCACGGACAGACTCAACGTACGCCGCCGCGTGCCGAAGGCCACCAGCGCCGACAACAGCTTGCGCCGCTCGCGCAACTGCTCCAGCTGCGAGACCAGCAGACTCACCCCGATCAGCGCGAGCACACACGCCGCCCCCACGAACAACCCCGTACGGATCGCCGCGAAGCGATTGTTCTCCTCGACGTCCACCCACGTCATCGGCGTGGTGTACGGATCGATCCGGGCAGCGGTGTTGCGCACATGCTCCCGCGCGTCGGGCACGGACTCGTCGAGCTGCAGATAGAGCTGCCCGGACAGCGCGGTGGCGACCTCACGGGGCAGCGCCGCACCGGGCGTCAGCAGCAGCCCGCCGCGCACGAATCCGGTGGGGTCCTCGATCGCACGGGCCTCCTTGATGTCCTGCGGCACACGATAGACAGCCGGGAGGGTGCCCTCCTCGTCGTCCTCGAAGTGGAGCGCCTTCCCCTTCCGGGCGAGGGCGGCCGTGTCGGAGTCGTAGTCACCGCCGCGCGCGACGAACGCGTCGCCGTCCCGGCAGGAGGGCAGCTTCGCCAGCTGGCGCAGCGACGCGCAGTCGCCGATCGTCACCGGGATGATCCGCTCGCCGCTGCCGCCCTGCTCGTCGACGTACCCCTCGGTGAAGCCGTAGACCCGCGCCACACCCTTCGTCGCCTCGAACCGCGCGCGGGTGGCCTCGACGGTGAGCCCCTCGGGCACGGCCGTCTGCATCTGCACCCGGCTCACGTCCTTGCCGGTGCTCTCGGAGTAGTCGCTCTCGACCCCCGCGAAGAGCATCTGGAGCGCGATCGCGCCGGCGACCGCCACCGCGATGCCGTTCACCATCCGGGCCGCGGTGCCGCTGCTCAACTGGAGCCGTCGCACGGCGAGCTGCCAGGACACGGCACCCGTGCCGAGCCGGGCGACGACCGCCTCGACCACCCAGGGCAGCAGCGCGGTCACCCCGATCAGCAGGAACAGCACACCGCCGGTGACGAGGTACTGGTTGAACTCGCCGTCCTCGCGGCCCTGGCCGATCATCGGGTAGAGCATCGCCAGCCCGGCCAGCGGCAGCAGCAGCCGCCACAGCAGCCGGCGCCGCGAGGGCTTGGCGGTGCGCACCACGCCGAGCGGCTCGATCACCACACCGCGCAGCGCGAACTGGGTGACCAGCACGGCCGCGGCCGGTACGGCGACGACGACCAGCAGGGCGAGCATCGGCGAGGGAGAGAGGTACTCGGGGAAGACGCTGACCCCGAACAGCTCCCACGATCCGGCCCATTGCCTGCCGAGCAGGAAGAACGCGGCGCCGAAGCCCAGTCCGAGCAGGGCCCCCGCCATCGCCTCGCCCCCGGCCGTCCGCCGGGTCATCGCGCTGTCGGAACCGACCAGCCGCAGTGCCGCGAGGCGCCGGTCGCGCCGCTCGCCGCCGAACCGCACGGCCGTGGCGATGAAGACGCCGACCGGCATCAGCAGCACCACGACGACGACCAGGATCAGCAGAAGCAGCACCGGGTCCAACCGCTCGGTGTGCTCCAGGTCGTCACCGAAGTGGTCGATGCGCGAGGCGCCGAGTTCCAGCCGCTCGGCGAGCCCCTTGCCGCCCTGGTAGTAGGCGAGTTCGGTCGGGCCGACAAGGCCTGCGTCGCCGATGGTGCCGGTGATCCGCTGCGGTATCCGTTCGCGCAGCAGCCTGCCCTCGTCGGACTCCAGCAGCCGCTTGAGGGCGGGGGAGACGACCAGTTCGTCCACGCCGGGGAACTTCTCCAGCCCCGGCGGCAGCGGCGCGCGCGGCCCCTCCGGCTCCAGCAGCCGCCCGCGGATGTCCTGGTCCCGGAAGGACGCATCGTCCCGCCACACCAGCAGGGTGTTGTCGGCCTTCTTCGGATCCTCGGTCTGCCCGAAGGCGTAGTCCGAGCGGGCGTCGCCCCGTTCCTCGCGTGCCGACAGCGCGTTCGGGACGGACGTGGTGAGCAGCAGCACCGCCACACCGAGCCCGACGCCCACGGCCGTCAGCAGGGTGCGTATCCACCCCTCCCGTCCGCCGGTGAAGGCGAACCGGACCCCCAGAGCCAGGTCCCTGGCCCACTGTCCCGCGTTCACGCGATCCGCTCCATGTCCCGCGACCTGCCGTCGCGTACGACGATCTCGCGGTCGGAGTAGGCGGCGACCCGGGCCTCGTGGGTGACCAGGACGACGGCGGCGTTGGTGGACCGGGCCGCGTCAGTGAGGAGCTCCATCACGCGCTCACCGTTGAGGGAGTCCAGCGCGCCGGTCGGCTCGTCGGCGAACAGCACGCGCGGGCCGGTGACCAGCGACCGGGCCACGGCGACGCGCTGGCCCTGGCCGCCGGAGACCTCGCCGGGCCGCTTCCCGGCCAGGTCGTCTACCTCCAGGCGCTGCATCCAGGTGAGGGCCGCGCGGTGGGCCTCCTTGCGGGACACGCCGTTCAGTCGCAGCGGCAGTGCCACGTTCTCCACGCAGGTCAGCTCGGGCACCAACTGCCCGAACTGGAAGACGAAGCCGAACTCCGAGCGGCGCAGCCGGCTGCGCTCGGCGTCGTTCATGGCCGCCATCTCGCGGCCGTCGTAGACGATCGAGCCGGAGTCGGGGGTGACGATCCCGGCGAGGCAGTGCAGCAGCGTCGACTTGCCGGACCCGGAGGGGCCCATCACGGCGACGACCTCGCCCGGGTGGATGGAGAACCCGGCGCCGTCCAGGGCGGTCGTCGGGCCGTAGGCCTTGCGCAGGTCCTGGGCGACGAGCAGAGATCCGGCGGGGGCGGTCATGCGGTCACCGCCTCGGCGAGCTTGCCGAGCCGCGCGGCGGTCAGCTCCAGCCAGCGCAGATCGGCCTCCAGATGGAACAGCGCGTGGTCGCAGATCAGCTGGTCCGCCAGGTCGCCGCCGCGCTTGCGCTCCGTCAGCCGACGCATCATCCGCAGATGCTCGGCACGCTGGGTGTCGAGGATCTCGGCGGCGTCGCGGTGGGTGAGCAGCGCGAGGACGATCTTGGTGTAGAGCGTCGACTGGAGGTAGGGCTCCGGCTTCTCGGGAGTGGCGAGCCACCGCGCCACATCCGTGACGCCGGCGTCGGTGATCGCGTACCGCTTGCGCTCGGGGCCGTCGCCGGCCTCGATGCCGTCGACCTCGACGAGGCCGTTCTTCAGCAGGCGGGACATCGTCGAGTAGACCTGGCCGTAGTGCAGCGGCCGGTCGTGACCGAACTTCTCGTCGAACGCGCGCTTGAGGTCGTAGCCGTGGCGCGGGCCGGACTCCAGGAGTCCGAGGAGTGTGTGACCGATGGACATGAAAGGCACTGTACACATCGTGTATACGCCGCATGTATACGCACTGTGCACACTCGGCGGCGCGGTGTGTCTCGGCCCTGGTGGGGGCCGTTTGTCACGGTTCTGCTACTGGGAGCCGGGCGGACGGCCGCGCCGGGGCAGCGGACCGGCGTCACCGGGCAGGCGCCCGGCCTCCGCCAGGGCCCGCCGCAGCAGGAACTCGATCTGCGCATTGGCGGACCGCAGTTCGTCGGAGGCCCAGCGGGCCAGCGCGTCGTACACGGACGGGTCCAGCCGCAGCAGCACCTGCTTGCGCTGCTGCTGCGGCCGGCGCTGCGGGGGCGAGCCCTCGGCGGCGCTCACTGGTAGAGCGTCCCGGTGTTGAGCACGGGCTGGGGCGCGCGGTCCCCGCACAGCACCACCAACAGGTTCGACACCATCGCCGCCTTCCGTTCCGGGTCCAGCTCCACGATGTCCTTCCCCCACTCCCTGAAGGGCGTGGGAGGTGCCCCCACCCCCAGCCGCGCGAGGGCCGCCTCGACCATGCCGACCGCACCGTCCACGATCTGCCGCCGCGCCGCGACGATCGCCCCGGCCTGCTGGCGCTGGAGCATCGCGGAGGCGATCTCGCGAGCGTACGCGAGGTGGGTGAAGCGCGACTCGATGATCTGCACACCGGCCGCGTCCACGCGCGCGTACAGCTCGGTCTTCAGCTTCTCGGTGATCTCCTCGGCGTCGCCGCGCAGCGACAGACCGTCCTCCTCGTGCGCGTCGTAGGGGTACTCGACGGCAATGTGCCGTACGGCCGCCTCGGTCTGCGTGGAGACGAACTCGATGTAGTCGTCCACCTCGAAGCTGGCCTGGGCGGTGTCCTCGACCCGCCAGACCACGACCGCCGCCAGCTCGATCGGGTTGCCGTAGGCGTCGTTGACCTTCAGTACGGCCGTCTCGTGGTAGCGCACCCGGGTGGAGATCTTCGTGCGGGAGGTGAGGGGGTTCACCCAGCGCAGACCGTCCTGGCGGATGGTGCCCCGGTAGCGGCCGAAGAGATGGACCACCCGGGCCTCGCCCGGCGCGACCATGTTCAGCCCGCACAGGGCGAGCAGCGCGGCGACGCCGACCAGGGACCCGGTGACCGCCAGGGCGGCCTCGGCGGCCGAGCTCGCGAGGGTCGCCCCGGCGACGATCGGGCTGGCGCCGCCGAGCAGGCCCGCCAGCCCGAGCAGCAGCGCGAGCCCGCCGCCGATGCTGTGCGCGGCGACCTCTCTCACCCGGGCCTCGGGCATGGCGGGTACGTCTGCGGGGGTGCGGACATGAGGGGTCCCCCGTTCTCGTGCGGCGCGCGGCGCTGCCTATCGTGAATCTATCTAAGTGATAACACTTTTCCCCGACACAGCAACCCTCGGGCCGTTTCGCACGTCGGTTCCCATGGGACGGGTGCTGATTGTCACGTCCGGAAAGACCCGAATCGAACGGACTTGGTCACATACATCGGTGTTAGCTTTCTGAGCTGACCTGAGCCGAGACACGTGTGTGAGACCCGAGAGCGAAGCGGAGCAGACGTACTGATGGGACGAGCGGAAGAGAGACGAGCGCGACAGCGCGGTGGCCGCCGCGCGGCGCCGGGGCGCCGCTCGTCGCGGGCGGCGGACCGCCCCAGCGGCATACGCCGGTTCTTCACCTGGAAGAAGATCCTCGGCACGTTCCTGGGCCTGTGCCTGCTCGGCATCGGCTCGTTCATCGTGCTGTACCTGGTCGTCGACGTGCCCAAGGGCAACCCGGCCGCCCAGCGCCAGAGCAACGTCTACAAGCTCAGCAACGGCACCATCCTCGCCCGCGACGGCGAGGTCAACCGCGAGATCGTGGACCTCTCGAAGGTCCCCGAGCCCGTCCAGAAGGCGTTCGTCGCCGCCGAGAACAAGTCCTTCTACCAGGACTCCGGCGTCGACCTGAAGGGCACCGCCCGCGGCGTGCTGAACACCGTGCTGGGCCGCGGCAAGCAGGGCGGCTCGACGATCACTCAGCAGTACGTCAAGAACTACTACCTGAGCCAGGAGCAGACGGTCACCCGCAAGCTCAAGGAAGTAGTGATCTCGCTCAAGGTCGACCGCCAGCTGTCCAAGGACGACATCCTCGCGGGCTACATCAACACCAGCTACTACGGCCGCGGCGCCTACGGCATCCAGGCCGCCGCCCAGGCGTACTACCGCGTCGACGCCGAGGACCTCAGCGTCGAGCAGGGCGCCTATCTCGCCGCGCTGCTCCAGGCGCCCAGCCAGTACGACTGGGCGGTCGCCTCGGACACCAGCAAGACCCTGGTGAAGAACCGCTGGAACTACGTCCTGGACAACATGGTCGAGGAGGAGTGGCTCGACTCCGGCGAGCGCGCCTCGATGGAGTTCGAGGTACCGAAGGAGCCCAAGGGCGCCCCCGGCATGGAGGGCCAGAAGGGCTACCTCGTCGCGCTCGCCAACCGGCAGCTGGAGGACCGGCTGATGGCCGAGGAGGGCATCACCCGCTCCGAGGCCGCGGCCCAGGTCGAGGGGCAGGGCTGGACCATCACCCTGAACATCGACCCCAAGAAGCAGGCGGCGCTGGAGAAGGCCGTCAAGAGCGAGCTGACCAGCAAGCTGGACCCGAAGGAACGTGACGTCGACGCCGACGTGCAGGCCGGCGCGGTCTCGGTCGACCCGAGGACCGGCAAGGTCGTCGCCCTCTACGGCGGACGGGACTACTTCAAGCACTACTTCAGCAACGCCACCCGCCGGGACTACCAGCCCGCCTCCACCTTCAAGCCGGTCATCCTGGCCGCCGCCTTCGAGGAGGGCGCCGAGACCCAGGACGGCGACCCGATCACCGCGAGCACGGTCTACGACGGCGACAGCCGCCGCCCGGTCGAGGACGGCGGCACCGAGGTCGGCTTCGCCCCGCCGAACGAGGACGAGCAGGACTACGGCGACGTCTCCGTCCAGACGGCCATGAACAAGTCCGTGAACTCGGTGTTCGCCCAGATGGGCATCGACGTCGGCATGAAGACGGTGATGGAGACCGCCGAGAAGCTCGGCATGGACACCGAGGACATGCAGGCCGTACCGGCCCAGACCCTCGGTTCCATGGGTGCGAGCCCGCTGGAGATGGCCGGCATCTACGCCACCCTCGCCAACCACGGCAAGCAGGTCACCCCGACGATCCTGAAGTCGGCGGAGAAGCAGGGCCGCACGGTCCAGATCCCCGACCCGATCGGCGAGGAGGTCATCAGCCGCGAGGCCGCCGACGGCGTCACCTCCGTCCTGACCGGCGTGGTCGACGACGGTACGGCCCGCCGCTCGGTGCGCGAGAACCCCATGCGCGACGGCCAGCAGGTCGCGGGCAAGACGGGCACCTCCGACAACAACAAGTCGGCCTGGTTCACCGGCTTCACCCCGAACCTGGTCACCTCGGTCGGCCTGTTCGGCGAGGACGACAAGCCCCCGCACAAGCAGGTCCCGATGTACGACGCCGCCGGCGAGGACCGCGTCAACGGCGGTGGCTTCCCCGCCCAGATCTGGGCCGCCTACACCTTCGGCGTCATGAGCGAGGTCACCGACTTCGACCTCGAGACGGACCAGGGCGCCGCCGTCGAGCCGACCTGGACCCCGAGCCCGTCCGCGTCCC
Organism: Streptomyces sp. NPDC048600; assembly: GCF_055587025.1. NCBI lineage: Bacteria > Bacillati > Actinomycetota > Actinomycetes > Kitasatosporales > Streptomycetaceae > Streptomyces > Streptomyces sp. NPDC048600. Next base: position 63,677 of record NZ_JBVJGZ010000008.1, on the reverse strand, counting down.
CCTCGGAGTCCCCGTCGGCGTCCCCCACGCGGGAGCCGACCACCCAGGCCCCCACCACCCGGGCCCCCACCACCCAGCCCCCCACCCAGACCCCCACGACCCCACCCCCCACCACCGAGGAACCGACCTCGACCCCGACGACGACACCCCCGGCCGAGGAAACGACAGACCCCCCGGTAGACCCAGCAGGCCTGGACCCCCGCCAGTAGCAAGAAAGAGGCCCGGCACCAAAAAGTGCCGGGCCTCCCCCACACCTGCGACGCGACCACCCTGCTTTCAGGGGCGCAGGGCTGTATCCGTGTGCAACTCCGCCGCGCGGGCGCGACGACTCCTGCTTCTAGGGGCGCGGGGCTGTGTCTGTGTGCGGCTCCGCCGCGTGGGCGCGACGACTCCTGCTTTTTCGGGGGCGCGCGGCCGTGCCTGTCGGCGATTCCGCCGCGCAGGCGAACGCCCTGCTTTCAGGGGCGCGGGGAACTGCGCAGTCTTCAGGGGCGCGGGGAACTGCGCGACCAGCCACGACCAAGCCGCACCCGACCTCAACACCGCCACCCCACCCGACAACCCCGCCGCGCAGGCACCGTCACAGCAGGTTCAACTCGAACCACACGACCTTCCCCGCACTCAACCGCGTCGCCCCCCACCGCCGGGCAAGCCTGTTGACCAGATACAGCCCCCGACCCCCCTCATCCGTCGCCCGAGCCTGCCGCAGCCGCGGCAACTGAGGCACGTCGTCGACCACCTCGCACCGCAGCACATCGGTGCGCAGCAACCGCAGGGTCACCGGCCGGGAGGCATACCGCACCGCGTTGGTCACGACCTCGCTGACCAGCAACTCCACCGAGTCGCTCAGTTCGTCGAGCTCCCAGCGGCCCAGCGCGCTGCGCGCCAGCCGCCGCGCCCGCCCCGGCGCCGAGTCCTCCGGCTCCAGCAGCCACGACGCCACGTCACTGGGCGCGATCCCGTCGAACCGCGCCGCGAGCAGCGCGATGTCGTCGTCGCGGTCCCCGGGCCCGAGCATGTCGAGCACCTCGTCGCACAGCGCCTCCAGCGGCGGCGGATGGTCCGGCCCGGTCAGCTGCGCGGTCGCGGCCAGCCGCTCCCGCAACTGCTCTATACCGGTCCACACGTCCCGCAGCCGGGACTCCACCAGCCCGTCGGTGTACAGCAGCAGCGTCGCCCCGGCGGGCGCGTCCAGCTCGACCGCCTCGAAGTCGACCCCGCCCACACCGATCGGCGCCCCCGGCGGCACCCGCAGCACCTCGGCCCGGCCGCCCAGATGCAGCAGCACCGGCGGCGGATGCCCGGCGTTGGCGATGGTGATCCGGTGCGTGACCGGGTCGTACACGGCGTACAGACAGGTCGCCATACGGTCCGTGCCCAGCCGCTGCGCCTGCTCGTCGAGATGGTGCAACACCTCCTGCGGCGGCAGATCCAGCCCCGCGAGGGTCTGGGCGGTGGTCCGCAGCTGGCCCATGATCGCCGCGGACGTCATGGAATGCCCCATGACGTCACCGACGACCAGCGCCACCCGCGACCCCGGCAGCGGGATCGCGTCGTACCAGTCGCCGCCCACTCGCGCCGTCTCGGCCGCGGGCAGATAGCGCGACGCCAGCCGCACACCCGTAGGCCGGGGCAGATGCTCCGGCAGCATCGTGCGCTGCAACTCGTCGGCGATGTACGCCTCACGGCCGTACAGCACCGCCTTGTCGATACCGAGCGCGCTGTGCGTGGCGAGCTGCGCCGCGACCAGCAGATCGTCCGTCTCGAACGGGATCCGCTCGGGCCGGCGCAGGAACACGGCCGCCCCGATCACCCGGCGCCGGCCGCGCAGCGGAGCGAGGATCGCCCGGCGGCCGCCGGGCACGATCGACTCGGCCGCGTCACCGAGGAGCTCGGGCAGCGCGGCCCGCGCCGCGGGCGCGTCGGCGAACACCGGCCGTACCCCGCGCAGCACCTCGGCCAGCGCGCCGCCCGGCCGCACCTCGCACAACTCGGACGTGACCGTCGACAGTTCCGCCGGTTCAGGCGTCTGCGGGGCGACGAAACCGCCGTCGGTGTCCCGCTCCTCCGGGATCCGGTCGGTGCGCCGCAGCCGCAGCACGACCGGGCCGGTGGGCCGCTCGTCGCCGACCGGCAGCGGATCGCGCAGATAGACCAGGATCGCGTCCGCGAAGGTCGGCACCGTCGCCCGGCACAGCCCCATCACGATCTCGTCCAGGTCGATGCCCCGGGCGATCCGCCGGGTCGCCGCGCCCACGAAACGCAGCCGGTCCCCGTCCCGCCGCATGGGCGTGGGACGGCTGCCGGGCACGCCCTGGCCGCTGCGCCGCTCCTGCCCGCCCGGGCCGCCGCGCGCGGTGCCCTCCTGGCCGGGCTGGGCCGGGATCGCCTCCGGCGTGGGGCGGGGACGGTGCGTGTCGGTCTCCGCGACGGCCGGCTGGGAGTGCTCGGGGTCGGTGGAGCCGCCCGGGGTCACCGGGGTGCCCTGCGGAGTCTCGCCCGCCCGGGCCTGTGCCGGTAAGGCCGAACCGGGCGTCCGGGCCTGTGCCTGGGTATGCAGGAGCGCCCCGCGCGCATCCGCGGGGTCGACGCCCGCCTGCGGGCGTTCATAGGAGGTGGGGTTCTCCGTCACGCGTATGAAATCCATCCGTCCGGGGCTGCGCGCCGCGCGTGCAGTTCGTCCCGCAGAAATCTCGATACCCGGAATACGTGCCCCAGGAACGGAGTTCCCGCGAGGTCAGGGACTTCTCCTGTGTCACCGACGGACCGGCCGAGGCCCGCACGGGTGGTGTCCTCGTTCCCCTCGCTCACACTGCCGCCCCTCGGTGACATCCGGTCAGACTAGCTGTGCACTCCGGGAGTTGCCTCCATGCGCCCTTGCGGAGGACGATCCTACGTTTCGTGCCCGGGGGCGCATCAAGGGTCTCATGAGGACACGTGCGCGGGCGTACGGTCCCAGTCGTCCGGCAGAGACGGTACCGCCCAGGACGCGTTCGGGCGCCAGTCCTGCCAGCCGTCCGCGAACGGCGGTCCCCAGGCCTCGATCGCCTCCACCGCGGACCGGCCCGCGTCCCGCACCCGTCCGGCCAGGCCCGCGTCCACCAGTCCGTCCCGCTGGGCCTGCGCGAACTCGTCCTCGTCCCGCCAGTGCCAACTGCGGTCCGGGTCCACGACGATGTCCAGAAAATGGTCCTCGGAGTCCACGCCGCCCTCCCAACGGGACAGCGGTTCCTCGAGATTGACGTACCAGTTCTTGAACAGCCAGCCCGGCTCCCAGAACAGCCACACCGACCAGGGCAGGCCGGGCCGGGCCAGCTTCAGCACGCCCGTGCCGAACCAGCGGTCGCGCAGCACCGCGCGCGGCTTGGTGTAGCGCGAGGCGAGCGGCTCCAGGTGCACGGGCGTGCCGTCGGCCAGCACCGGCTTCACACACTCGGTGCCGGGCGCGAGCCACACGGCGAGCAGATCGGCGTCGTCGCGCACGACGGTGACGGGGCGCGCGATGTGGAACCCCGTGCCGCCGTTCTCCCGGTAGCGCCACAGGATCCGGCTCCCGGGCGCCCAGGGGGTCGTCGAACCGTCCGCCGTCTCGCGTCTCATCGCTCCGCCGTCTGCCATGAACAGATATTAGGTGTCACACGGGTACGACGCCCCGGCACTCGGCACGGTTCACACGTCGGTTACCTGTACGCACCACGCGTCAGGGGCGGGTCATCCGCAGCACGTCCAGCGCCTCGTCGAGCTGTTCGAGTGTGAGGTCCCCGCGCTCGACGTACCCGCCCTCCAGCACGACCGTACGGATCGTCGTGCGTTCGGCGAGCGCCCGTTTGGCGACCTTGGCCGCCTCCTCGTAGCCGATGTACTTGTTGAGCGGGGTGACCACGGAGGGCGAGGACTCGGCGTACTCCCGGGCCCGTTCGCGGTCGGCGGTGATGCCGTCGACGGTCCGGTCGGCCAGCAGTCGCGAGACGTTGGCCAGCAGCCGGATCGACTCCAGGACGTTCTTGGCGATGACCGGGAGCATCACGTTCAGCTCGAAGTTCCCGGCGGCACCGGCCGTGGCGACGGTGGTGTCGTTGCCGGTGACCTGCGCGGCGACCATCAGCACCGCCTCCGGGATCACCGGGTTGACCTTGCCGGGCATGATCGAGGAGCCGGGCTGGAGGTCGGGCAGGGCGATCTCGGCGAGGCCGGTGCGCGGCCCCGACGCCATCCACCGCAGATCGTTGGCGATCTTCGTCAGTCCCACCGCGATGGTCCGCAGCTGCCCGCTGGTCTCGACGATCGCGTCTCGCGCGCCCTGCGCCTCGAAGTGGTCGCGCGCCTCCGTCAGCGGCAGCCCCGTGGCGAGCGCGACCTCCTCGATGACGGCCGCGGAGAACCCGGGCGGGGTGTTGATCCCGGTGCCGACGGCCGTACCGCCGAGCGGCAGTTCGGCGAGCCGGGGGAGGGAGGACCGCAGCCGTTCGACGCCGTAGCGCACCTGGGCGGCGTACCCGCCGAACTCCTGGCCCAGCGTCACGGGAGTCGCGTCCATCAGATGCGTACGGCCCGACTTCACCACGTCCGCGAACTCCTCGGCCTTGCGCCCGAGCGCGGCGGCGAGATGGTCCAGCGCGGGGATCAGGTCGCGGGTGACGGCCGCGGTGGCCGCGATGTGGATCGAGGAGGGGAAGACGTCGTTGGACGACTGAGAGGCGTTGACGTGGTCGTTGGGATGCACGGGCCGGCCCAGCCGCTCGCTCGCCAGCGTGGCGACGACCTCGTTGGTGTTCATGTTGGACGACGTCCCCGAGCCCGTCTGGAAGACGTCCACCGGGAAGTGCTCGTCCCAGCGTCCCTCGGCGACCTCCGCGGCCGCCTCCTGCACCGCCCGGGCGATGTCCTGGTCGAGCACCCCCAGCCGGGCGTTGACCTTGGCCGCGGCGCCCTTGATGTGTGCGAGGGCCTCGATGTGCGCCCGCTCGATCCGCTGCCCGGACACCGGGAAGTTCTCGACCGCCCGCTGCGTCTGCGCCCGCCACTTCGCACCCGCGGGCACCCGCACCTCACCCATCGAGTCGTGCTCGACCCGATACCCCTGCTCTCCGTCGGCCACAGCCGATCACCTCCACCAGTCACAGCACCCAGGACGTGACAGGTGTTCCCCGTAAACGGATCTCCGCTCCCCACCCGACCGCTTCGGCCGACGGGCCTTTTCGGGGCCGGCCCCCTGATCGACCGTTTCGGGCGGTGGACGGGTGAAGGCCTGGGGGTCCAGGGGGCGTAGCCCCTGGCGGGGTCGAAGGGGCGGAGCCCCTGGAGACGGGACGGGAAGGGGCGGCGGGGGCGAGAAAAAGGCCCCCGCCCCCACGGACGTCAGCCCAGCCCAGGCCCCCGCACGGGAATCGACGTGAACGTCGGCGCAGGAGCCGGATCCTGGAAGAAGTCGTTCCCCTTGTCGTCGACGACGATGAACGCGGGGAAGTCCTCCACCTCGATCTTCCACACCGCCTCCATACCGAGCTCCTCGTACTCGACGACCTCGACCTTCTTGATGCAGTCCTGCGCGAGCCGCGCCGCGGGCCCCCCGATCGACCCGAGATAGAACCCCCCGTGCGCCCCGCACGCGTCGGTGACCTGCTTGCTCCGGTTCCCCTTCGCGAGCATCACCTTGGACCCCCCGGCAGCCTGGAACTGCTCCACGTAGGAGTCCATCCGCCCGGCGGTCGTGGGACCGAACGACCCCGACGCGTACCCCTCGGGCGTCTTCGCCGGACCGGCGTAGTACACCGGGTGGTCCTTGAGGTACTGCGGCATCCCCTCACCCGCGTCCAGCCGCTCCTTGATCTTCGCGTGCGCGATGTCCCGCGCCACCACGAGCGGCCCGGAGAGCGACAGCCGCGTCTTGACCGGGTACTTGGTCAGCTCCGCGAGGATGTCGTCCATCGGCTGGTTGAGGTCGATACGGACGACGTCGCCCTCCTCGAGGTGCTCGTCCGTCGTGTCCGGCAGGAACCGCGCCGGGTCCGTCTCCAGCTGCTCCAGGAACACACCCTCGGCGGTGATCTTCGCGACGGCCTGGCGGTCGGCGGAGCAGGACACCGCGATGGCGACCGGGCAGGACGCCCCGTGCCGCGGCAGGCGGATCACCCGCACGTCGTGGCAGAAGTACTTGCCGCCGAACTGCGCGCCGATGCCGATCTTCTGGGTGAGCTCGAAGACCTTCTCCTCCAGCTCCTTGTCCCGGAAGCCGTGGCCCAGCTCGGAGCCCTCGGCGGGCGCCTCGTCGAGGTAGTGCGCGGAGGCGTACTTGGCGGTCTTGAGCGCGTACTCCGCGGACGTACCGCCGACCACGATCGCCAGGTGGTACGGCGGGCAGGCGGCCGTGCCGAGCGAACGGATCTTCTCCTCCAGGAACTTCATCATGGAGGCCTCGTTCAGGACGGCCTTCGTCTCCTGGTACAGGAACGACTTGTTGGCGGAGCCGCCGCCCTTGGCCATGAAGAGGAACTTGTAGGCGCCGCCGTCGGTGGCGTACAGCTCGATCTGCGCCGGGAGGTTGGAGCCGGTGTTCTTCTCCTCCCACATGGTGAGCGGAGCCATCTGCGAGTAGCGCAGGTTCAGCCGGGTGTAGGCGTCGTAGATGCCCCGCGACAGGGCCTCCTCGTCGCCGCCCTCGGTGAGCACGTTCTGGCCGCGCTTGCCCATGACGATCGCGGTGCCGGTGTCCTGGCACATCGGGAGCACGCCCGCGGCCGCGATGTTGGCGTTCTTCAGCAGGTCCAGCGCGACGAACTTGTCGTTGGCGGACGCCTCCGGGTCGTCGATGATCCGGCGGAGCTGGGCGAGGTGGGCCGGGCGCAGATAGTGCTGGATGTCGTGGATGGCCTCCTCGGCCAGCTTGCGCAGCGCCTCGGGCTCCACCTTGAGGAACGTCCGCCCGTCGGCCTCGAAGGTGGAGACACCCTCGGACGTCACCAGCCGGTAGGGGGTGGTGTCCTCTCCCAGGGGGAGCAGATCGGTGTACGCGAACTCAGGCATCTCAGCCCATTCCTCACTCTGACGGACGGCCGCCCGCCGACGCTGGCGAGCCTCACCAGCGTAGAACCTGCCGCTGACAGTGAACCTGTGAGGTAAGGCTCAGTTGGGGATGTCGCGATCTATCGTGTTTCGGTACGCTGCTGTCGTGGACCTTCAGAAGCAGACCGCCCCCGCCGCCGAGCTGCGCGCCTCCGACGCGGACCGCGACCGGATCGCCGACATCCTGCGCGAGGCCCTGGCCGAGGGCCGGCTGACCGCCGACGAGCACGCCGAGCGCGTCGAGGGCGCCCTGGCCGCCCGTACGGTCGGCGAGCTGGAGGTCTTCATACGCGATCTGCCCGCGGCCCACGCCCCGCGCCCGTCCGCCCCGTACACCGCGCCCCACCGCCCGACGGCCGGCGCGATCCCGATCGACCCGGACGAGAACGTGGTCGCGGTGTTCGCGAGCGCCGTCCGCAAGGGCCGCTGGCGCGCGGGCCGCCGTATCCACGCGTACGCGATCTTCGGCAGTGTCGAGATCGACCTGAGCGAGGCCCTGTTCGAGTACCAGCAGGTCGTCATCAAGGCGTGGTCGGTCTTCGGCAACGTCGAGGTCCGTGTCCCGGAGAACGTCTCCCTGCGCGGCACCGGTGGTGGTGTGCTCGGCAACTTCGAGGTGGCCCCGCTGGACGCGACCGACCCCGAGGCGCCTGTGGTGTTCGTGGACGGCTGGGCCGTCCTCGGCAACGTGGAGGCGCGCCCTCGCCGGGGGAAGACCGTCGCGGACATCATCGATCGCGTCCAGCACAAGGCCGAAAAGAGTTTGCGCAGACATCTCGGTCATTGACGGTGGTGGACCAGTCGGCTCCGGCGGTTGCCAACTGCCCGCATAGGCACGCGTACAGCGGGTAGACCTTGCTGCATCGTCTCTCGCTCGCGAAGCCGTCGTCAGGAGTAGACCGTGCTGCAAACGCCGCATTCGTCCCGACAGGTAGCTGCCGTTCCGGACCAGCGGATGCCAGCGCGGGACAGGGACCAAGACGCACCCTGGCACACCGAGGCGGTGTGCCGGCGCGACGAGGCCGGCCTGTTCTTCGCCCCCTCCAAGGAGCCCACCGCCGCCCGGCTGTCGCGCGAAGAGGCCGCCAAGCGCGTCTGCGCCCGCTGCCCCGTCATGGTCGAGTGCCGCGAGCACGCCCTGCTCCAGCCCGAGCCCTACGGCGTCTGGGGCGGCCTCACGGCCGCGGAGCGCCGCGTCGTCCTCGCCCGGCGCCGCCGCCGCGACATGGAACTCAAGAAGGCCACCAGGGCAGCCGCCCGCATAGCCCAGGCCGGCTGACCCCACCCCACCCGCACAAGAAGGGGCGCCCCCTCCGCACAGGGGACGCCCCTCCCACCACCGCCTCCCAGGGGGCGCGGGGAACTGCGCAATCCACTCCACGCAGCTCCCGCAACGCCACGGCGCGGGCCAACGCCCTCCAAGGGGCGCGGGGAACTGCGCGAGCACCCCCCCACAACCCGCACCCGCCCACAACGGGCAGGCGTTTCAGGGGCGCGGGGAACTGCGCAAACCACTCCGCCCGGCTCTCACAACGCCACGGCGCGGGCCAACGCCCTCTCAAGGGGCGCGGGGAACTGCGCGAACAACCCCCACCACCCGCACCCGCCCACACCGGGCAAGAGCTACGGCGTCACAGCCGCACCGCGGTCACTTGGCCCGGTCGAAGTCGATCGCGCTATAGGCCCGCAGCTTGCTCAAACGATGCTCGGAGTCGATCCGCCGAACCGTCCCGGACTTCGACCGCATCACGATCGAGTCGGTCGTCGCGGTCTCCGACCGGTACCGCACACCCCGCAGCAACTCACCGTCGGTGATCCCCGTGGCCACGAAGAACACGTTCTCCCCGGTCACCAGATCCTCCGTGGTCAGCACCCGGTCGAGATCGTGCCCGGCGTCGATCGCCCGCTGCCGCTCCTCGTCGTCCTTGGGCCACAGCTTCCCCTGGATCGTGCCGCCCAGACACTTCACCGCACAGGCGGAGATGATGCCCTCCGGCGTGCCGCCGATGCCGAGCAGCATGTCCACGCCCGTGCCCTCGCGCAGCGCGAGGATGGAGCCGGCCACGTCACCGTCGGAGATCAGCTTGATCCGCGCACCGGTCTCCCGGATCTCGTTGATGATCCCCTCGTGGCGGGGCCGGTCGAGGATGACGACGGTCACATCCTCCGGCGCGGACCGCTTCGCCTTGGCGACCCGGCGGATGTTCACCGACACGGGCGCGTTGATGTCGACGAAGTCGGCGGCCTCGGGGCCGGTGACCAGCTTGTCCATGTAGAACACGGCGGACGGGTCGAACATCGCCCCGCGCTCGGTGGCGGCGAGGACGGCGATCGCGTTGGGCATGCCCTTGGCGGTCAGCGTGGTCCCGTCGATCGGGTCGACGGCGATGTCGACCTCGGGGCCCGTGCCGTCACCGACGCGCTCGCCGTTGAAGAGCATCGGCGCCTCGTCCTTCTCGCCCTCGCCGATGACGACCACGCCGTTCATCGACACGGTCGAGACGAGGGTGCGCATGGCGCGCACCGCGGCACCGTCGGCGCCGTTCTTGTCGCCGCGTCCCACCCAGCGGCCGGCGGCCATCGCGGCGGCCTCGGTCACCCGGACCAGCTCCAGGGCGAGGTTGCGATCGGGGGCTTCGGAGGGAACGTCCAGCTCGGACGGCAATTGATGATGCTCGGTCATCGGAGCGCACCTTTCTGATACGACGACGGCCGGATGAGGGTTCTGGACGACGACTCTATCGCCAGGACGACAAACTGAGCAGGGGGCCCCACGGATGAGCGCCAGGGCCACCTGCGAACATAGGGGGCGTGGCAGGCACCTACGGCAAGCAGAAGTCGGCCCGGGACATGATCCTTTCCCTGGGCCTCATCGTCCTCGCGGCGTTGTTCGTCTACATGTTCATCCCGAACGACGACGGCGAACCCGACATCAAGCGCGTCGACTACCGGGTGGAACTGCTGACGGCCCGCCGCGCGGCCCCGTACGGCGTGGCGGCCCCCGAGGGCCTGCCGAACGCCTGGAAGGCGACCTCCGTGCGCTTCCAGGGCACCGAGTCCGACGCCTGGCACCTGGGCTTCCAGGACCCCGACGGCGAGTACGTTGCGGTCGAGCAGTCCACCGCGCGGCCGGTCGTGTTCATCGAGGAGGCCAGCCAGGGCGCCAAGGAGACGGCGACCACCGAGCAGATCGACGGCCGTACCTGGACCCGCTACACCGGCGGCCGCTACGACGCGCTGGTCCTGCGGGGCGAGGACGGCGCCACGACGCTGGTGACCGGCACGGCCTCCTTCGACCGCCTGAAGGAGATGGCCCAGGCCCTGAAGCTGGCCTGAGCGCCCCCCACGGACGACGTGGCAAAGGCCCCCGGAACCACGCCGGGGGCCTTTCTCACGCGCCCCCACACCCTCCGGACCCGCGTACGCGTCCGCGCACCCCTCAGGGACGGGCACCCGGCGCGAGAAAGCCCAAGTGGCGACCAGCGCGAGGGCGCCCTACTCCTCGTCCCCCGCCGCATCCCCGTCCGCCGCGTCCTCCGCAGCCAGCGCCGCGTCCAGCCGCGCCCGCGCGCCCTCCAGCCAGCGCCGGCACACCTTCGCGAGTTCCTCGCCGCGCTCCCACAGCGCCAGGGACTCCTCCAGCGTCGTACCGCCCGCCTCCAGCCGGCGTACGACCTCGATCAGCTCGTCGCGCGCCTGCTCGTACCCGAGCGCCTCATCCACCTTGCCGGTCATCCGCCCACCCTAGACATCATCGCCACGTCCTCCGGGACCTCGCGCACCCGTCAGACCTCTTCGCTTCCCTCGACACGCACGGGTTCCTCGACCCGTACGGAGAACTCGCCCTCGGCCACCCGCGCGCGCAGCGCCTCACCGGCCGTGACCTCGCCCGCGGCGCGGACCGCGTGACCGTCGGCCCGCTGGAGCACGGCGTACCCGCGCTTGAGCGTCGCGGCGGGGGAGAGCGCCACCACGCGCGCGTGGGTGTGCGTCAGCTCCGAGTCGGCGCGGTCCAGCAGATGCCCGAGGCAGCGCCGGGACCGCTCGGACAGCGACGCCACCTGCGCGGTCCGCTCGTCGACCATGCGGTGCGGGTCCTCTATCGAGGGCCGGGCCAGCGCGTGGGCGAGCCCGCGCTCCTCGCGCGAGAGGTAGGCCTCCACACAGCGCCGCGCCCGGTCGCGCAGCTGCCGCACCCGCTCCAGCTCCTCGCCGACGTCCGGCACGACCTTCTTGGCCGCGTCGGTGGGCGTGGAGGCCCGCAGGTCGGCGACGTGGTCCAGCAGCGGATTGTCCGGCTCGTGGCCGATCGCGGACACCACCGGCGTACGGCACTCCGCGACCGCCCGCACGAGCTGCTCGTCGGAGAACGGCAGCAGGTCCTCCACGCTGCCGCCGCCGCGCGCGACGATGATCACGTCGACCTCGTCGAGCGCGTCGAGCTCCTTGACGGCCTGCACGACCTGCGGCACCGCGTGCACGCCCTGCACGGGGACGTTGCGCACCTCGAAGCGCACGGCGGGCCAGCGGTGCCGGGCGTTCTCCAGCACGTCCCGCTCGGCGGCCGAGGCCCGCCCGCAGACGAGGCCGATCAGCTGCGGAAGGAACGGCAGCGGCTTCTTGCGCTCCGGCGCGAACAGTCCCTCGCCCGCGAGCGCCTTCTTCAGCTGCTCCAGCCGCGCGAGCAGCTCGCCGACCCCCACGGGCCGGATCTCGGCGGCCCGCAGGGAGAGCTGCCCCCTGGGGGCGTACCACTCGGGCTTGGCCAGGACGACGACCCGGGCGCCCTCGCCGACCACGTCCGCGACCGCGTCGAACACCTGGCGGTAGCAGGTGACGCTCACCGAGATGTCGTACGACGGGTCGCGCAGGGTCATGAACACCACCCCGGCGCCGGGCCGCCGGGACAGCTGTGTGATCTGCCCCTCGACCCACACGGCGCCGAGCCGGTCGATCCATCCCCCGATGAGCCGCGAGACCTCACCGACGGGCAGCGCGGACTCGGGACTCGTGTTCACAGCCATGCCGCGAGCGTAACGGCCGCCACCGACAATCCGGTCGCGGACGAAGGGGCCTTCACCGTCGATCCGGCCGCGGGCGACCGGCGTCCCGCCGCCCGGCCGCCGCCCACACGTCCCCCGCCTGTCGCCCGCACGTCCCCCGCCCGTCCCGCGGCACCGCCCACGGGGAGGCTGATCCAGGCCGTCCGGACGCGGCCTTACGATGGGACGCATGACTGCTTCGTCTGGCCGCCGTGTCCTGCTCGCCGCCCCCCGTGGCTACTGCGCGGGTGTGGACCGCGCCGTGATCGCCGTCGAGAAAGCCCTGGAGCAGTACGGGGCTCCGGTGTACGTCCGGCACGAGATCGTCCACAACAAGTACGTCGTGCAGACCCTGGAGAAGAAGGGCGCGATCTTCGTCGAGCAGACGGAGGAGGTGCCGCCGGGCAACATCGTGATGTTCTCCGCGCACGGCGTCGCCCCCGTCGTCCACGAGGAGGCCGAGCGCGGCAGCCTCGCCACCATCGACGCCACCTGCCCGCTGGTCACCAAGGTCCACAAGGAAGCCGTCCGCTTCGCCGACGAGGACTACGACATCCTGCTGATCGGGCACGAGGGCCACGAGGAGGTCATCGGCACCTCCGGCGAGGCCCCCGACCACATCCAGCTCGTCGACGGCCCGGGCGACGTGGCCAAGGTCGAGGTCCGCGACCCGTCCAGGGTCGTCTGGCTCTCCCAGACCACGCTCTCGGTCGACGAGACGATGGAGACGGTCGACGCGCTGAAGGACAAGTTCCCGCAGCTGATCTCCCCGCCGAGCGACGACATCTGCTACGCCACGCAGAACCGCCAGCTCGCCGTGAAGCAGATGGGCGCCGAGGCCGAGCTGGTCATCGTGGTGGGCTCGCGCAACTCCTCCAACTCCAAGCGTCTGGTCGAGGTCGCCAAGCTCGCCGGCTCCCGCGACGCCTATCTCGTCGACTTCGCCCACGAGATCGACGAGGCCTGGCTGGAGGGCGTCTCCACGGTCGGTGTCACCTCGGGCGCGTCGGTGCCGGAGGTGCTCGTCGAGGAGGTCCTGGAGTGGCTCGCGGGCCGCGGTTACGCGGACGTCGAGCTGGTCAAGGCCGCCGAGGAGTCCATCACCTTCTCGCTGCCGAAGGAACTGCGCCGGGACCTGCGCGCGGAGGCGGCCGCCCTGGTCGCCCAGCGGGGCGGCAGCGGCGCGGACCCCGCCGGGGAGTGACTGTCAGTCGTCCGTCGTAACGTAGAGCCATGCAGATCTTCGGTGTGGACATCGGCGGTTCCGGCATCAAGGGTGCCCCTGTGGACCTGGGCAGGGGTGACCTCGCCCAGGAGCGCCACAAGGTGCTCACTCCTCAGCCGTCGACCCCGGACGCGGTGGCCGACGGTGTGAAGGAGGTCGTCGAGCACTACGGCTGGACGGGCCCGATCGGCGTCACGTTCCCCGGTGTCGTGACGAACGGCTCGACGATCCGCACCGCGGCCAACGTCGACAAGGCCTGGATCGACACCGACGCGCGCGCTCTGCTGGGCGAGCGCCTCGGCGGCCTCCCGGTCACCGTGGTCAACGACGCGGACGCTGCAGGTGTCGCCGAGATGCACTTCGGCGCCGGCCGCGACCGCAAGGGCACGGTCCTGCTCCTCACCTTCGGCACCGGCATCGGCAGCGCCCTGTTCATCGACGGCATCCTCGTCCCCAACTCCGAGCTGGGCCATCTCGAACTGGGCGGCCACGACGCGGAGAAGCGCGCCTCCAGCAAGGCCAAGGAGGACGGCGACCTCACCTGGGAGCACTGGGCCCGCCGTGTCTCGAAGTACCTCGCCCATGTCGAGATGCTCTTCTCCCCGGAGCTGTTCATCATCGGCGGCGGCGTCAGCCGCAAGTCGGGGAAGTTCCTCCACCTGATCGAGGGGATCAAGGCGGAGATCGTCCCGGCGCAGCTCCAGAACAACGCGGGGATCGTCGGGGCGGCGATGAGAGCGGTGGAGACGGGCGAGGCGTAGACCCGCGGGCGCCCGGGGCCCCGCACTCGGCTACGCGCCCGTGGACGGGCGGGGCCTCGCCGCGGCGCGGCGCCGGTGGACGAGGCGGAGCCGACGGGCGATCACGACGAGGCCGGCGACGAGGGTCCCGCCGTAGAGCCATCCGGCCTCGGTGGCGAGCGCGGTGAACAGGTTCATCAGCCGCCCCCCGACGCCCTCGCCGCCCGCGATCGGCAGCAGGCCGACGGTGAACGCGATCGGGACGACGACCGGACCGGTCACCAGATCCCCCCGCCGTACCCAGGCCGCCGTCAGCAGGCACACCGGCAGGAACAGCACGCCGTAGACGGTCAGGGACGAGCCGAACAGGAGCGCGTCCAGCAAGGCGAGCAGAAGCATCACGGCGGAGCAGAACAGCCCGCCGCCGAGCCCGGTCAGGCGGGGGTCGGGCAGCCGCCGCAGGCCCGCGGCGGCCCGGGCGGTGGGCCGCCGGGTGCGGGCGGGCCGGTTGCGCGGGTCCCCGGCGGAGCCGTCACGGCCGGCGGAGGCGGGGCGTGAACCGCCGCGGGAGGGGCGGGAGCCTTCGCGGAGCCGGCCCTCGCCCTGGGCCTGGCGGGGCGGACGGGCGCCGTCCTGGGCGGGGTGTGGACCGGCGGCCGCCGGGCGCCCCTGGCGCGGTGTCGACCGGGCGGCGCCGGGCCGGGCCTGGCGGTCGCCCGGATCGCCGGAACCGGCCTGGGGCGGCAGCGGGGGCTTGCCGCGGCGCGGTCCGGACCGGTCTTGGCGAGTCCTGTATTGCTCCACTGGACCAACTTAGGTCGTTTTATGTGTCGAACGGCCCTTCAGACACGCCGGGGGAACGAGCTTGGCCAAGCGTTCGACGGATCGCCGGGGGCCCGGCCGGTACCCCGTAAACTGGTGGATCGGCCAGCCTCTCCTCTGGCCCCGGCCCGAAGGCCGTATGGCCCCGAAGGCGCCCCCTGGCCCCTCTCACGTACGGGAAGACGCAACGTGTCGCTCACGATCGGAATCGTCGGTCTGCCGAATGTCGGCAAGTCGACCCTGTTCAACGCCCTGACCAAGAACGACGTGCTGGCGGCCAACTACCCGTTCGCCACGATCGAGCCGAACGTCGGCGTGGTCGGCGTCCCCGACGCCCGCCTGGCCAAGCTGGCGGAGATCTTCGGCTCGGAGCGCATCCTCCCGGCGACGGTCGACTTCGTCGACATCGCGGGCATCGTGCGCGGTGCCTCCGAGGGCGAGGGCCTGGGCAACAAGTTCCTGGCGAACATCCGCGAGTCCGACGCGATCTGCCAGGTCATCCGCGCGTTCAAGGACGAGAACGTCGTCCACGTCGACGGCAAGGTCTCGCCGAAGGACGACATCGAGACCATCAACACCGAGCTGATCCTCGCGGACCTCCAGACGATCGAGAAGGTCCTGCCCCGCCTCCAGAAGGAGTCGCGGATCAAGAAGGACGTGGCCCCGAAGGTCAAGGCCGTCGAGGAGGCCAAGGAGATCCTGGAGAAGGGCGACACCCTCTTCTCCCAGGGCATCCTCCAGGGCACCGAGCGCGCGGAGCTCCTCCACGACCTGCACCTGCTCACCACGAAGCCGTTCCTCTACGTCTTCAACGTCGACGAGGACGAGCTGACCGACGACTCCTTCAAGGACGAGCAGCGCGCCCTGGTCGCCCCCGCCGAGGCGATCTTCCTGAACGCCAAGCTGGAGGCCGACCTCGCCGAGCTGGACGAGGAGGACGCCATGGAGCTCCTGGAGTCGGTGGGCGCCGAGGAGCCGGGCCTGGCCACCCTCGCCCGCGTCGGCTTCAACACCCTGGGCCTCCAGACGTACCTCACGGCCGGTCCCAAGGAGTCCCGCGCCTGGACCATCAAGAAGGGCGCCACCGCCCCCGAGGCCGCCGGTGTCATCCACACCGACTTCCAGAAGGGCTTCATCAAGGCGGAGGTCATCTCCTTCGCCGACCTGGTCGAAACCGGCTCCGTAGCCGAGGCCCGCGCCAAGGGCAAGGCCCGCATGGAGGGCAAGGACTACGTCATGCAGGACGGGGATGTCGTGGAGTTCCGCTTCAACGTCTGACACCTCCCGCGAAAGGCCGTCCGACCCGCCCCCGAGCGGACCGGACGGCCTTCGTCGTCCACGGGGCCCGCAGCGAGCCGGACGAGTCCCGGCAGCCGCCTCCCCGACGCGCCGGGCCCGGCCGCCCCTCTGACCGAACGCTCGCCCGGCACCCGTTGTCAGTGCCCCCTGTCATCATCCCGCCATGTTCTTCGACGACTTGGTGGCCGACTCCCGGCGGGACGACGGGCTGGACGGGGTTCGGGGGGCCGCGCTGCGGCGGGGGCGGGTGCTGGTCGAGCTGGTGGCGCGGGAGCAGGCGGCGTACCGGGCGCTGCTGGTGGACTGGCACGGGCGGGCCGAGCACGAGGCGGCGCTCGCGCGGGTCAAGGGCGAGATCGGCCGGTGGCTCACGGGCGCCCTGGACGAGGACGGCCGGGCCGCGGCCGTGTGCCTGATGCTGGCGGCGAGCTACGACGCCGACGGACTCTGGGACCACGACGCCGAGATCGACGCTCTGATGAGGCGGCTGGACGGCTGGAGCGGCGAGGAGGCCGCGGTGCTGGTGCTGCGCGCCTGCGAGTACGACATGGACCACTGGTTCGCCCGAGGGCTGTCGGCCGCGCTCAGAGCCGTCGAGCGGCTGGACGAGGACGGCCTCGAGGCGGTCTCCCCCTGGCTGCGGCATGCGCAGGCGCAGCTCGCCCGGGGCCACGTCGGCGCGCGTGAACGCCGGTCGCTCACCAAGCGCCTGACCGCCCTGCTCGGAGCGGTCGGCGAGGCGGTCGTGCCCGTGGGGCTGATCCCCGCGCAGGCCTCCTGGGCCGCGCCCCTGCGGGAGCGGGCCGAGACCGCGCCGAGCGCGGAACTGGCCCGGCTCGTGCAGCACCTGGCCGCGCTCTCCGGCCCCCGGCCCACCCAGCGCTGGCGGCGCACCTGCCTGGAGGCCGTCGACGCGGCGGCCGCGCGCGAGGTCGTGGCCGGCATGCTGGAGGCGCTGGCCGAGGGCGACGCGCTGTGCAGCCGGGCGGCCGGGGCGGGAACCGCCTGGATCGGCGACGGGTACCACTACCACTATCTGGCCCACGACAAGGACACCGATCTGGCGCGCGGTGCCGTGTGGGCGGCCGCGCTCACCGAGACCCCCGCCACCGTCCGGCTGCTCGGCGCGCTCGCGCTGCGCGTCGGCGGCCCCGGCTCCGGGGTGCGGGAGGATCTCAAGCTCGCGGGCGCCGCGATCAACGCGCTCGCCGAGGTCGGGGACCCTGCCGCGCTGGAGGAACTGTGGCGGCTGGGCACCCGGATCAGGCACCGGGCCCTGCGCAAGCAGCTCGACACCGCGGTGGTCACGGCCGCAGGACGGCAGGGCGTCACCCCCGAGCAGCTGGTCGAGCGCAGCGTGCCCAGGCACGGCCTGGCCGCCGACGGCTCCCTCGAACACGACCTGGGCGGACACCGCGTACGCCTGGCGGTAGAGGACGCCGGGACGGTACGGCTCACCTTCACCCACCCCGACGGCCGGACCTCCCGCACCGCACCGGCCGCGCTCAAGGACGGCCACCCGGAGGAGCTCGCCGGCGTCAGAGCGCTGGCCAAGGCGGTGCGCTCCACGCTGTCGGGCGAACGTGCCCGGGTGGAGGCGCTGATGTCCGCGGGGCGCGAGTGGCCGTACGACGAGTGGTGCGCGCACTACCGGGACCATCCGGTCACGGGGGTGCTCGTGCGCGGGCTGATCCTGGAGTACCGCGACGCGGAGGGCGGCTGGCAGGCCCTCGCGCCGGGGGCCGTACCGCCGGGCGAGCCGGAGCGGGTGCGGCTGTGGCATCCGGTCCGGGCCTCGGTGGAGGAGATCGGCCGGTGGCGGGAGCGGATGGTCGCCGACCGTCTGCGCCAGCCGTTCAAGCAGGCCTTCCGCGAGATCTATCTGCTCACACCCGCCGAGGAACGGACCCGCGTCTATTCCAACCGGTACGCGGCGCACATGGTGCACTACCAGCGGCTGTACGCCCTGTTCAAGGAGCGCGGCTGGCAGTCCAACTACCTCGGCTCCTACGACGGCGGCTACGACGGCCGGGCGCGCGGGGAGTTCGGCGACGGCCGGTGGCGGGCGTGCTTCCACCACGAGCCCGTGCCCGGCGACAACGGCCACTATTCGCCGGACGTCGCGGCGACCGACCAGGTCCGGTTCGAGCGCCGCGCCGGGCGCCGCTGGCAGGAGGTACCGCTGTCGGAGGTCCCGCCCCTGGTGTTCAGCGAGGCCATGCGCGACGTGGACCTCTTCGTCGCGGTCACGTCCATAGCCGCCGACCCCGACTGGACCGACCGCGGTCCGCGGCGCGCGTACTGGGAGCGGGCCGGTTTCGCCGAGCTGACCGGCAGCGCCGAGTCCCGCCGCGACGCGCTGTCGCGCATCCTGCCCCGGCTGAGGATCGCCGACCGCTGCACCCTGGACGGCCGCTTCCTGGTCGTCCGCGGGGACCTGCGCACCTACCGCATCCACCT
Source organism: Streptomyces sp. NPDC048600 (assembly GCF_055587025.1). Lineage (NCBI taxonomy): Bacteria > Bacillati > Actinomycetota > Actinomycetes > Kitasatosporales > Streptomycetaceae > Streptomyces > Streptomyces sp. NPDC048600. The sequence continues at coordinate 45,027 of NZ_JBVJGZ010000008.1, read as the reverse complement.
GGGCTCGGCGAACATCCTGATGGAGCCGGACGACTCGTACCTGTGCATCGTGCCCGGCGGCCGGACCGCCACGGGCAAGGTCTTCCTGCCCTTCGAGGACGACCGCCTGTCGCTGATCCTGAGCAAGGCCTTCCTGCTGGCCGCCGACAGGACGATCACCGACGAGACGATCCTGCGGCAGATCGGACGCGCGGCCTGACCGGCGTGGAGGGGCGGCCCTCCACGGTGTCGCAAAGCTGACGGAAAGTCATGTCAAAGACATGGCAGGCCTGTTACGTCCGTGCAGGGCTCTTGTGCAATTCCTGCGGACCCCGCAATCTTTCGGCTGACGCACAGGAGCGCCACGGCGGATTGACATGTCCCTGTCGTGCTCGCGGTGTCTGCGAGACGCACCACTCCCCACCAGCAGCGCACCACCGATTGAGGAGGATCCCTCAGATGGCAGCGATGCGTGTTTCAGGCGGAACCCCCAGACGGACCCCGAGGCGAAAAGTGGCCGCGATCGGCATGGCGGCCAGTGCCGCGCTCGCCGCGGGTCTCGTCTCCGCCCTGCCCGCGGGCGCGGCAACAGCCGCCCCCGAAGGCCGCATCCAGTACGAGGGCGCGGCCAACGCCGTGGCCGACAGCTACCTCGTGACCCTGAAGGCCGACCAGGCCCGCTCCACCACCGCCGCGGGTCGCGCCGTGGCGACCAAGTACGGGGCCACGATCGAGCGGACGTACAAGAAGGCGCTCAACGGCTTCGCGATCCAGGCGAGTCCGGCCGAGGCCAAGCGGCTCGCCGCCGACCCGTCCGTGGCCTCCGTGGTGCAGAACCGCACCTTCCACATCGACGGGACGCAGCCCAGCCCGCCGTCCTGGGGCCTGGACCGGATCGACCAGCGCGCCCTCCCGCTGAACAGCTCCTACACCTACCCGGACTCCGCCGGGCAGGGCGTCACCGCGTACGTCATCGACACCGGTGTCCGCATCAGCCACGGCGACTTCGGCGGCCGGGCGTTCAACGGCTACGACGCCATCGACAACGACAACGTCGCCCAGGACGGCCACGGCCACGGCACCCATGTCGCCGGTACGGTCGCGGGCAACGCCTACGGTGTCGCCAAGAAGGCCCGTGTCGTCGGCGTACGCGTCCTGAACAACTCCGGCTCGGGCACCACCGCGCAGGTCGTCGCGGGCATCGACTGGGTCGCCCAGAACGCGGTCAAGCCGGCCGTCGCCAACATGTCCCTGGGCGGCGGCGCCGACACCGCGCTCGACAACGCCGTACGCAACGCCGTCGCCTCCGGCGTCACCTTCGCCGTGGCGGCGGGCAACGAGTCGACCAACGCCTCGACCCGGTCGCCCGCACGCGTCACCGAGGCGATCACGGTGGGCGCGACCACCAGCACGGACGCCAAGGCGAGCTACTCCAACTACGGCACCGTGCTGGACCTGTTCGCGCCGGGCTCGTCGATCACCTCGGCGTGGAACACCAGCGACACCGCCACCAACACCATCTCCGGTACGTCGATGGCGACGCCGCATGTCGCCGGAGCGGCGGCGCTGTACCTCGCCGACAACCCGACGTCGACCCCGGCGCAGGTGAGCACGGCCCTGGTGAACGCCGCCACGCCCAACGTGGTGACCAGTCCCGGCACCGGTTCGCCCAACCGCCTTCTCTATGTCGGCGGCGGCACGACCACCCCGCCCGGTCCGCGCTTCGAGAACACCGGTGACTACGCGATCAACGACAACGCCACCGTCGAGTCGCCCGTCACCGTCTCCGGCGTCAGCGGCAACGCGCCGTCCGCTCTCGCGGTGCAGGTCAACATCGTCCACACCTACATCGGTGACCTCCAGGTCCAGCTGATCGCGCCCGACGGGAGCGCGTACACGCTGAAGGGCTTCGGTACGGGGGGCAGTTCGGACAACATCAACACCACGTACTCCGTGAACGCGTCCTCCGAGGTCGCCAACGGGACGTGGAAGCTCCGCGTGACGGACAACGCGAATCTCGACACCGGGCGGATCGACGCCTGGGCGCTTCAGTTCTGACCGCTGGTCCAGCCGTACCTCGTCCTCGCGGAAGCCGTATCTCCGCGAGGGCGGGGCGCGTGGGGCTGAGGGCAGGGGCGTTTCGCAGCTCGGCGTCAGCGAGGTGCCTCCCCCGGAGCGGGCACCCCCAGCGCCCACCCGTGCCGCCCTGGGGGTACCTCCCAGGCCCTTAAGGCACTGGGGGAGGCACGCATGCCCGCAGCGGCGGCGGCCCGGCGCCGCGCCAGCCACCCATGTAACGCGTCACCACCCGCACCCACTTGTCCGGTTCGTCACCCGCGTACCGTCACCGACGACGCCAGCCGTACCATGCGCCCAGCCGCACATATGTTCTGTCGTCGAACCGGGAGCACGGTACCTGTGTCCATACCCCCGCCGCCCGGCCCTCAGGGCCCGTACCCGGCACCGGGCCCCTACGGCCCGTACGGTCCGCAGCCGTACCAGCAGCCGTGGCCCCCGTACGGCGCGCAGCGGCCGTCGGTCAACGGGCTGGCGATCGCCGCACTGGTGCTGGGCATCCTCTGCTTCGTGCCGGCCCTCGGCCTGATCCTGGGCCTGGTGGCGCTGCGGCAGATCAGGCGCACGGGCCAGCGCGGCCGGGGCATGGCGGTCGCGGGCGCGATCCTGTCCTCGGTCGGCATCGCGCTGTGGGCGCTGTTCTTCGCCACGGGCACCGCCTCCGACGCCTGGGACGGCTTCAAGGAGGCCGCGAAGGACGACATGGTCCTGCGGGTGGACAAGGGCAAGTGCTTCGACACCACCACCGGCTCCCTGGAGGGCATCGCCTACGACGTCGACGAGGTCCCCTGCTCCGGCGAGCACGACGGCGAGGTCTTCGCCACCGTCACCGTCCCCGGCGGCACCTACCCCGGCGACTCCCGCGTCACCGACCTCGCCGACGACAGGTGCTACGAGCTCCAGGACGACTACGTCATGGACGCCTGGGCCCTGCCGGAGGACGTCGACGTCTACTACCTGACGCCGACCCGCGAGAGCTGGCGCGTAGGCGACCGAGAGATCACCTGCGTCCTCGGCAACACCGACCCCAAGGGCACCCTGACCGGCTCGCTGCGCACCGACGAGACCACGCTGGACCCCGACCAGCTCGCCTATCTGGAGTCGGTCGCCGCGCTGGACGAGGTCCTGCTGGAGGAGCCGGAGGAGTACCCCGACGAGGACCTCCCGGCGAACGCCGACTGGGCGCGTGACATGGAGAGCGCCCTCGGCGAGCAGGCCGCGGCCCTGCGCGAGCACGCCTGGCCGGCCGGGGCGAAGGCCCCGATGGAGGCCCTGGCCGACGAACTGGAGGCCTCGGCCGACGACTTCGGCAAGGCGGCGGCGAGCACCGACCCGGACGTCTTCTTCGACCACTACGACAACGGCTACGGCTTCGTGGACGGCAGCGCGACCGTCGACGCCCGCGAGGCGCTGGACCTGTCGACGACCCCTCCGGCGTACGACTACGACGACGGGGACGGCGGCGAGGGCGGCGGCCTCGACGTATGACCTCGAGCGGGCCTCGAGCGACGGGGCCCGCCGGGAGGTGTGAGCGCGGCTATAGCGGGGAGAAAGTGCCTGCGTAAAGCCCCTCGGGGCCACTTGTCATCACATCGAGTGATTCTCTGGCCTTTGCTTGCACGGCTCAACCCACGGTTGCCAGTCTGTTGCTGTCTGTACAACCTGATGGGAGCGGCCAGTGACATTCGGTGAGCAGCCGGCGTACCTGCGTGTCGCGGGTGATCTCCGCAAGAAGATCGTCGACGGCTCGCTGCCACCGCACACCCGGCTGCCGTCCCAGGCCAGGATCCGTGAGGAGTACGGCGTCTCGGACACGGTCGCGCTGGAGGCCCGCAAGGTGCTCATGGCGGAGGGCCTGGTGGAGGGCCGCTCCGGCTCGGGGACGTATGTGCGCGAGCGCCCCGTGCCCCGAAGAGTGGCCCGCTCCGGCTACCGCCCGGCGAGCGGGGCGACCCCGTTCCGTCAGGAGCAGGCGGACGCGGGGGCGCGCGGCACCTGGGAGTCCAGGAGCGAGCAGGCCGCGGCGAGCGGGTCCGTTGCCGAGCGGCTCGCGGTCGAGCCGGGCGACCGTGTGATGTGCACGCGGTACGTGTACCGGGAGGCGGGGGAGCCGATGATGCTCTCGACCTCCTGGGAGCCCCTGGCCGTCACGGGCCGCACGCCCGTGATGCTGCCCGAGGAGGGCCCGCTGGGCGGCATGGGCGTGGTCGAGCGCATGCGGGCCATCGACGTGATCGTGGACAACGTCACCGAGGAGGTCGGCGCCCGCCCGGGCCTCGCCGAGGAGCTGCTGGCCCTCGGCGGCGTCCCCGGCCATGTGGTCGTCGTCGTGCAGCGCACCTTCTACGCGTCGGACCGCCCGGTGGAGACCGCGGACATCGTCATCCCGGCGGACCGCTACCGGGTTTCGTACCACCTGCCGGTGAAATAGCCACGCCACCAGCGCCCAAGAGCCAGGACACCCGCACCCAGGAGCCCCTCCCGCCCCCACCCCGATCCCATCCGACCACCCCGAACCCACCCCCCGCCGGTGGTCCCCAGCACACAGATACGGAAGCCCTGCTCCCACCCGTCCCGCACACCCGGCGTACCCGACACCCCCCCGTTGTGCGCCCGGTTGAGTTTCGGCCGTCCTCGCAGGTCGCCCAGGGTGGCTGCGACATGCCGTCCCAGGCATGCGCCGCAGCGCGCGGGCGGCCCGCTCGCCGTTGTGCGCCCCGGGGCTACTGGCCGGTTGCCTACCACTCGCGTACCTCTTTGTGAAAAGGCGTATTCGCTCCGTGAAGGTAGGGCGTAGGCTCAGGCATATGCGGAGTGGGGTTTCCTCAGCGGGCGAGACGCGGCGCGGATCGCGGACGGGATGTGGAGAGGTGCGATGAACGACGGCGGCACCATCCCCCTTCCCTGGCTCGTCATACGCCAGGACGACAACGGCAATCGCTACCGCGTGGGCCGGTACGCCACCCGCGCGGAGGCGCAGAAGATCGCCGACAGTCTCGACGTCCGCGGCCACAAGCAGCTCTACCTGGTCGAACGCGTCGGCCAGAACGGCAGCGGCGTGCGCAACTGACCCGGCCGGGCGGCCCGTCCGGAGGGTGGACGCGCTCCCGTAGGCTCCGGGGCATGAAGGAACACACCGTGGTCGTCGGCGCCGCACTCGTCGACGACGGGCGGCTGCTCGCCGCGCGGCGCAGCGCACCCCCCGAGCTGGCCGGGCGCTGGGAGCTGCCGGGCGGCAAGGTCGAGCCTGGGGAGACGCCCGAGGCCGCGCTGGAACGGGAGTTGCGCGAGGAACTCGGCGTCGACACGGACGTACTGGCGCGGGTGCCGGGGGAGTGGCCGTTGCGGGAGCCGTACGTGCTTCACGTCTGGACGGCCCGGCTGCGGCCCGGCTCCGGCGAGCCCAAGCCGCTCCAGGACCATGACGAGTTGCGCTGGCTCGGCCCCGACGAGCTGTGGGACGTCGACTGGCTCGACCAGGACGTGCCGGCCGTACGACAGGTGGCCGAGGTGCTCGCGCCGTAACGGGCGGGCCCCACGTGCGGGGAAGAAGCCCACACGCGCGACAAAGCCCCATACGAGCCACCCCCGCACGAGGCCGCCCGGCCCCTGGAGCCGGGCGCACAAGCGCGCCCCGCCCCGTCAAATCGGGGCGCGTGAGGCGCGTACGCACTGCAGCCGCTGACGCGGTGTGCGCCGTTCGTGCCACAGTGCGCCGCCCTTGACGGTAGCCGTCCCCCCATATCGGGTATGTGCCCATTAACCCCATGAAATCGGACATGGGTGGCTCGTCGGCCTGGGAGTGATCGGCTTGATCGACACCGAAGGCGACTGCGTGGAGTGGACCTTCCCGGCGGACCCCGGCGCCGTGCGCACGGCTCGCGCCCGCGTCCGCGGCCAACTGCACATCTGGGACCTCGACAGCGTCAGCGACATCGCCGCCCTCCTGGTCAGTGAACTGGTGACGAACGCCCTGCGGCACGCCACGGGCCCGATCGGGGTGCGCCTGGTCCGCCCCGACGGGCCGCGCGGGACGCTCCGGGTCGAGGTCTCCGACCCGCTGCCCGAGCCGCCCCGCGAGCGCGCGGCCCGCCCCGAGGACGAGAGCGGACGCGGTCTTCAGCTGGTGGCGTCGAGCTCGCGCCGGTGGGGTACGCGCCCCGGAGGAAGCGGCAAGACGGTGTGGTTCGAACTCGCCGTACCGAGCTGAACTGCCGCGCCGGGACGGGCCTCCACAAGGGTCCTGCCCGCCGCGGGGACACGGCTCGGCGGGGGTGGCACGGGTGTACAGCCGGAGCACTCCCGTCGAGCGGCACGAACCGGCTGCCGAGAGGTCACGCCCGGTGTGGTTCGACGACGTGTCTGCTGGTTAGAAGTCTGGAAGTGTTCTCGCAGCAGGGACCGAAAATACTCGGACCATGCTGTGATCGTGAACACCGTGTTGTGCGGCCCCGTTGTACTGGATACTGCGGGCAGCCGCCGCCGGTGACCGGTGCCGGACGCGGTGAGCTGGAGGGGACGGTTCGCGTGAGCGAGATACCAGCGAAGGGCGCGGAGTCCGAGGATCCGTCGGACGGCGCGAGGCCCGGGTCCGAGGGCATCCTCGGGACAGGGGCGCCGGCCGCCGACCCCATGTGGCAGAGCAGCCCGCCCGGCTCGATGTACGACTACATCAAGGTCGCCTCCTTCTCCATCGGCCCCGACGGGCTCGTCGACCAATGGAGCCTGCGCGCCGAGCAGGTCTTCGGCATCCCGGCCGAACGGGCCGTCGGCATGGACCCGATCGCGACCTTCGTCGACCCCGACCGGCGCGAGCGCGGCCACCGCAAGATGGCCGAGATCCTGGACGGCCGGGAGTGGACCGGCGTGATCCCCTTCCGCACCACGGACACCCCGGACGGCGACGGAGGGGAGGACGCGGTCGCCGAGGTCTATGTGATGCCGACCCGGACCGAGGACGGAGCCAAGGCCGCGGTCTGCATCGTCGTCGACGTACGGGTGTTGCGCACCATCGAGACCGATCTCGCCGCGTCGCAGGCCATTTTCGGTCAATCACCCTTCGGGTTCCTGCTGATCGACAGCGAGTTCAAGGTCCGCCGGGCCAACCAGCGCTTCGCCTCCACCTTCGGCGGCACGCCCGACGACCACCGCGGCAAGGGCGTGCACGACTATCTGCCGCGCGCCGAGGCCGAGCGGGTCTCGGCGACCCTGCGGAGGGTCCTGGAGACCGGCGACTCCATCACCGACATGCATGTCACCGGCTATGTGCCCGGGTCCGAGGAACGCCGGCACTGGTCCATCAACCTCTACCGCGTGCACAGCGGCAGCGGCCGCCCGATCGGCATCGCCTGGCTCGGCACCGACATCACCGCCCGCCGCGCCGCCGCCCGCGAGGCCGCCGCCGCACGGCGCAATCTCGCCCTGCTGAACGAGGCCGGGGCGCGCATCGGCAACTCCCTCGACCTGGAGACCACCGCGCGCGAACTGCTGGACGTCGTCGTCCCCGGCTTCTGCGACCTCGCCACCGTCGACCTCTACCAGGGCCTGCTGGCCGGCGACGAGACCCCGCCCGGCCTCGCCGACGGCAGCGCCGAACTGCGCCGGGTCGCCTTCGCCAGCGCCGTCGCCGACGTCCCGCTGGCGGGCGCCACCTCGGCCGTCCCGGTGGGTGCCGTCCACCACTACCCGTTCAACTCGCCCGGCGCGGACGCCCTGCGCACCGCCCGCCCCCGGTCCGTCCCGGCCGAGGAGGGCGGCCTCGTGCAGTCCACGCTGGCCGTGCCCATGGTCGCCCACGACACCGTCGTCGGACTCGTGCAGTTCTCCCGTACGAAGGGCAGCGAGCCGTTCGGCGACCGGGACCGCGACCTCGCGGTGGAGCTCGCGGCCCGCGCGGCGGTCTGTATCGACAACGCCCGGCTCTACCGGCGCGAGCACGAGCGGGCGCTGATACTGCAGCGGTCGCTCCTCCCGCCCGGCGACCCCGTCGCCTCCGGCCTGGACATCGCCTGCCGCTATCTGCCCGGCAACGTCTCCACGGGACGCCCCAGCGAGGTCGGCGGCGACTGGTTCGACGTCATAGAGCTGCCCGGCCACCGCACGGCCCTGGTCGTCGGCGACGTGATGGGCCGCGGACTGCGCGCCGCCGTGGCGATGGGTGAACTGCGCACCGCGGTCCGCACGCTGGCCCTGCTTGACCTGGAACCGGCCGAGGTCCTCTCCCAGTTGGACGAGATCGCCCGCGGCCTCGGCGCGCCGGGCGGGGTGCAGCAGGCCACCAGGGCGGCCCGCCGCCCCCGCGAGGCCGACCTGTCCGAGGTGTACCTCGCGACCTGCGTGTACGCCGTGTACGACTCGGTGACCCGGCGCTGCACGTTCGCCAACGCCGGCCATCTGCCACCCGTGCTGGTCGAGCCCGGCGAGGCCGCGCTGATGCTGGACGTGCCGCCGGGCATGCCCCTCGGCGTCGGCGGGGAGCCCTTCGAGGAGGTCGAGGTCGAACTCCCCGAGGGCGCGCTGCTCGCGCTCTACACCGACGGCCTCGTCGAGTCCCGCGACCACCCCCTGGACGAGGGGCTCCAGGCGTTCGTCGGAGCGCTCACCGACCCCGCCCGCCCGCTGGAGGACGTCTGCGACCACGTCCTCAACACCCTCGACACCCATCACGGCGAGGACGACATCGCCCTGCTGATGGCCCGGGTGCAGGGCCTGCCCGCCGAGTCCGTCGGCGACTGGACCCTGCCGCGCGAACCCCGCAGCGTGGGCCGCGCCCGTGAGTACGCCCGCGGGCAGCTGCTGTCCTGGGACCTGGAGCCGCTGGTCGACACCACCGAGCTGCTGGTCAGCGAGCTGGTCACCAACGCGCTGCGGTACGGCGAGGGCGAGATCAGACTGCGGCTGCTGCTGGACCGCACCCTGGTCTGCGAGGTCTGGGACTCCGGCCTGGTCCAGCCCCGGCGCAGGCGGGCCCGCGACACCGACGAGGGCGGCCGCGGTCTCCAGCTCGTCGGGCTGCTCAGCGCCGCCTGGGGCTCGCGCCGCACACCCCGTGGCAAGACGGTCTGGTTCGAACTCCCGCTCCCCGACGGCGAGAACGGCCCGATGGACCCGGCGGAGGCCCTGCTCAGCCTCTTCTGAGTCACGCCGGGGGAACGTCGGGCGCCCGGCGCCCCCGGCTTTCCGGGCCACCGAAGGCCGCCGGGGTGTCCGGGAGGCCCGGCAGCAGGATGCCGCCGAGCTGCGCGCCCGCCGAGCCGCTGCCGGGGAGGTCCGCCTCACCGGCCGGATTGCCGTGCAGCAGTACGTCCTGCTCGGCCAAGTCACGTGCGCTCCGCGCCAGTTCGTCGGCCGTGAGCCATTCGGTCGGCTCCGCGCCGAGCAGCCGCCGGGCCTCCGCGAGCCGGGTGCGTGCCTCCGCGCCGACCGCGCCCCGGTGCGTCGCCACGAAGGCGTCCGCGTCCGCGACCGCGCCGCGCGCCAGCAGCAGCCCGGCCCGGGCCCGCGCCCCGTCCCGCCCGTCCTCCAGGGGCTCCACGGCCCGTACGACTCTGCGCAGCGCGTCCACCGGGTCGTACAGCTCGCTCGCCAGCTCCTCCCGGACGGCCTTCAGCACGCGGTCCAGCAGGGCGGCACCCGACCCCGGCTTCCCGGCGGGTGGCCCCGCGTCGCCGACGGCCGCGCCCTGTGCCGTCTCCGCCTCCGCGAGGGCGTCCGGCAGGAGGTCGTGCGCCTCGCCCAGCCGCGCGGCGAGCCCGTGCACGGAGTCCAGGAAGACGCCCGCCTGGGCGATCGCCGACTCCGCCGCCCGCAGATGGGCGGCGGCACGGCCTGGGGCGCCCAGATCGGCCGACTGCCGAGCCTGGTTGAGCCGGGTCGTGGCGAACACCAGCCGGTCCTTGGCCTGTTCCACGTTCCCGGTGACCGTGGCGTGGGCGGTCGGCGGGAACCGTACGGCCAGGTCGACGAGGGTGGCCTCGGCCGCCGGGGTACGGCCCGTCAGCTCGCGGAACCTGGCCTCGGCGAACGCCAGGGCGGCGTGCAGCCCCTCGCCCTCCAGGGCGCGCAGCGCGTCGAACTCCCCGGCCCGCTCGTCCAGTCGCCGCCCGGCCTCCGCGCAGCGACCGTCGATCCCCGCGAGCGCGTGCCGCCGTGCCGCCGGCTCCCCGGGTACGCCCTCGTCGTACCGCCGGCGGATTCCGAACGCGGCCGCCAGCTCGCCCTCGGCGTCCTCCACCGCCCGCGCGAACGGCTCGACCCGGTCCGGACCGGCCGGAGCCGCGCCGGGCACGGCCTCCTCCGTCGACACCTCGGGCCCGGCCTCCAGGCTGCCTCGTGCGAAGTCCAGTTCCTCCCGGCTCGTCCGCACGCAGTCGTCCGCCGTCACCAGCGACCGGGCGCTCCGCTCCTCCGCGCCGGAGGCCGGGGGAGCGGCGGTGGGCCCCGCCGCGGCCCGGCCGGGCGGGGCGGGGGCGCGCCTGCGCCTGGTCCGCCGGAGGTACGCGTACGCCGCGAGCCCGCTCGCCGCTCCGGCGGCGATCAGCGGAAGCACCAGGTCGGCCGTCGAGGTCTCCTCCTCCGGCACTTCCTGCGCCACCGCGACGGGCGCCGCCCCGACGGCCGGAACCGTCGCCTCGGTGCCCGTCGTCATCACTGGCAGCACGAGCCACACCACACCGGCGGTCGCGCCGAGCAGCGTGTGGGCCACGCGCACGGATATGTGGCCCTTCGAGCGTCTGAGCCGGCCGCGGGTCATGGTTGGCGTCACATTTCGGAGCGTATGGCCGGGATTGAGGCCCCGCTACCGGGGTGCGCCGAGCCGACGGGCGCCGGGAACACAGGGAGGGGACACCCAGGCATGGAGACAGGCACGGACCCGAAGAAGGACCCCACGGACCCCGGCCCCGCCCCTGCCGACCCCGGCCCCATCCCCGCCGACCCCCGCCCCGCCCCTGCCGACCCCGACGGCACCCCTGCCGACGGAGAACCCGGCACCGCCGACACCACGCCCGCCGCCGACCCGGACGCCACGCCCGCCCCCGCCCCCACCCGCGCCCGCCGCCTCCGCCGTATCGCCCTGGCCCTGCTGCTCGCCCTGCTCCTCCCGCCGCTCGCCGCGGCCACCGCCCTCTGGCTGAACTACACCGGCGACCTCGCCCCCGGCACCCGCACCAGGAACCGCGACGCCGTCTGGCTCGGGCACGCCTGGGTCGACGGGCGCAAGAAGGACGCGGACGTGCGGGCGCTGGCCCGGCGGCTGGCGGACACCGGCATCCGCGACCTGTATGTGCACGCAGGCCCGCTGGAGCACGACGGCACGCTCCCCGCCTCCGCCCATCCCCGCGCGCGCTGGCTGACCGCGGCCGTCCACCGGGAACTCCCCGGAGTGCGGGTGCAGGCCTGGCTGGGGGACAAGCTGGCCACCGAGGGGCCGGTCGGGCTGCGACTGGAGAGCGCCGCGACCAGGGCCGCCGTCGTACGGTCCACCCGGCAGGTCCTCGCCGCCGGTTTCGACGGGGTCCACTTCGACCTGGAACCCCTCCACTCGGGCGACCGGGACTACCTCACCCTGCTCGACGCGCTGCGCGCGGTCACCCGTGCCCGGGGGGTCCCGCTCTCGGTAGCCGCGCACCAGATCGACCCGCTGCCCGCGCTGCACTCGGTGGCGGGCACCCTCACCGGGCACCCCAAGTGGTGGTCGCAGGAGTTCTTCGGCCAGGTGGCCCGCCGCGTCGACCAGATCGCGGTGATGTCGTACGACACGGCGATGCCCCTGGAGACCCTGTACGGCGGCTATGTCGCCCAGCAGACCTCGCTCGCCCTGGAGGTCACCCCGCCCGGCACCGACCTGCTGATGGGGCTGCCGTTCTTCCACGAGAGCGACATCGGCCACCACGAGTCCGCCGAGACGGTGACCGCGGCGGTGCGCGGCACCCGGCTCGGCCTGTCCCGCACGGACCGCGACCGCGAACGCTTCGGTGTCGCCCTCTACGTCGACTTCGCCGCCGAGGAGGGCGACTGGACGGCGTACCGGGAGGACTGGGTGCGCTGACCCGGACGGGTACGCCCGGCTCCGGTATGCCGCCCTGACCCGGACGGTACGACCGGCCCCGGTGTGCCGGACGCCCGCCCCGCAGTCGCGCTAGCTCTCCTCCCGGCGTCTTCTGATCTTCGAGCCCAGCCAGACCAGCGGGTCGTACTTGCGGTCCACCGCGCGTTCCTTGAGCGGGATCAGGGCGTTGTCGGTGATGTGGATGCCCTCCGGGCAGACCTCCGTGCAGCACTTGGTGATGTTGCAGTAGCCGAGGCCGTGTTCGTCCTGGGCGGTGGCCTTGCGGTCCAGGCCCCTCTCGGCGGCCGAGTCCAGCGGGTGCATGTCCAGCTCCGCCACCCGCATCAGGAAGCGGGGGCCCGCGAAGGCCGCCTTGTTCTCCTCGTGGTCACGGACCACATGGCAGGTGTCCTGGCACAGGAAGCACTCGATGCACTTGCGGAACTCCTGCGAGCGGTCCACGTCCTCCTGCATCATGCGGTACTCGCCGGGCCCGAGTCCGTCGGGCGGCACGAAGGCCGGGATCTCGCGCGCCTTGGCGTAGTTGAAGCCGACGTCCGTGACGAGGTCGCGCAGCACCGGGAAGGTCCGCAGCGGGGTCACCGTGATCGTCTCGGCGCGGTCGAAGACCGACATCCGGGTCATGCACATCAGCCGCGGGCGGCCGTTGATCTCCGCCGAGCACGAACCGCACTTGCCCGCCTTGCAGTTCCAGCGCACCGCGAGATCGGGCGCCCGGGTCGCCTGGATGCGGTGGATGATGTCCAGCACCACCTCGCCGTCATGGACCTCGACCGTGAAGTCCGTGAGGTCCCCGCCGTCCTGGTCGCCCCGCCACACCTTGAACCGGGCCTCGTAGCCGCTCACTCGTACAGCTCCTCTTCGGCGAGGTACTTGACCAGCTCCTCCTTGTCGAACAGGGCGAGCAGGTCCGGGCGGATGGGTTCGGTGTTCTCCCGTACGAGATCGATCTGGCCGCGCTCCGGGTCCGTGGCGGCGGTTCCGCCCGTGGGGTCGGCCAGCCGGCACAGCAGGTTGACCGGGCGCCATCCGCGGTCCATCGCGGGATGGTCCTCGCGGGTGTGCCCGCCGCGCGACTCGGTGCGCTCCAGCGCGGCGCGTGCCACGCACTCGCTGACCAGCAGCATGTTCCTGAGGTCGAGGGAGAGGTGCCAGCCCGGGTTGAACTGGCGGTGCCCCTCCACCCCGGCCCGCCGCGCCCGTACCCGCAGCTGGGCCAGCTTCTCCAGGGCCTGCCTCATCTCCGCCTCGCGGCGGATGATGCCCACCAGGTCGTTCATGGCCTGCTGGAGCTCCTGGTGCAGGGTGTACGGGTTCTCCGGGGGCCCGCCCGGTTCCACGGCCTCCGCGGAGAAGGGCCGCAGCGCCTCCGCCGCGGCCGCGTCGATCTGCCCGTCGTCCACCTCGGGCCGCGCCCCCGGCAGCCCCGCCGCGTACGCGGCGGCGTGCAGGCCCGCCCGGCGCCCGAACACGAGCAGGTCGGAGAGGGAGTTGCCGCCGAGGCGGTTGGAGCCGTGCATGCCGCCGGCCACCTCACCGGCCGCGAACAGCCCCGGCACCCCGCGCGCCGCCGCCGACTCGGAGTCGACCGCCACCCCGCCCATCACGTAGTGGCAGGTGGGCCCGACCTCCATCGCCTCGGCGGTGATGTCGACGTCCGCCAGCTCCTTGAACTGGTGGTACATGGACGGCAGCCGGCGCTTGATCACCTCGGCGGGCATCCGGGTGGACACGTCCAGGAACACCCCGCCGTGCGGGGAGCCGCGGCCCTCCTTGACCTCGGAGTTGATCGCGCGGGCGACCTCGTCGCGGGGGAGCAGCTCGGGCGGACGCCGGTTGTTCTCCGGGTCCTCGTACCAGCGGTCGGCCTCCGCCTCGCTCTGCGCGTACTTCTCCTTGAACACGTCCGGGATGTAGTCGAACATGAACCGATTGCCGTCGGAGTTGCGCAGCACCCCGCCGTCGCCGCGCACCGACTCGGTGACGAGGATCCCCTTCACCGAGGGCGGCCAGACCATCCCGGTGGGGTGGAACTGCACGAACTCCATGTTGAGCAGCGGCGCCCCGGCGAGCAGGGCGAGCGCGTGTCCGTCGCCGGTGTACTCCCAGGAGTTGGAGGTCACCTTGAAGGACTTGCCGATACCGCCGGTGGAGATCACCACGGCGGGTGCCTCCAGCACGAAGAAGCGGCCGGACTCCCGCTCGTAGGCGAACACGCCCGATACCCGGCCGGAGCCGTCCTTGAGCACGCGGGTGACCGTGCACTCCTGGAACACCTTCAGCCGTGACTCGTAGTCGCCTGTCTCGCGGTGGTCCTCCTGCTGGAGTGCGACGATCTTCTGCTGGAGCGTGCGGATCAGCTCCAGTCCGGTGCGGTCGCCGACGTGCGCGAGGCGGGGGTACTCGTGCCCGCCGAAGTTGCGCTGGGAGATCCTGCCGTCCTTCGTACGGTCGAACAGCGCGCCCCAGGTCTCCAGTTCCCACACCCGGTCCGGGGCCTCCTGGGCGTGCAGTTCGGCCATCCGCCACTGGTTGAGGAACTTGCCGCCGCGCAGGGTGTCGCGGAAGTGGACCTGCCAGTTGTCGTGCTCGTTGGCGTTGGCCATCGCCGCCGCGATGCCGCCCTCGGCCATCACCGTGTGCGCCTTGCCGAACAGGGACTTGCAGATCACGGCCGTACGGGCGCCGCGTTCACGGGCCTCGATCGCGGCCCGCAGCCCGGCGCCGCCCGCACCGACCACGACGACGTCCCACTCCTGGCGGTCCACCACGGGCATCAGAAGGCACCTTTTCCTGCTAGAAGATGACCGGATCCTCGAAGACACCGGACGCGACGAGATACACGTAGAAGTCGGCGAACGCCACGCTCACCAGGGACGCCCACGCCAGCAGCATGTGATGGCCGTTGAGCCGGCCGACCCACTGCCACATGCGGTAGCGCACGGGATGCCGGGAGAAGTGCTTGAGCTTGCCGCCGACGATGTGCCGGCAGGAGTGGCAGGACACCGTGTACGCCCAGATCAGCGTGATGTTGATCAGGAAGACGACGGTGCCGAGGCCCATGTGGCCCCACTCGTACTGCTCGTTGCGGAAGGCCAGGACAGTGTCGTAGGTGAGGATCCCGGCGACGGGCAGCGCCGCGTAGAAGAAGTACCGGTGGGCGTTCTGGAGGATCAGCGGGAAGCGGGTCTCACCGGTGTACTTGCCGTGCGGCTCGGCGACCGCGCAGGCCGGCGGGGACGCCCAGAAGCCCCGGTAGTAGGCCTTGCGGTAGTAGTAGCAGGTCAGCCGGAAGCCGAGCGGGAAGACCAGGATGAGGAGGGCGGGGGACAGGCCCCACCAGCTCC
Organism: Streptomyces sp. NPDC048600; assembly: GCF_055587025.1. Classification (NCBI taxonomy): domain Bacteria; kingdom Bacillati; phylum Actinomycetota; class Actinomycetes; order Kitasatosporales; family Streptomycetaceae; genus Streptomyces; species Streptomyces sp. NPDC048600. The sequence continues at coordinate 29,556 of NZ_JBVJGZ010000008.1, read as the reverse complement.
CCACGATCTCCCAGTTGGGGCCGCCCTTCATCGGCACGCAGTTCTCCGCCAGGCACGGCGAGTAGAACGGCGAGACGTAGGGCGCCGCGTAGTAGTCGGCGTTCGAGAAGGCGCGCCAGGTGGAGTAGACGACGAAGGCGAGCAGTCCGACGGCCGTGGCGGCGGGCGCCAGCCACCACCGGTCGGTGCGCAGGTGCCCGGCCGCGACAGCGGCGCGCGTCGCGGACCCGACGCCGCCGCTGTACCGGGGTGGCTCCGTGTCGGTGGCCAATGCGTGACTCCCTCGGATCGGCGATGGGACTCAGGGAGCGGGTGGGTCGGTGAGGGGGGTCAGGGCGCGCGGCGGTCGCGGGCGCCCAGTCCCTCGTCGTCGATGTCGACCCACAGGCTGCCGTCGTACGGGGTGTCGGGGATCGTGAGCAGTTCCGGCTTGCGCTGAGTGCTCTGCGCGGCACCCGTCTGGGTGGCCGTCGCCTCGCGCAGCAGGGCGACGCTCTCGCGCAGATGTTCGGCGTCGGCGCGGACCCGGCGCATGTCCAGGCCGCCGCTGCCGAGCTGCTGCTCCAGGCGGCCCACGGACCGGGTCAGATCGTCCAGACAGCGCTGGACCGACGTCATTTCGTCGTGCACGGACATGACGAGACCTCTTTTCCATCGGCTGTGCGGCCTTCAGGGCCGGCCCTCGATGGCGACGTGCGTGCGCCTGCGAGTGTTGCGCGTCACACCGCCCGTGGGAAGGGATGTGCACCGATTGGCCGAGGCGCGTGGGTGCGCTTCCGGGAGTGATTGCGCCGCACGGGTGGGCTTCCCACGCGTTGCCGCCGTGTCGCCCGCGGTCCACCAGAGCTTTCCTCTTCAGTGGCTGCGGAAATTCCCATACATCTGATCAGCTCCAAATACCGCCAAAAGTGATCATAACTCCCGCGGCTTCCGGAGGTAACACGAGATGTCCCACGACGGCGTCGGCCCACGCGCAGTCATGCGCTCGGTCGCCTTCCTCTCCGCGGGCGCGCTCGCGGTGACCCTGCTGGCCGGGTGCGGTTCGTCCGACAAGGCCGGCAAGCCGCTGGCAGGAGCCGACATCGGCCTGGCCGCGCGGGCGCAGCTCGCCGACGGCGGCACCCTGCGCTGGGCGGTGGACGCCGTCCCGGAGACCCTCAACACCTTCCAGTCGGACGCCGACGCCGCCACCACCCGCATCGCGCAGGCCGTCCTGCCGTCGATGTACCGGATCGACGCCAGTGGCCGGCCACGGCGCAACGCCGACTTCCTGGAGTCCGCCAAGGTCGTCGACACCGAGCCCCGCCAGGTCGTGCTGTACAAGCTCAACCAGCAGGCGGTCTGGAGCGACGGCCGTGAGATCGGCGCCGCCGACTTCGCCGCCCAGTGGCGCGCCCTGTCCGGCAAGGACAGCGCCTACTGGACGGCCCGCAACGCCGGCTACGACCGCATCGAGCGCATCGAGCGCGGCGCCAACGACCTCGAGGTCAAGGTCACCTTCGCCCGGCCCTACACCGACTGGCGGTCGCTGTTCTCGCCGCTGTACCCGAAGGAGGTCATGGGCACCCCCGACTCCTTCAACGACGGCGCCCGGCGCAAGCTGAAGGTCAGCGCCGGACCGTTCGTCGTGAAGAAGGTCGACCGCAAGGACGACGAGGTCACCCTGACCCGCAATCCGCGCTGGTGGGGCTCGCCCGCCAAGCTCGACAAGCTGGTCCTGACGGCGGTGCCGCGCGCCGACCGCGCCACCGCGCTGGCCGCCGGGACGGTCGACGTCGCCGAGATCGACGCGGAGGCCGCCGCCCGTGTCGACGGCGCCGCCAAGGGGGCCGCGGGCCCGCTCGCCGGACCCGGTGGCGGCCGTACCGCCGCCAAGGCGCTGCGCTCCTGGGCCGTCGCCAACGGCTCCGACGAGGAGGCCGCCGAGGACGGGGTGTACGCCCGCGACAGGCTGCGCAAGGCCGTCGCCCGGCTGGAGCAGCAGCAGAAGGCGCTGCGCGGCTTCGAGGTCCGCAAGTCCCTGGAGCCCGCCTTCACCCAGCTCGCCCTCAACGGCTCCGACGGTCCGCTCGCCGACGAGCGTGTGCGCCGCGCGGTGGCCCGGGCCCTGGACCGCGAGGAGCTGGCCAGGGTCGTGCTCAAGCCGCTCGGGCTGCCCGCCGTGCCGGTCGGCAGCCATCTGGCCCTGTCCGGCCAGGCCGCCTACGCCGACAGCAGCGGGGCCATCGGCGGCCAGGACACCGAGGAGGCCCGGGCCCTGCTCGCGGACGCGGGCTGGGAGCGCGGCGGGCCGGTCGAGAAGGCCGGTGAGGGCGAGAAGGCCGCGGGCGCCAAGGGCGAGAAGGCCGAGGACGAGGAGCCGGGCAAGCAGAAGGCCGAGGCCGAGGACACCGGCGAGAAGAAGTCCGACGACACGGACACCGGGAAGAAGAAGGCCGCCGGCACGGAGTCCGCGGACGACAAGTCCGAGGCCGGCGACGACGGCACGTACATCGTCGGCGGCGAGGACAACAAGGCCTACCGCGACGCAGAGCGCGAGGACGACGAGCGTCACTACGCCGACGGCCGGCTCAAGGACAAGCAGTTCGACGGCGTTCGGCTGAAGCAGGGCGGGGCGCCGGGAGCGTACGCGCCCATGGGCACGGCCGCGCCCGCCGGGGCGAAGAACGGCCCCCTGGCCAAGGACGGCAAGGCGCTCACCCTGAAGTTCGTGGTGCCCTCGGGACCGGGCTCCCAGTCGCTACGGACGGTGGCCGAGCGCATCCGGCGGATGCTGGACCGGGTGGGCATCCGCACGGAAGTGACGAAGGTCTCCGACGAGAGCTATTTCAAGGACCACGTGGCCTCCGGGGAGTACGACCTCGCCCTGTACTCGTGGCCCGCCTCCGCCTTCCCGGCCACCGACGCGCGGCCCATCTACGCCAAGCCCGTGCCCGCGGCGGACGGCTCCCTGAACGTGGAGCAGAACTACACGCGGGTCGGCACGGACCAGGTGGACCAGCTGTTCGACCAGGCCATGACCACGCTGGACGAGCGCGAGATGCGGGGCCTGATCCGCAAGGCGGACTCCAGGATCTGGGCGGCCGCCGGATCGATCCCGCTGTACCAGCGGCCCCAGCTGGTGGCCGTCCGCAAGAGCGTGGCCAACGCGGGCGCCTTCGGGTTCCAGACGCCCGTCTACGAGGACATGGGCTATCTGAAGAAGGGGCTCGCGCCCTCCGCGAGCCCGTCCGGGGACTGAGGCCGTCCGGCCCTGCGGAGGCCGCCTCCCGCAGGGCCACGTAACATGGGGTGAGGCCGTGGCATGTCAAGCCCGGCAGGGTCCGCGTAACTCAGACGTACGCGCAGGGGCCTTCCTCACACTCCGGGAGTACGCCACACCATGGCCACGCGCCACGACATCCGCAACGTCGCCATCGTCGCCCACGTCGACCACGGCAAGACGACCATCGTCGACGGCATGCTGAAGCAGGCCGGTGCCTTCGCCGCCCACCAGCTCGACTCGGTCGACGACCGCATGATGGACTCGAACGACCTGGAGCGTGAGAAGGGCATCACGATCCTCGCCAAGAACACGGCGGTCAAGTACCACCCGAAGGACGGCGGGGACCCGATCACGATCAACATCATCGACACCCCCGGCCACGCCGACTTCGGCGGCGAGGTCGAGCGCGGTCTGTCGATGGTCGACGGTGTCGTGCTGCTCGTCGACGCCTCCGAGGGCCCGCTGCCGCAGACCCGCTTCGTGCTGCGTAAGGCGCTCCAGCAGCGTCTGCCCGTCATCCTGTGCATCAACAAGACGGACCGCCCGGACTCCCGGATCGACGAGGTCGTCAACGAGACCTACGACCTGTTCCTGGACCTGGACGCGGACGAGGAGCAGATCGAGTTCCCGATCGTCTACGCCTGCGGCCGTGACGGCATCGCCTCGCTGACCAAGCCGGAGAACGGCACGGTCCCCGCGGACTCCGACAGCCTGGAGCCGTTCTTCTCCACGATCCTGGAGCACATCCCGGCCCCGGCCTACGACGAGGCCGGCCCGCTCCAGGCGCACGTGACCAACCTGGACGCCGACAACTTCCTCGGCCGTATCGCGCTGCTCCGCGTCGAGCAGGGCGAGCTGCGCAAGGGGCAGACCGTCGCGTGGATCAAGCGTGACGGTTCGATCAGCAACGTCCGGATCACCGAGCTGATGATGACCGAGGCGCTCACCCGCAAGCCGGCCGAGATGGCCGGCCCCGGTGACATCTGCGCCGTCGCCGGTATCCCGGACATCATGATCGGTGAGACCCTCGCCGACACCGAGAACCCGGTCCCGCTGCCGCTGATCACGGTCGACGAGCCGGCCATCTCCATGGTCATCGGCACCAACACCTCCCCGCTGGTCGGCCGCGGCGGCACCGGCAAGGGCGCCGACGCCAAGTCGGCCGTCAAGGACCGCAAGGTCACCGCCCGCCAGGTCAAGGACCGCCTGGACCGCGAGCTGATCGGTAACGTCAGCCTCCGCGTCCTGGACACCGAGCGCCCGGACGCCTGGGAGGTGCAGGGCCGCGGTGAGCTGGCGCTCGCCATCCTGGTCGAGCAGATGCGCCGTGAGGGCTTCGAGCTGACCATCGGCAAGCCCCAGGTCGTCACCAAGGACGTCGACGGCAAGACGTACGAGCCCGTCGAGCGCATGACCATCGACGTGCCCGAGGAGCACATGGGCGCCGTCACGCAGCTCATGGGCGTCCGCAAGGGCCGGATGGACAACATGTCCAACCACGGCTCCGGCTGGGTCCGTATGGAGTTCGTGGTGCCCTCCCGCGGTCTGATCGGATTCCGGACGGAGTTCCTGACGCAGACCCGCGGCACGGGCATCGGCCACTCCATCCACGAGGGCTTCGAGCCCTGGTTCGGCACCCTCCAGACCCGTAACAACGGCTCCCTGGTCGCCGACCGCGCCGGTGCCGTCACCGCGTTCGCGATGACGAACCTCCAGGAGCGCGGCGTGCTGTTCACGGACCCCGGCACCGAGGTGTACGAGGGCATGATCGTCGGCGAGAACTCTCGCTCCGACGACATGGACGTGAACATCACCAAGGAGAAGAAGCTCACGAACATGCGGTCTTCCTCGGCCGACTCGTTCGAGGCGATCGTCCCGCCGCGCAAGCTCTCCCTGGAGCAGTCCCTGGAGTTCTGCCGCGACGACGAGTGCGTCGAGGTGACCCCGGAGGCCGTTCGCATCCGCAAGGTCAACCTGGACCAGCGCGAGCGCGCCCGCGCCGCGAGCCGCGCCAAGCACGGCTGAGTCGCCCCCGGCTGACGCCCCCTCAGGGGCGTTGGCCCCGGACCCGGTTCCCCGTCGAGGGAGAGCCGGGTCCTCGGCATGCCCGCGGGCGGATCGGGGAAGTGAGGGGGGAGATGCCGGCGGGGCGTCCGGGGCGCGACCCACGGGATGTTCAAGGGGGGTGTTCAGGCCACCGTCGGAGCCTCGTCGGGGCCTGTTCGGATATCGGAGACCCGGCGATCAAGTTTCGGACATGTAAACAAAAATCCCTGCCTGTATGTCCGAAATGCCTGAATGCCATCTCACCTGTCAAGCGCGACCAGGTGTCAATCTTCGCAATTTTTGCTCAAAAATTTGCGCTTAGGGAGATCCCTATGTCTTCCGCCCTTGACGCGCGTTGATGCACTTGGCGAAAGTTCCCCCAAACCACAGAACCTGCCGGTATCTGTGCTGCGCTCGACTCTCCAACCCCCCGGGGGAAGAACACACATGACCAGTCCGACGAAGGCCGAGGGCTCCGGGTCCGCGGTCGCCTTGGACCCTGAGCTCGAGGCGACCTCCGAAGTCGCCAAGGGTGAGCAGAAGCTTGAGGGTCGTTCCCCCGGCCAGTTGATGTGGCAGCGCTTCAAGCGTGACCGTACAGGTATGGTCTGCGCGGCCATAGTGATTTTCTTCTTTGTCGCCGCGCTCGCCGCGCCGCTGCTGGTCAAGCTCAGCGGCACCGACCCGTACACGCTGTACGGCCAGGACCCGACGTACGCGGACAAGCCGATCCTCGACGAGTTCGGTCTGCCGCTCGGCTACTTCGGCGGCGTCTCCGGCTCCCACTGGTTCGGCGTCGAGCCGCAGTACGGCCGGGACCTGTTCGCGATGCTCATGTACGGCATGCGCACCTCGCTCTTCATGGCCCTCGGTGTGACCGTGCTCCTCATGGTCACCGGTATCTTCATCGGCCTCGTCGGCGGCTACTTCGGCGGCAAGGTCGACTACTGGCTCGGCCGGGCCACGGACTTCTTCCTGTCCTTCCCCTCGCAGCTGTTCTTCATCGCCTTCATGCCCGTGGTGACCGCGTTCTTCGTGGACCCGCGGGAGGAGACGCCCACATACTTCCGGGCGCTGGCGATCCTGATCGTGCTGTGGGTGCTGGGCTGGATGGGCATGTCCCGCCTCGTCCGGTCGACCGTGCTGTCTCTGCGTGAACGTGAGTTCGTGGAGGCGGCCAAGGTCGCGGGAGCCTCGCCCTGGCGGATCGTCCGCAAGGAGATCCTGCCGAACATCGTCTCCCCGATCCTGGTGCAGTTCACGTACCAGCTGCCCAGCACGATCCTCACCATCGCGTTCCTGTCCTTCGCGGGCGTCGGCTTCGTCGAGCCGACCCCGGACTGGGGACGGCTGTTCGCCGCCGGCGCCCGCTACACGGAACAGGACCCCGCGTTCATGTTCTTCCCGGGTGTGGCGCTGGTGATCTTCATCCTGGCCTTCAATCTCCTCGGAGACTCGGTCCGGGATGCCTTCGACCCCAAGTCCGGGCGGTAAAGCGTCCTTTGGTGGGGGGTGGCTGCCGCCCCCGCGTCGGCCTACCAGCCGCGTCAGGCAGTACTCATGGAATACAACCGACAGGTAGGTGCATTCACCGCTATGAAGCTCACCTCGCGCAGAGCGCGTGCCATAGTCGTCGCCATCGCGGCCGGCTCCCTCGCGCTCACCGGCTGCTCGGAGAACAAGGGCTCGAGCTCCAACAAGGACTCCAAGAAGGACCAGAAGGAGGCGGCCAGCCAGTCCAACGCGGTCGTCTACGCGGACGCCGCGGCCTCCACCGGTCCGGCCGCGGAGGTCCCGGGTGCCAAGCCCGGCGGCACGATCATCGCCTACCAGGAGGCGGGCCTGTCCCACCTCGACCCGGGCCAGATCTACGTCTCCGACGCCGGCCAGGTCGCCAACCTGCTCTTCCGCGGGCTGACGAACTTCAAGGAGGACGGCAAGGGCAACGTCTCGGTCGTCGGTGACCTCGCCACCGACGCCGGCAAGTCCTCCGACGGCGGCAAGACCTGGACCTACACGCTGAAGGACGGCGTCAAGGACCAGAACGGCAACGAGATCACCTCGGCCGACATCCGTCACACCGTCGAGCGCACCTACGCGAAGTTCATCTTCGACGGCCCGACGTACCTGCAGAACTGGCTGAGCGGCGCCGACTACCGTGCCGCGCTGCCCGACGGCGGCTTCGGCAAGAAGCACCTGCCGGACACCGTCCTGGAGACCCCGGACGAGAAGACGGTCGTCTTCCACTTCGACAAGGCGCGCCCCGACCTGCCGCAGACGCTGGCGATGCCGGGCTACTCCATCGTCCCGGAGAAGACCGACACCAAGGAGCGGTACGACAAGGCCCCGGTCGCGACCGGCCCGTACAAGATCTCCGAGTACAAGATCGGCAAGGCCCTCAAGCTCGTCAAGAACGAGAACTGGGACGCCAAGACCGACGCCGTGCGTCACCAGTACGTGGACGGCTGGGACTTCCAGTTCGGTGTCACCGAGTCGACCCAGACCAAGCGTCTGATCTCCGACCAGGGCGAGGCCAAGAGCTCGATCCAGTTCACCGGCTCGGTCGACTCCACCCAGATCCAGGACGTCATCTCCAACCCGGCGGTCAACAAGCGCACGATCAAGGGCTACCAGCCCTACGTCATGCAGCTGACCTTCAACCTGGACCGGGTCAAGAACAAGACCGTCCGTGACGCCGTCGCCTACGCGATGAACTCCAAGTCCCTCATCGCCGGTGAGGGTGGCGCCTACGGTGGCGACGTGGCCCCGAACCTGTTCGCCCCGACGCTGCCGGGCTACGAGGCCACGTACGACCCCTTCGGCCGTCTGAAGGCGCCGCAGGGCAACATCGCCAAGGCCCAGGAGCTCCTGAAGGGCGTTCCGGCCGCCGAGAAGAAGCTCGTCTTCGCCTACTCGAACTCCGAGGCCGGCCAGAAGCGCAAGGTCGCCGTCGAGGACGCCCTGAAGAAGGTCGGCATCGACGTCGTCGCCAAGGAGATCGACGCGGCGAGCTACTACGAGCAGATCGGCAAGCTCGCCAACCCGTACGACGTCTACATCACGGGCTGGGGCCAGGACTGGCCGTCCGCCGGTACGGTCGTCACCCCGATCTACGACGGTGACCAGGTCGCCGACGGCGGCTCGAACTACTCGCACATCAAGGACCCGAAGGTCCAGGAGCTGATCAACAAGGCCCTGACCCAGGAGCCGACCGAGGCCGCCAAGACCTGGGAAGAGGCGCACCACTACATCATGGAGAAGGTCAACCCGGCCGCTCCGCTGTGGTACACCAAGCAGTTCCAGCTGTTCGGTTCGAACGTCGGCGGTGCCCGCTACAGCACCGAGTCGAGCTACATCGACGTGACCCAGCTGTTCCTGAAGTCGTAACTCTCTACGGCTGATCGCGGGAGTGCGCACCAGGCGGAGCGCACTCCCGCGGATCCGTGAACCCGTCCACCGTCTGTCGCAGAGAGCAGCCACCCCGCCATGCTTCAGTTCATTCTCCGGCGCTTCGTCGGTGCCGTCGTCACCTTGTTCCTCATCGGTGCCGCCACCTTCTTCCTCTTCGTCGCCGCGCCATCCGACTACGCCTCCCTGGCCTGTGGCAAGGACTGCTCCCCGGCAAGACTCGAGGACATCCGCGAGGCCCTCGGCCTCAATCTGCCGATCGCGCAGCAGTTCTGGGACTTCATGTCCGGCATCGTGACGGGCCGCGACTTCCCCACCGGCCACTGTGAGGCGCCCTGCCTCGGCCAGTCGTTCTACTCCGGCGACATGGTCTGGGACACCATCAAGGACCGCTTCCCGCTGACCCTGTCGCTGACCGTCGGCGCGATCCTGGTCTTCCTGACCATCGGTATCGGCGCGGGCATGATCTCCGCGTACAAGCGCGGATCGGCGCTCGACAAGATCGCCACCGGCACCTCCATGGTGCTCAGCTCGTTCCAGATCTACTTCCTCGGCCCGATCGTGATGCTGATCTTCGTGTACAGCACCGGCTGGGCGGAGTTCCCCAAGTACGTCCCCTTCACGGAGGACCCGTTCGGCTGGCTGGCCGGCCTGTGGATCCCGATGCTCGTGATGGCGACCATCTTCACCGCGCAGTACACGCGTATGGCGCGCGCCTCGCTCATCGAGCAGCTCGCCGAGGAGCACGTGCGCACCGCCCGCGCGAAGGGCATGTCGAGCAAGTACGTATTCTTCCGTTACGCCTGGCGCGGCTCGCTCATCCCGATCGTCACCGTGCTCGGCATCGACATCAGCGCCCTGCTCGGCGGTGGCGTGGTCACCGAGCTGACCTTCTCGCTCCAGGGAATCGGCCAGCTCGCCGTACAGGGTGCCGTCACCAAGGACCTCCCGCTCACCATGGGCGTGATGCTCGTCGGAGCCTTCTTCATCCTGCTCCTGAACATCCTCACCGACATCGCGTACGCCTGGATCGACCCGCGCGTCCGGCTCTCCTAGGAAGAACCAACCACCGTGACCACACTGACCAAGACCGAGGACGCCCCGGCCCCGACCGGGCCCGAGAGCTTCCTCTCGGTCCGTGACCTGCGGGTGCAGTTCTCCACCGAGGACGGCATCGTCAAGGCGGTCGACGGCCTGTCCTTCGATATCGAGCGCGGCAAGACCCTGGGTATCGTCGGCGAGTCCGGCTCCGGAAAGTCCGTCACCAACCTGACGGTCCTCGGCCTGCACAACCCCCGCTCCACCACCGTCGACGGTGAGATCATCCTCGACGGCCAGGAACTCGTCACCGCCACCGACCGCGAGCTGGAGAAGCTCCGCGGCAACAAGATGGCGATGATCTTCCAGGACCCGCTGACCGCGATGTCCCCGTACTACACGGTGGGCCGGCAGCTGTCCGAGCCGTACATGAAGCACATGGGCGCCTCCAAGAAGGAGGCCAAGGACCGCGCCATCCAGATGCTGGAGAAGGTCGGTATCCCGCAGCCCAAGGTGCGCTTCGACGACTACCCGCACCAGTTCTCCGGCGGTATGCGCCAGCGCGCCATGATCGCCATGGCCCTGATGTGCGACCCCGAGCTGCTGATCGCCGACGAGCCGACCACCGCGCTCGACGTGACCGTGCAGGCCCAGATCCTGGACCTGCTCAAGGACCTCCAGCAGGAGTTCGGCTCCGCGATCATCTTCATCACCCACGACCTGGGCGTCATCGCCAACATGGCCGACGACCTGCTCGTGATGTACGCCGGCCGCGCGGTGGAGCGCGGCAGCGTCAAGGAGGTGCTCGGCACGCCGCAGCACCCCTACACCTGGGGCCTGCTCAGCTCGATGCCGCGTCTCGACGGCGACATCAACACCGAGCTGACGCCGATCCCGGGCACCCCGCCGTCCCTGCTCAACCCGCCGTCCGGCTGCCGCTTCAACCCCCGCTGCGGCTTCACGGACAAGGTCGCGGGCGGTCTGTGCACCACGACCCGGCCCGCGCTGGCCGACGGCCGTGCCGCCGCGTGTCACCTGACGGCCGAGCAGAAGCAGGCCATCTTCATCGACGAGATCCAGCCCCGGCTGCGCTAGGGAGAGACGAATCATGAGCGAGAACCTCACCCTCCCCGCACAGCAGGGCCGCAAGGAGACCACCGCCCCGGAGACGCTTCTCGAGGTCAAGGGCCTCACGAAGCACTTCCCGATCTACGGTGGCTTCCCGATCAAGCGCAAGGTCGGCGCGGTGCAGGCCGTCGACGGTGTCGACCTCAGCGTCGGCGTCGGCGAGAGCCTGGGCCTGGTCGGCGAGTCCGGCTGCGGCAAGTCGACCACGGGCCGGCTGATCACCCGTCTGCTGGAGCCGACGGCCGGCCAGATCACCTACGCCGGGCGGGACATCACCCACGCCTCGCGTCGGCAGATCGCCCCGGTGCGGTCCGAGATCCAGATGATCTTCCAGGACCCGTACTCCTCGCTGAACCCGCGGCAAACCGTCGGCACGATCATCAAGTCGCCGATGGAGGTCAACGGGATCAACCCCGCGGGCGGCCGTGAGAACAAGGTCCGTGAGCTGCTGGAGCTGGTCGGTCTCAACCCCGAGCACTACAACCGCTTCCCGCACGAGTTCTCCGGCGGTCAGCGCCAGCGCATCGGCGTCGCCCGCGCGCTCGCCCTGAACCCGAAGCTGATCGTCGCCGACGAGCCGGTCTCCGCGCTCGACGTGTCGATCCAGGCGCAGGTCGTCAACCTGCTGAAGAAGGTGCAGGACGAGCTCGGCATCGCGTTCGTCTTCATCGCGCACGACCTGGCGATCGTGCGGCACTTCTCGCACCGCGTCGCGGTGATGTACCTCGGCAAGGTCGTCGAGGTCGGCGACCGGGACTCGATCTACAACCAGCCGCGTCACCCGTACACCCACGCGCTGCTCTCGGCGGTGCCCGAGGTGAACGTGTCGGACGACGCGGAGCAGCGCGAGCGCATCCGTCTCTCCGGTGACGTGCCCTCGCCGATCCACCCGCCGTCCGGCTGCCGCTTCCGCACCCGCTGCTGGAAGGCGCAGGACAAGTGCGCCACGGAGGAGCCCCCGCTGGTCCAGCTCTCCGGCAACCGCGCCGGCCACCTCACGGCCTGCCACTTCCCGGAGGACCCGACCACGGCCTCCCAGGGCGAGGACATCGTCCTCGACCCGGCCCTCAAGGCCCTCGAGTCGGACCCCGACACCGACTCCAAGTAACACCCCCGCCGCCGCGCCACCATCCCCTTGGTGGCGCGGCGCCGTGCTTTCCGCCGCCCTGCTTCTCAGAGGCGCGGGAAACGGCGCGATCAGCCACGACGCCGCCGCACGGCTCAGAGCCGCGGGGAACGCCGCCCTGCTTCTAGGGGCGCGGGGAACTGCGCGATCAGCCACGACGGCGCCGCACATCCCAGGGGCACGCGGGGAACACCGCCCTGCTTCTCAGGGGCGCGGGGAACTGCGCAAACACCCACCACGGCGTCGAGCCGGCACACTCAGGGCCGCAGGGATCTTCAGGGGCGCGGGGAACTGCGCGAAAACCACCACGACGCCGCGCCAAGGCACTCAGGGCCACCGGCCCTCCCCCCCCAGCCCTCGGCAAGAGCTGCCCTCACACCACTTCCGCCACCGTCACGATCTCCCGGCTGGAGCCAGGGACAAACACCCCCCGCCCCCAGTCCCCGTAGCGCGCCACAACCCGAAACCCCGCCGCCCCCAACAACGCGTCCACCGCCTCCGCGGCAAGAAACCGCAACGTGCTCCGGCTGACACGGGCCCGCTCCCACCGAGCCCCCACGAACGTCTCCGTGAACGTCACCCGGTCCCCGCGCACCGGCCCCACGACCTCGTGCCGCACCTCGACCGCCGACCCGTCCGGCCCGGCGACCCCGTGCACCCGCTCCGGCGTCCACTCCTCCCACGCCCGCGCCGCCGGATTACGCGTCTCGAAGACGAACCGCCCCCGAGGCGCCAGAGCCTGCCGCACCCCCGCGAGGACCCGCCGCACGTCCTCGTCCCCGAGCAGTTCCTGAAAGGCGTGCCCGGTCATCACGGCCAGTTCGAACTCCGCACGCCACCGGCTCGACTCGAAGTCGCCCAGCACCCACTCCACGTCCGGCGCGGCGCCACGCGCCTGCACCAGCATCGCCGCCGCCGGGTCGAGCCCGGTCAGCCGGCCCGTGTGCCCCGCCGCGCGGGCCCCGCGCAGCAGCCTCCCGGTCCCGCAGCCGACGTCCAGCACGGCCGGCGCGGTCATCACCAGGTCCAGATAGAAGTCGTCGCAGGGCCCCCACGGATTCAGGGCGTCGTACAGCCGTGCGAGCTCCAGATCGGCGAAGGAACGATCAACCATCCGGGCAGTCTGCCTGCTGTCCCGTCAGTCAGTACAGAAATCCCGGGTTATTGCCCGGTGAACGACACGTGTATGGCATCAGGGGGAGCCGCGTCGCCCAAAGAGCCCCTTGCGTGTGCGCTTTGTATAATTTCGTCCGATATTGGCCGATGACGGGTCAGTGCTTCGGTGCTGGCGGCACAGCGCACAACAGCGCATTCACGAGGAGGCACTCCATGCGCGGAGCCACGCACGTCAAGTGGACAGCATGCGCCGCGGCGGTAGTCCTCGCGGCGACGGCCTGCGGAGGAGACGGGGACGACGGCGGCGGCAGCGCCGACTCCGGCGCGGTGCTCAGCGCGTCCTGGGGCGACCCGCAGAACCCGCTGGAGCCGGCCAACACCAACGAGGTGCAGGGCGGCAAGGTGCTCGACATGATCTTCCGCAGCCTGAAGCGGTACAACCCCGAGACGGGCGCGGCCGAGGACATGCTCGCCGAGAAGATCGACACCACCGATTCGCAGACCTTCACCATCACCGTCAAGAGCGGCTGGACCTTCTCCAACGGCGAGAAGGTCACCGCCGAGTCCTTCGTCGACGCCTGGAACTACGGCGCCAGCCTGAAGAACAACCAGAAGAACGCCTACTTCTTCGGCTACATCGAGGGCTACGACAAGGTCCACCCCGAGGACGGCAGCGCGCAGAGCGCCGACACCCTGTCCGGCCTGAAGGTGGTCAACCCGCAGACCTTCACGGTCAAACTGACCCAGAAGTTCTCCACCTTCCCCGACACCCTCGGCTACCCCGCCTTCGCCCCCCTGCCGCAGTCGTTCTTCGACGACCACGACGCCTGGCTGAGCAAGCCCGTCGGGAACGGGCCCTACACGATCGACTCGTACCAGAAGGGCTCGCAGATGTCCCTTCGTAAGTGGGACGACTACCCGGGCGACGACAAGGCGCAGAACGGCGGCGTGGACCTGAAGGTCTACACGGACAACAACACCGCCTACACCGATCTGCTCGCGGGCAACCTGGACCTGGTCGACGACGTGCCGGCCGCCCAGCTCGCCAACGTCCAGAACGACCTGGGCGACCGTTATCTCAACACCCCGGCCGGCATCATCCAGACCCTCGCCTTCCCGTTCTACGACCCGGAGTGGAACACCTCGGGCTCGCAGAAGGTCCGCACCGGACTGTCCATGGCGATCAACCGGGACCAGATCACCAAGACGATCTTCCAGAACACCCGCACCCCCGCCACCGACTGGACCTCGCCCGTCCTCGGCAAGGACGGCGGCTTCCAGGACGGCCTGTGCGGGGACGCCTGCAAGTACAACCCGACGGAGGCGAAGAAGCTCATCGAGGAGGGCGGCGGACTGCCCGGCGGCCAGGTGAAGATCACCTACAACGCCGACACCGGCTCCCACAAGCAGTGGGTGGACGCGGTCTGCAACTCCATCAACAACGCCCTCGGCAACACCAAGGCGTGTGTGGGCAACCCGGTCGGCACCTTCGCCGACTTCCGCAGCCAGATCACCGACCAGAAGATGAGCGGACCGTTCCGGGCCGGCTGGCAGATGGACTACCCGCTGATCCAGAACTTCCTCCAGCCGCTCTACTACACCAACGCCTCGTCCAACGACGGCAAGTGGAGCAACAAGGAGTTCGACAGCCTCGTCGACCAGGCCAACGCCGAGACCGACCAGGGCAAGGCCATCCAGACCTTCCAGCAGGCGGAGGCCGTCGTCCGCGACAACATGGCCGCGATCCCGCTCTGGTACCAGAACGGCTCGGCCGGCTACTCGGAGCGGCTCTCGAACGTCAAACTCAACCCGTTCTCCGTGCCGGTCTACGACGAGATCAAGGTGAGCTGACCCGTCATGGGGCGCTACGTCCTGAGGCGGCTGCTCCAGATGATCCCGGTGTTCATCGGGGCCACGCTGCTGATCTTCGTGATGGTGAACGTGATGGGCGACCCCATCGCGGGCCTGTGCGGTGAGCGGCAGTGCGACCCCGCCACCGCGGCACAGCTGGAGAAGGAGTTCGGTCTCGACAAGCCCCTGTGGCAGCAATACCTGACCTACATGGGCAACATCTTCACCGGCGACTTCGGCACCGCGTTCAACGGCCAGGAAGTCACCGAGCTGATGGCGTCGGCGTTCCCCGTCACCATCCGGCTCACGATCGTCGCGATCCTCTTCGAGATCGTCATCGGCATCTCCCTCGGCGTGATCACCGGTCTGCGCCGGGGGCGGCCCGTCGACACCGCGGTCCTGGTCGGCACGCTCGTCGTCATCTCCGTCCCCACCTTCGTCACCGGTCTGCTGCTCCAGCTGCTGCTCGGCGTCGAGTGGGGCTGGATCAGCCCGTCGGTCTCCTCCGAGGCCCCCTTCGACGAGCTGATCGTGCCCGGCCTCGTCCTGGCGTCCGTCTCGCTGGCGTACGTCACCCGGCTCACCCGCACCTCGATCGCGGAGAACCGGCGCTCCGACTACGTCCGCACCGCCGTCGCCAAGGGCCTGCCCCGGCGCCGGGTCACGGTCCGGCACCTGCTGCGCAACTCCCTGATCCCGGTGATCACCTTCATCGGCGCCGACATCGGCGCCCTGATGGGCGGCGCGATCGTCACCGAGCGCATCTTCAACATCCACGGCGTCGGCTACCAGCTCTACCAGGGCATCGTCCGGCAGAACACCCAGACCGTCGTCGGCTTCGTGACGATCCTCGTGCTGGTCTTCCTGATCGCCAATCTGCTCGTCGACCTCCTGTACGCCGTACTCGACCCGAGGATCCGCTATGCCTGAGCAGTACGACGGCGGCCGGGCCATCTCCGGCGCGGGGGCGGGAGGTGGCATGGACCTCGCCGCGGAAGAGGCCGAGACCTTGGAGAAGACACCTGGCGGCCCGCTGGGCACCGGCCCCGCCGGAAAACCGCGCAGCCTGTGGTCCGACGCCTGGCACGACCTGCGCCGCAACCCGGTCTTCATCATCGCCGGCCTGGTCATCCTCTTCCTGGTCTTCATCTCGCTGTGGCCGGGCGCCATCACCTGGATGAGCCCGCTCCAGTGCGACCTCGCCAAGGCGCAGCAGGGCTCCCAGCCCGGCCATCCCTTCGGCTTCGACGGCCAGGGCTGCGACGTCTACACCCGTACCGTCTACGGCGCCCGTACGTCCGTCTCGGTCGGCGTCCTCGCCACGCTCGGCGTCGCGATCCTCGGCTCGGTGCTCGGCGGCCTCGCGGGCTTCTTCGGCGGCGGCTGGGACTCGGTCCTGTCCCGTGTCACCGACATCTTCTTCGCCATCCCGGTCGTCCTCGGCGGTCTGGTGCTGCTGTCGGTGGTCACCAGCAACACCATCTGGCCGGTCATCGGCTTCATGGTGCTGCTGGGCTGGCCGCAGATCTCCCGTATCGCCCGCGGCTCGGTGATCACCGCCAAGCAGAACGACTACGTCCAGGCCGCCCGCGCCCTCGGCGCCTCCAGCTCCCGGATGCTGCTGCGGCACATCACACCCAACGCGGTGGCGCCGGTCATCGTCGTGGCGACCATCGCGCTGGGCACCTACATCTCGCTGGAGGCGACGCTGTCCTACCTCGGCGTCGGTCTGAAGCCGCCGAGCGTGTCCTGGGGCATCGACATCTCCGCCGCCTCGCCCTACGTCCGCAACGCCCCGCACGCGCTGCTGTGGCCCTCCGGCGCGCTGGCCGTCACCGTCCTGGCCTTCATCATGCTCGGCGACGCGGTGCGCGACGCCCTCGACCCGAAGCTGAGGTGACGGCGGCATGCTGCTGGAACTGCGCGACCTGCACGTGGAGTTCAAGACCCGGGACGGCATCGCCAAGGCCGTCAACGGCGTCACCTACTCCGTCGACGCCGGTGAGACCCTCGCCGTGCTCGGCGAGTCCGGCTCCGGCAAGTCCGTCACCGCCCAGGCCGTCATGGGCATCCTCGACATTCCGCCGGGCAGGATCGCCGGCGGCGAGATCCTCTTCCAGGGCAGGGACCTGCTCAAGCTGAAGGAGGAGGAACGGCGGAAGATCCGCGGCGCGGAGATGGCGATGATCTTCCAGGACGCGCTGTCCTCGCTGAACCCCGTGCTCTCCGTGGGCGACCAGCTCGGCGAGATGTTCGTGGTGCACCGGGGCATGTCGCGCAAGGACGCGCGGGCCAAGGCCGTGGAGCTGATGGACCGGGTGCGCATCCCGGCCGCCAAGGAGCGGGTCCGCCAGTACCCCCACCAGTTCTCCGGCGGTATGCGCCAGCGCATCATGATCGCCATGGCGCTGGCCCTGGAGCCCGCCCTGATCATCGCCGACGAGCCGACCACCGCCCTCGACGTCACCGTGCAGGCCCAGGTGATGGACCTGCTCGCCGAGCTCCAGCGCGAGCTCAACATGGGGCTCATCCTGATCACCCACGACCTCGGAGTCGTCGCCGACGTGGCCGACCGCATCGCGGTGATGTACGCGGGCCGGATCGTCGAGCAGGCGCCCGTCCACGACATCTACAAGGCCCCCGCCCACCCCTACACCAGGGGTCTGCTCGACTCCATCCCGCGCCTGGACCAGAAGGGCCAGGAGCTGTACGCGATCAAGGGCCTGCCGCCCAACCTGCTGAGCATCCCGCCCGGCTGCGCCTTCAACCCGCGCTGCCCGATGGCCCAGGACGTGTGCCGCACCGACGTACCGCCGCTGTACGAGGTGAACGAGGAACGGGAGAGCGCGTGCCACTTCTGGAGGGAGTGCATCGATGGCTGAGCCGATCATCGAGGTGAGCGGGCTCGTCAAGCACTACCCGCTCACCCAGGGCATCCTCTTCAAGAAGCAGATCGGCGCGGTCAAGGCCGTCGACGGGGTGGACTTCACCCTGCACAAGGGCGAGACCCTGGGCATCGTGGGGGAGTCGGGCTGCGGCAAGTCCACGGTCGCCAAGATGCTGGTCCACCTGGAGAAGCCGACCGCGGGCGAGATCCGCTACAAGGGCGAGGACATCTCCAGACTGTCCGGCAAGGCCCTCAAGGCGGTCCGCCGCAACATCCAGATGGTCTTCCAGGACCCGTACACCTCCCTCAACCCCCGTATGACGGTGGGCGACATCATCGGGGAGCCGTACGAGATCCACCCCGAGGTGGCGCCGAAGGGCGACCGGCGCAAGCGGGTGCAGGACCTGCTGGACGTGGTCGGCCTGAACCCCGAGTACATCAACCGCTATCCGCACCAGTTCTCCGGAGGTCAGCGCCAGCGCATCGGCATCGCGCGCGGCCTGGCGCTGCGCCCCGAGGTGATCGTCGCCGACGAGCCGGTCTCCGCGCTGGACGTCTCCGTCCAGGCCCAGGTCATCAACCTGCTGGACCGGCTCCAGGCGGAGTTCGAGCTCAGTTACGTCTTCATCGCGCACGACCTGTCGATCGTCCGGCACATCTCCGACCGGGTCGGGGTGATGTACCTGGGCCGCATCGTCGAGATCGGCCGGGACGCCGAGATCTACGACCACCCCACCCACCCCTACACACAGGCACTGCTCTCCGCGGTCCCGGTCCCCGACCCGGAGGCGCGCGAGCACCGGGAGCGGATCATCCTCGCGGGAGACGTGCCCTCCCCGACGAACATCCCGTCGGGCTGCCGCTTCCGTACCCGCTGCTTCAAGGCCCAGCCCCGCTGCGCCGAGGAGGTCCCCCTCCTGGCGGTCCCGCCCCACCTGACCGCCCCCGGCGGCCCGGCCGCCCACGACTCGGCCTGCCTGTTCGCGGAGGAGAAACAGGTGGTACCGCCGGAGGAACCGGGAAAGGAACCGCCGCGGCCGGAGAACGGGCAGGTGGGAAAGGGGAATTGGCCGGCCGAGCCGCCCGGCGAGCACGGAGGCGGGCCGGCCGCACCGCCCCGGGAACCGGGGGAGCCGGAGTAACACGCAGGCAACTCGACCGACGCGATTCCGATATACGGACGCGCGAGGCTGAACAGCGTACGGCCGTGCGGGTGCCGTAAAGCGGGCCGGGGTGCACCATGTCACCCCGGCCCGTCGGCGTGTCAGGCCAGGCCGAGGGAGCGCTTGAGGAAGTCGACCTGGAGGAGCAGCAGGTTCTCGGCGACCTGTTCCTGCGGGGTCATATGGGTCACCCCGGACAGCGGCAGTACCTCGTGCGGGCGGCCGGCCGCGAGCAGGGCGGAGGACAGCCGCAGGGCGTGGGCGACGACCACGTTGTCGTCGGCGAGCCCGTGCACGATCATCAGCGGCCGGTGCGGCTCGGCGGGTGCGGACAGGCCCTCGTCGGTGACGAGGGAGTTGGCGGCGTAGACCGCCGGTTCGGCGGCGGGGTCGCCGAGGTAGCGCTCGGTGTAGTGGGTGTCGTACAGCCGCCAGTCGGTCACCGGGGCCCCGGCGATGCCCGCGTGGAAGACGTCGGGGCGGCGAAGCACGGCCAGCGCCGCGAGCCAGCCGCCGTACGACCAGCCGCGGACGGCCACCCGGGACAGGTCCAGCGGATGGGAGCCTGCCAGGGCGTGCAGGGCCTCCACCTGGTCGTCCAGGGAGGCCGTGAAGGCATGGTGGACTCCCTTCTCCCAGGCGGGCGAACGGCCGGGCGTGCCCCGCCCGTCGGCGACGAGCACCGCGAAGCCCTGGTCGGCGAACCACTGCGAGGTCAGATGCGCGTTGTGCGCGGCGACCACCCGGGGTCCGTGCGGACCGCCGTAGGGGTCGAGGAGGACCGGCAGGGGAGTGACCCCGTCGTGGTCCGTGGGCATGAGCAGGGCGCACGGGATGCGCCGTGCGCCCCCCTGAGTGAGGACCATGCGCGGGGACAGACCGGGGTCTTCGGCGTACGAGGTGACGGTCGCGCACTGCTTCCCGTCCCGCAGCACCCGCACCTGGGAGCCCGGCCGGTCCGGCGTCGCCGACACCAGCACGGTCACGCCCCCGGAGCGCACGGCCGAGTGCACGCCGGGTTCCTCGGAGACACGCTCCACGCCGAGCTCGTTGACCCGGTAGACATGGACCTCGCCGATCTCCGGGTTCACCGCGCCCTCCCCGGCCGAGGCCGAGACCAGCACGTCGTCGGCCCCCACGTCGAGGACCGCCCGGACATGCAACTGAGCCCCGGTGAGCGGCCGTTCGCCGACCGCCAGCACCCGCGCGCCCCCCTCGTCGGCGATCCGCACGAGCTGCCCGGAGGGCGACCAGCCGGGCACCCCGGCGAAAAGATCAAGCCAAATCGAGTCCTCGTCGGCGTGCACCATCCGGGTCGCGCCGGTGTCCGGGTCCACGGCCAGATACAGCTGGCTGCGCTGGTCCCTGGCCTGTACCAGGAGCAACGGTGCACCGGCATCTGACCAGTGCACATGCGCGAGATAGGGGTACCGGGCCCGGTCCCAGGCGACCTCGGTGCGGGCCCCGTCGAGGCCGAACACGAACAGCCGGACCTCCGCGTTGGCGGTGCCGGCCGCCGGGTACGGCACGTGTTGTGGGTCACGTTCCGGCTGGGCCGGGTCGGAGATCCACCAGCGCCGCACCGGCGTGTCGTCCACCCGGGCGACCAGCAGCCGGTCCGACTCCGGGGACCACCAGAAACCGCGCGAACGCCCCATTTCCTCCGCCGCGACGAACTCGGCGAGCCCGTACGACACGCCGTCCGCCTCGGCGGCCGCCAGCACCCGGTCGTCCTCGCCCTCCGCGCCCACGACCCGCAGGTCACCGCCCGCGACATAGGCGACCAGACGGCCGTCGGGGGCGGGCCGGGGGTCGATCACCGGCCCGGCGACGGGCAGTTCACGCGTCGTGCCGGCCCGCAGTTCGGCCGCGAACAGCCGGCCCGACAGCGTGAAGGCGGCCAACTCCAGCGTCCTGTCGGTGGCGTAGCCGACGATCCCGGCCCCGCCCTCCCGGCTGCGCTCGCGCCGCGCCCGCTCCTCGGGCGACAGCCGCTCCTCGCCGCCGCCCAGCAGGGCACGGGGGTCGGCGGCGAGATGCTCCCGGCCGTCCGCCAGGTCCAGCACCCAGAGGGAGTTGGCCCGGTCGGTGCCGGAGGCCGACCGCAGGAACGCGACCCGGGAACCGTCGGGCGCCACGGTGAAGGAACGCGGCGCGCCGAGCGTGAACCGCTGGGTGCGGGCGTGCCGTCGGGGGAAGGAGTCAGCAGGCTCGGTCGTCATGACCCGACCCTATTGGCGATGATTGGCCATGCGCTCCCTTGCGCACCTGTGCGCCCAGCGATGCGCACACACTCATAGCTATGATCACTAACGCTGTGTGGGTATGAACCTGCTGGCTCCTGTATGGGTTTACGCGTTGGCCCGCTCTGTCGACTGCTTCTGACTGGAGGTGAACCGCCGTGGCACTCTCGATTTCGGCGGTGGTGCTGCTGGCGATCATCGTCTTCATCCTGATCAAGAAGTCGGGACTGAAGGCCGGGCACGCAGTCATCTGCATGCTCCTGGGCTTCTACCTGGCCTCCTCGACGATCGCCCCCACGATCAGCGAGCTGACGACCAACGTTGCCAGCATGATCGGCAGCATCAAGTTCTGAGCCCCCGCCGCCCGCCTCGTAGGGTGGCCCCATGACGGAACTGCCCGAGCGTCGTCTGCTGCTGGTGCACGCGCACCCGGACGACGAGTCGATCAACAACGGCGCGACCATGGCCGCGTACGCCGCCCGGGGTGTGCGGGTGACCCTGGTGACCTGCACGCTGGGCGAGCTGGGCGAGGTCATTCCGGCTGATCTGCGGCATTTGAGCGGAGACGCCCTCGGGGCGTACCGGCTCCAGGAGCTCCGGGCCGCCATGGCGGCGCTCGGCGTCAGTGACTTCCGCCAGCTCGGCGGGGCCGGGCGGTACCGCGACTCCGGGATGATGGGGCTGCCCGACAACGACCACCCGGCCGCCTTCTGGCGCGCCGACGTGGACGAGGCCGCCGGGCAGCTGCTGGACGTCCTTCGCGAGGTGCGCCCGCAGGTCCTCGTCACCTACGACCCCGACGGCGGCTACGGCCACCCCGACCACATCCAGGCCCACCGCGTCGCCATGCGGGCGGTCGAACTGGCCGCGGCCGAAGGCCTGTCCGTCGAGCGCGTCTACTGGAACCGAGTGCCCCGCGATGTCGCCGACGCGGCTTTCGCCCGACTCCAGGGCGATCTGCCCGAACTGCCCTGGGAGAAGAGCGCCGCCGTCACCGACGTACCGGGCGTGGTCGGCGCGGAGCGGGTGACCGCGCGGGTCGACGGCTCCGGCCATGTCGCCGCCAAGGCCGCCGCCATGCGCGCGCACGCGACCCAGATCGAGGTCGCCGAGCCCTACTTCGCGCTCTCCAACGAGCTCGCCCAGCCGCTGTTCGCCGACGAGTACTACGAGTTGGTGCGCGGCGAGCGGGCCGAGGGGGACGACCAGGACCTGTTCGCCGGGATCGGGGAGACGCCGTGAACGACCGCCACTCCACGCTCGCGCAGCCGCTGCGCATGCCCTCCGCCGCGCGGATCGCCCTCCATGTCCTGCTCTTCGCGCTCGGCGCGGTGGTCGGCGTGGCCGGGGCGCTGGTGCAGGCCGGCTGGTTCCCCGGCGGGCTGCTCCTCGCGCTCGCGGGCTCGGCCGGGCTGTTCCTCGGTGCGTCCCGGGCCACCGGGAGCCGCGGCGCCGCCGTGGCGAGCGGCGCCGGGTGGATGATCGCCGTCGTCCTGCTCACCGCCAGCCGCCCGGAAGGGGACTTCATGTTCGCCGCGGGCGGTGGCTCCTACCTCTTCCTGCTCGGCGGCATGGCCGTGGCTGTGATCTGCGCCACCCTTGTCCAGGGGCGGCAACCGGGCGGCCCCGCCGCCCGACTTGGGAAGTGACGTACCGCTTCGCCGTCGTGCGCGCGTGTCGGTCCCGTGTGGGTTTCCCCTGCGGTCGCGGGATGCGCGTCACAGGCGGCCAGTATGGTGGTGCGCGCCGCCGATCGTCCCCCAGCGCTCGACTTGGCTCGGGCGGGGGGAAGCCCCCAAGCAGAGTGAGGTCGCAACGGGCGGCGGAGCCAACCGGGAGAACCTGCCTTGAGTCGTGAAACTGACAGTCCGTCCTCTGGGTCCAGCGGGCGCGGCGGAGCCGCGTACCCCTCGGGCACGCCGCCGTACGGCACCCCCGTGGTCGCCGACGCAGGCGCGGACGCGGGCCGTTCGCCCGCGCCGGAGGAACGCAAGACCGAGACCACGCTGACCACCCGTATCCGGATCAACATCCCCGGATCCCGGCCCATCCCGCCGGTCGTGGTGCGCAAGCCCGTCGGCGAGACCGGTGGCGCCGCCGCCGCGAAGGAGCCCGAGGCTCCCGCGAAGCCGGCCGCCCGTCCCGCTCCCGCTCCGGCCGCCGAGGCTCCCGCCGAGCCCGCGCCGGGCGCGGAGGAGAAGACGAGCGACTGGTTCGCGCCGCGCAAGTCCGGCGGCGGCAAGCCGGGTCAGGGCGGCACCCCCGCCAACGGCACCCCCACGCCCGCCCCTTCGCCCACGCCTCCCGCGGCCCCGGCCCCGGCCGCCCCCGCGCGTCCCGCCGCGGGCCGCCCCGGCGGTGTCGTCGGCTCGGTGAGCATGCCGACCGGCGCCCGACCCGGCGGCACCAACGGCGCCGGCCTGCCCGGCGCGACCGGCGGCCCGGTGGCCCCCGGGCACGGCGGCGGCACGGGTTCCTTCGACGTCACCGAGGCCCTGGCGGCCGGCGCCGCCCGCCCCGGCGCCGAGGAGCCGCGCCGCGACGACCTGCCGTACTTCTCGGAGAACGCGCAGAACGGCCGCGCCCACGAGCAGGGGAACGCCCCGCGTGGCCCCCAGGGCGCCCGCCCCGGCTACGGCGGCCCCGACGCACCCGGCGGCCCGCAGGGCCCCGGCGGCGCGAGCGGCTTCGACGGCGGCCCTGGCGGTCCCGGAGGACCGGGCGGCCCGCAGGGCCCCGCGGGTCCCACCGGCGGCCCGGTGACCGGCGACGGCCCGGTCGTCCCGCCGGTGCACGGCGCCCCGGGCGCCCCGCGGCCGGGCCGGACGGCCCCGCACGGCACCCCCGGCGCGGCCTACGCCGGCCCCGGCGGCGGCCTCAGCGACGACACCGCGATCCTCACCCCGCAGAAGCCGGCCCCCGAGCCGCCCGGCGGCTTCCCCGGCCCGGCCGACAACGTCTCCGGCCACACCGTCACCAGCGGCATCCCCGTCGTACCCCCGGCCGCGCAGAACTTCGCCGGCCCGGCCACCGACACCCCCCTGGGTCACACCCCGCCGAAGCTGCCCGAGCCGGTGCGCAGCGCGCCCGCCGCGGCGCCCGCCCGCCCGAAGAAGAAGGGCCGCAACAAGCTGGTCCTGCTCGGCGGCGGCGTGATCGCCCTCACCGGCGTCGCCTACGGAGCCGGGCTGCTGATGAACCACTCCGACGTCCCCAAGGGCACCACCGTGCTCGGCGTGGACATCGGCGGCGGCACCCGCGACGACGCCGTCCAGAAGCTCGACGAGGCCTTCGGCGAGTCGGTCGTCCGCCCGCTCAAGCTCTCGGTCGGCGACGGCACGGTCGCGCTGAGGCCGGACCAGGCGGGCCTTCAGTTCGACACCCAGGCCACCGTCCGCGAGGCCGCCACCAGCGACTACAACCCGATCTCGGTGATCGGCTCGCTGTTCGGCAACGAGCGTTCGGTCGAGCCGGTCATGCCGGTCGACGAGGAGAAGCTCCAGTCCGCCCTGGAGGCGGCCGCCGGCGGCTCCGGCTCGGCGACCGAGGGCACGATCAGCTTCGCGTCCGGCAAGGCCGTCGCCGTCTACGGCAAGCCCGGCCAGGGCATCGCCGTCGACCAGGCCGGCCAGGCCGTCGAGGACGCCTTCCGCGCCCAGGTGGAGACCGGGGCGGACACGCCCGTGAAGGTCCCGACGACCACGCGGCAGCCGACCGTCAGCGACGCCGAGGTCGACCGCATGATGAAGGAGTTCGCGGAGCCCGCGCTCTCCGACCTCGTCACCATCAAGGTCGACGACG
Source organism: Streptomyces sp. NPDC048600 (assembly GCF_055587025.1). Classification (NCBI taxonomy): domain Bacteria; kingdom Bacillati; phylum Actinomycetota; class Actinomycetes; order Kitasatosporales; family Streptomycetaceae; genus Streptomyces; species Streptomyces sp. NPDC048600. The sequence continues at coordinate 4,484 of NZ_JBVJGZ010000008.1, read as the reverse complement.
CGCGCAAGATCGACTTCGGCCCCGTCTCGCTGCCGAAGATCCTCGGCGTGAAGGCAGTCGACGGCAAGCTCGTCGACACCTACGACCTCGACGCCCTGAAGGACGCCTACGGCAGCACCTTCGACGGCGTCCAGATCGAAACGGCCACCGGCAAGCGCGACATCCTCCCCCAGGACGTCGTCAACGCCCTCCGCACGGCCCTACGAGGCAAGACCGAGGCCGAACGCACAGGAATCATCGAAACGAACCCCACCTGAGCCCAAGAAAAAGGGGGACGCCCAAACCAAACCCGGGCGTCCCCCCCAAGGGGCGCGGGGAACTGTGCAACCCACCCACGCCCAGCACGTTCAAAGGTCCGTGGCCTTCACGCCTCAGGGGCGCGGGGAACTGCGCAAACCCCACCACCGCCCGGCACGGATCAACGCACCGCCCCCACCCTTAGGGGCGCGGGGAACTGCGCAAACCCCACCACCGCCCGGCACGGATCAACGCACCGCCCCCACCCTTAGGGGCGCGGGGAACTGCGCAAACCCCAC
>NZ_JBVJGZ010000008.1:0-3850 GCF_055587025.1 Streptomyces sp. NPDC048600 | reverse complement strand
ACCACCGCCCCGCACAACCCCACCCCGCCACCCCACGGCACGCGTCAGTTCAGCAACGCCCTCGCCGACAACGCCTCCCCCCGCACCCGCTCTGCCAAGACGTCGTCCACGACGGACACCAACTCGGCATACGTCTCCATCTCCAACGCCCCCGCCACGAACTCCCCCCGCTTCACCAGCACCTGCCCCCGCTCGTACCGCAGCCTCGCCGGATGCGAGGGCAGCAGCAGGGCCAACTCCACCGCCCACAGCGCCACATCGGACCGCTCCGGCCGAGCCGCGGCCCAGACCCGGATGTTGTTGAGGATGCGGGAGACGACCTCCAGGGGCGTGCTGGGCACCAGCATGGACGGCTCCAGCGGAGCCCCCGTCGCCCCCACGACCAGCAGCTCCGCGTCGGGCCCCGTGAGCACCCGTCCCCCGTCGAACGGATCCACGAGCACCTGCGCCCCCGTCGGGCCGAGGCCGACCACGAAATGCCCCGGCAGCGCCACCCCGTACACCGGTGCCCCGGCCCGCCGCGCCACCTCGATCCACACCACGGACAGCAGGATCGGCAGCCCCCGGCGCCGCCGCACGACGTCGTGCAGCAGGGACGACTCCAGCCGCTGGTAGTCCGAGGGGGTCCCGCGGAACCCGAGCCGCTCGCCGAGCAGCTCCCGCAGGGCCACCGCCCAGGCGTGCGGCGACCCCGGCCGGTAGGGCAGCCGTCCGGCGAGCTCGTCCAGTTCGACCTGCACCGCGTCCATGCCCGTCTCGTCCAGCGTCCGGTCGGCCTGCGCGGCGACCAGCAGGCACAGCAGCGTCAGATCCGGCCGCTCGGAACGGGCCTCCTCGGTGAACCGGTCGCGCAGCTCGGCGGAACGCTCGGGGGTGGGCGGTATGGGGGGACGCATATCTGGCTGGTGCCCTCTCAGGGTGATCGTTAGGGCCGGTACGGCACATTGCCGCCGCCGCGCGACGCGGGGCGCGCACGGTCCGGCCCACGGGCGAACCACGAAAACCGGGCCGGAAGGCCGGAGAGACCTACCGGCCCGCTCCGGCCGCCCCGGGCGCGCGGTAGTGGTGATAGGCGTGGTGCGCGGCGAAGCCCATGCCGGCGTACAGGGCCCGGGCCGGGACGTTGTCGGTCTCGACCTGGAGCCACGCGGCGGAGGCGCCCTCGTCGAGCGCCCGCCGGGCCAGCGCGGCCATCACGGCCCGGCCCAGCCCCTCGCGCCGCCGCGCGGGGTCGACCTCGACCGCCGCGAACCCGGCCCAGCGCCCGTCCACCACCAGCCGCCCGATCGCCGCGGGTACGCCGCCCTCGCCCGGCACGGCCGCGAACCACACGGAGGGCCCGCCGCCCAGCACCCGCAGGGCCACCTCGCTCAGCCCCTTGCGCTGGTAGCGCGCGAGCCAGGCCTCGTCGGCGGTCCGCGCCAGCGACACACCGCCGGGCTCGCCCACGTCCGCCAGGGGTGCCAGTGACCCGATCCACAGCTCGGCGCTGACCTCGCGCACCCAGCCGCGCTCCGCCAGCTCAGCGCTCAGCAGCTCCTGGGTGCCCTCGGCGCCGGTGGCGGTCTGCACATAGGCGGGCAGGCCGCGGTCGCCGTACCAGCGCCGTACGGCCGCGAGGGCGTCGTCCAGCGGCAGGCCCGGATCCCCGAGCGGCAGCACCGAGTTGGCGCGGCGGGTGAACCCGGCGGCGGCGCGCAGCTCCCACGCGCCGAGCCGCTCGCTCTCCACCGGCCGCCACGCCCGCGAGGAGACCCGGGCGAGCTCCTCGTAGGAGGCGGTGGGGCCGCGCCGGCGGGCCGGGGCCGGGGGCACGACCTTGCCCGCGACCAGCGAGGATTCCTCGATCCGGACACGCTCGCCGTCCCGCTTTGTGATCACGAGCACACCGTCGTCCCATGATGTGAGAACACCCACCGTGTCGGTGAATTTCTCTGCCGAGTCGCCAGCGTCCCTCAACCGTCGTACAGAGACGCGTTTGCCCACGTCAGCAGCGGTGACACGGACCTCAAGGCGGCCTGTCGCGGAGATTTCCACGGGTCGGTTCACCCCTCCTGTTCGGATCATGCCCAAGAACGGAGATACTAGGGGCGGGCATCGACGACGCCGCGCTCCCGCGCGCCAGGCGGCGGAGCCTGCAGAGGCCCGCCAGCGCCCTATCGAGGAGGAACGACAGCGTGACCTACGTCATCGCGCAGCCTTGTGTCGACGTGAAGGACAAGGCGTGCATCGAGGAGTGCCCGGTCGACTGCATCTACGAGGGCCAGCGGTCCTTGTACATCCACCCGGACGAATGCGTCGACTGTGGTGCCTGTGAGCCGGTCTGCCCGGTCGAGGCGATCTTCTACGAGGACGACACTCCGGAGGAGTGGAAGGACTACTACAAGGCGAACGTCGAGTTCTTCGACGAGCTGGGCTCCCCGGGCGGCGCCAGCAAGCTGGGTCTGATCGAGCGCGACCACCCCTTCATCGCCGCGCTCCCGCCCCAGAACGGCTGACGACGGCCCGTCCCACCGGCCTGGCCTCGGTCCCGTACGGCCTGATCAGCGTCCTGATCGCCGTACGGGACCGAGGCGTTTGCCGACCGTGCGACCCGGCCGCGGCAGGCGTCCCCGGCGTAGCAAGAAAGTGAGCCAAGCACCCGTGTCCGCTCTCTCCGACCGCCTTCCCACCTTCCCCTGGGACAAGCTGGAGCCGTACAAGAAGACGGCCGCCGCGCACCCGGACGGCATCGTCGACCTGTCGGTCGGCACCCCGGTCGACCCGGTCCCCGAGCTGATCCAGAAGGCGCTGATCGGCGCGGCCGACTCCCCGGGCTATCCGACGGTCTGGGGCACGCCCGAGCTGCGGGACGCGCTCACCGGCTGGGTGACGCGCCGGCTGGGCGCCCGTGACGTCACGCACCGCCATGTGCTGCCGATCGTCGGCTCCAAGGAACTGGTGGCCTGGCTGCCCACCCAGCTCGGCCTCGGCCCCGGCGACAGGGTCGCGTATCCGCGCCTCGCCTACCCGACGTACGAGGTCGGCGCCCGGCTGGCGCGCGCGGAGTACGAGGTCTACGACGACCCGACCGAGCTGGACCCGGCCGGGCTGAAGCTGCTCTGGCTCAACTCTCCGTCCAACCCGACCGGCAGGGTCCTCTCCAAGGAGGAGCTGACCCGGATCGTCGCGTGGGCCCGCGAGCACGGTGTGCTGGTCTTCTCCGACGAGTGCTATCTGGAGCTGGGCTGGGAGGCCGACCCGGTCTCGGTGCTGCACCCGGACGTCAACGGCGGCTCGTACGACGGCCTGGTCTCGGTGCACTCGCTGTCCAAGCGCTCCAACCTGGCGGGCTACCGGGCCGCGTTCCTGGCCGGTGACCCGGCTGTGCTCGGCCCGCTGCTGGAGATCCGCAAGCACGGCGGCATGATGACGTCCGCGCCGACCCAGGCGGCCGTGGTGGCCGCTCTCGGCGACGACACGCATGTGGCGGAGCAGCGCGAGCGCTACGCCGCCCGCCGCGCGGCCCTGCGCGACGCCCTGCTCGCGCACGGCTTCCGGATCGAGCACAGCGAGGCCAGCCTCTATCTGTGGGCGACCCGCGACGAGTCCTGCTGGGACACCGTCGCCCACCTCGCCGAGCGCGGCATCCTGGTCGCTCCCGGCGACTTCTACGGCACGGCGGGCGAGCGGTTCGTCCGCGTGGCGATGACGGCGACGGACGAGCGGGTGGCGGCGGCCGTGAAGCGGCTGACCGCCTGACGGCCGGTCCGGCACATACGGCCGCGGGGGGGGGGGGGGGGGGGGGGGGGGGGGGGGGGGGGGGGGGGGGGGGGGGGGGGGGGGGGGGGGGGGGGGGGACGGCCGCCGA